>PABD01000063.1 GCA_002702685.1 Planctomyces sp.
GAACTCCCGGCAATCGGATTGCCAACTCATCGATCCTGATGTAAGGAACGATTTCTCACGCTTACCGCCGACCCTGGCACGTCGCTCGACTATTCACACCTGTGGCGCATCTGATCAGCCATGGCCTGTTCTTCAGAAAAGCGGCGTCTGGTTGAGCAACCACTTCTGGGGAATCAAACCGTACATCTCAGCAAAAGGGAGCATTTCCGTCTAAAGAGCTGGAGGGTAAGAGGATGCACAAAAATTGTGTATCTCTTTAACTATGGTAGACATCAGGCCGCCCCGGAGCAAGATGATTCTCGCGCTTACGATGCGAGGAAACACTGTAAGACGAAGTTTCTCCTCCAAGGCCTCGCACTCCTCCCCGTCGATGTCAAATTGCCCCACCTCGCTCAATGATGAAAAGTTGACAAATGACCGAGAACCAACAAGCGGGAACCGGGCGTCACCCTTTCTTTTATTTCGCGATTGACTACATTACCGTCCATATTCAGGCTCGGCTCGCCCCCCACTGGATAAATCGCGTTTTTTAAAAGTCAGAAAGACGTCTCGATTTATGTCGAATTCGCCGAACTCTCGTCACGTCCGGAACCAGATCGCCGGATCCGTTTTTCGCCTGCTCGAAATCAGCTCTCCCTGGAAAATCTGGATCTTCCTGTTTTGCCTGGCGATCTCATCTACCATCGCCTGGCTGGTGCCTGAATCCACCGGTCTCGAACCCGCTGCCAGACGAGCTCTTTTTATCCTGCTCTTCGCAGCATCTCTCTGGATATCGGACGCAGTTCCAGCCTTCGCTGTCGGTATTCTCATCATTGGTCTGCAGATCGCTCTGCTTGGCCAACCGGGAGGCGTCTTCGCGGAGAACGCCCACGATTGGGAGGAGTTCGTCCAGGTGCTGGGCCATCCCCTCATCTGGCTCTTCTTCGGAGGGTTCGTTCTCGCCGCGGGAATGTCCAAAACATCCGTCGACTATCTTATCGCCAATAAATTGATCCTGCGCCGGAACACCACTCCCAGTTCCCTGATGACATCCGTGCTCTGCACCACGTTCGGCCTTTCGATGTTCATCTCGAACACGGCGACAGCTGCCATGGTCCTGGCAATGCTGCGCCCGATCTGGGCACAAGCGGACAAGAACAAGTATATCACCGGACTGGTGCTGGTGGTCGCCGTAGGCGCGAACCTCGGCGGGATGGGGAGCCTGATTGGCACGCCCCCGAACGCCATCGCCGTCGGTAGCCTCGCCCAGCTGCAGGAACCGATCGCGGTCCCGTTTCTCAAATGGATGGTATTAGGCCTTCCTCCGGGACTGCTGCTTGTTTCGATCGAGCTTTTCTATCTGCATCGCCAATACCTGAAAGAAGCGGTTTCGATTCAGGGTCTCCTGGAGAAGATGACGGTACCAATGACGCCGAGTGTTTCTTCAGACACGGACCATTCCATCAATCCCGTTAAACGGTGGCAACGCTGGACTGTGATCGGCACTTGCGCCATGACGATTCTGCTGTGGATGACAGGGCAGTGGCATGGCCTGCCGACGGCGGTGGTCTCGTTCATCCCGATCGTCGTCTTTACCACCAGCGGTCTGCTGACTCAACATGACGTCCGTACGCTCCCGTACGATGTCCTGTTCCTGCTGGCGGGGGGACTCGCGCTCGGCCAGACTATTACGATGACCGGGTTATCGACTTGGCTGGTCGACCATCTTCCCACCGATTCGATCTCAAGCTTCTGGCTCGTCCTGCTGCTGGGTTATACCACGGTCCTCTTTTCGAACTTCATGAGCAATACGGCGGGAGCCAACATCCTCATTCCACTCGGCATCACCCTCAATCCGGGGATGGAGCTGGAAACAGCGGTGGTCATCGCCCTGTGTGCTTCGGCCGCGATGTGTTTGCCTGTCGCCACGCCCCCCAACGCGATGGTCTACGCCACGGAAAGATGCGGCTCGCGCGATTTTCTGAAGCTCGGTTCGATCCTGGGACTGATCGCGCCCCCCATCTGCGCGGCTTGGGTGACGCTGATGGGGATGGTGTTATAAAGACGGTAACAACAAAAGCTTTCATTCGATCGCATCAAAACGGCTCGTAATCCAAACCGAATGTCCGTGCGACCGCCTCGTTCGTTATCTTCCCGTTGAAAACATTGATCGCCGAAACTATCCCCGGAACCGTTGCCGCCGCCTGTTCCAAACCGAGGTTGGCGATCCTGAAGATGTACGGGAACGTCACATTACTGAGCGCGTAGGTACTCGTACGCCCCACCGCACCCGGCATGTTGGCAACGCAATAATGGACGATGTCATGCTCGATGAATGTCGGTTGGGAGTGTGTCGTCGGGCGACTCGTTTCGACGCAGCCTCCCTGATCGATGGCGACATCGATGATCACGGCCCGCGGTTTCATCATTTTGAGATCTTCTTCCAGTACCAGCTTGGGGGCTTTGGCACCTGGAATCAGTACGGCACCGATGACGAGATCGGCCCGTTGCAATTGCTCGCGGATGTTATGCCGGTCGCTGTATAAGGTATTCACGTTCGGGGGCATGATGTCTTCGAGATATCGAAGTCGATCGACGTTAATGTCGAGAATACAGACATCGGCCTGAAAGCCGGCCGCGATCTGCGCCGCATTCTTGCCGACGACGCCACCGCCGAAGATCGCAATGTGGGCCGGTGCGACACCGGGTACGCCACCCAAGAGAATTCCGCGGCCATCCTGAGGGCGTTCGAGATATTTCGCGCCCTGCTGGATGCTCATCCTTCCGGCGACTTCGGACATGGGGGTAAGCAGCGGAAGGTCGCCCTTGCTTCCCTGCAACGTCTCGTAGGCGATGGCGGTGATCCCCGCCGCCTGCATCGCCCGGGTTAAATCTTCACTCGCGGCGAAATGAAAATAGGTGAAGACCATCTGTCCTGATCGGAGCAGTTTCCACTCTGCGGGTTGAGGCTCTTTCACTTTGACGATCAGGTCACTCCGCTCAAATATCTCGGCGGCCGTCTCCACGATCTCCGCGCCGTTCCCGGCGTAGTCTTCATTGAAGAGCCCGCTGCCGAGTCCGGCGTCCCGCTCTACCAGGACTTTGTGCCCGGCCTTCGTCAGTTCTTCTACTCCGGCCGGAATCATCGCGACCCGGTATTCATCGACTTTAACTTCGCGTGGGACACCTACAATCATTTCATTCCGTCCTTTTCCCTGTTTTGGCCTTATTCACAGTCAGGACTGCGGTCGAGCCTTGATGGATCCATGCGTTGACCGGTTTGCCGGATGCGCGGCGGTCAACTGCGTCATCGCCAATGCATTATTTCAGTTCGAACCTCTGCCGACAATCTCAGCTCGTTAAGAGTAGAGAACCGGAAATTTTTCCTGCCTCCTGTTACAATGCCTGCTGGTAGTGCGAACGAACTTTACTCACCATCTTACTCTGAAAAAGTCTCTCGGAATGAACAGCAATCTGCGTTATGGCCCCGCGGAACAGGATGCCGCCGAAAAGTTGATCACACTCGCGCTCGCGGAAGACCTCGGTAGCGTCGGTGACTTGACGAGCCAGACCATTATTCCCGCCAGCGAAATGGCCGAAGTGCAGATCGTCGCGCGGACAGAAGGCGTTCTTGCCGGAATGCCGATCGCAGCCGCCGTTTTCCGAGAGATGGACGAAAAGGTTGAATGGAAACCGCTGTTGGACGATGGTTCGCCGCTCATCGCCGGTTCGGTCGTGGCGACCGTCGCGGGGCCGCTGCGAACATTGCTGACGGGCGAGCGGACCGCCCTTAATTTTCTGACGTTGCTATCCGGTGTCGCCACCATGACCCGCCGATTTGTCGATGAGTTGGAGGGGCTTGACGTCGAAATCCTGGATACGCGTAAAACGTTTCCCGGGTATCGGCAATTGCAGAAATATGCCGTGCGGGCAGGCGGGGGGACCAATCACCGCATGGGGCTCTACGACGGGATATTGATCAAAGACAATCACCTAGCCGGTTGGAAAGAGGAGACGGGGAGTACGATTGCCCTGGCCATTCAGGAAGCACGACGGGAATCCCCACTTCCTGTCCCCGTCGAAGTGGAAGTCGATACGCTCGATCAACTCCAGGACGCGCTCGAAGCGAAACCGGAATACGTATTGCTTGACAATATGACCCTCGAACAGATGCGGAACGCAGTCACGATGCGGAACGATCTTTCCGAAGGTACAAAGCTCGAAGCCTCGGGTGGCGTCACTTTGGAAACAGTGCGCGGAATCGCCGAAACAGGGATCGATCGCATCAGTATCGGCGCGCTCACGCATTCCGCTCCCGCGCTCGACCTCGCCTTCGACTGGGCAGCGCGCTTACGATAGCCTGATGCGCGAATTCGCCGAGGCGGTTTGCGTTCATCGCCCGACAAGTTAAGCTATCGGTGTGATTACCCCGGCCGTTGATTCGCGTAAGAATCGCCTGGTCCGCGAGTGGATCACGCTCTCTCCGTTTTTTCATCATACGTTTATACGCACCCGATACGAGAGGATTCATCATGACGGGCTACACCGTCCATACCGGCACGTCGAAGAAATACGCCCAGGGTTGGGATTCGATCTTCGAAAAAGATAAGGCCAAAAAGAAAAAAGCAGCCAAGAAGAAATCACCCAAGAAAGCCGCAGCCAAGAAGGTCGCGAAAAAAGCGGCAAAAAAAACAGCTAAGAAAGCCGCGAAGAAAAAAGCAAAAGCGAAGAAGAAATAACCCCGCCTCGTCCAGCCGCGAGTTATAACGAAAGAGTCTGCGCGCAAAATTTCTCAAGGCGCAGCAAGCCGAATTTCGACTCGCACCCCAACTCGATTGATCCGCGATCCTTTGTCTGATGCCCGCTTTTAATTCCCCCAGGGGATCCAGCTGAGGCCATTCCATGATGCCGATTCTGCCACGCCGCTCCGTCTCCCTTCTTATCGGAATACTGTTTACTCTGCTGACTTGTGCTCCATCGGCATCGGTCTTCGCAGCGGAAGTGTCGAAAACCGACCTCTTTCGCGCAGGGGAGGATGGATACAAACTGTATCGCATCCCGGGGATTGTGGTAACCGACAAAGGGACCATCCTTGCGTACTGCGAAGCCCGCAAAGGTGATCGTGGGGACTGGGGCTGCATTGATGTGATGCTCCGTCGCAGCACGGATGGGGGCAAGACCTGGTTGCCGGCCCAGAAGATCGTCGAGGTGAAAGGGGACCTGCCGATAAACCCGGTCGCAGCCGCTCAGAATCTGGATGAGCCGGGAGAGAACACGGTTAACAACCCCGTCGCCATCGTCGACCACGAAACGGGGCCAGTGCATTTCCTCTATTGCCTCGAGTACATGAGTTGCTTCTACATGCGAAGCGACGATGACGGAGTGACCTGGTCCGAGCCTGTCGAGATCACCAGCACATTCGACAAGTTTCGCACTGAGTACGACTGGAAGGTCATCGCGACGGGTCCGGGGCATGGCATTCAACTCAGACATGGCGCCCATAAGGGTCGGCTGGTGGTCCCTGTCTGGCTGTCACTCGGAACCGGGGGACATGCCCATCGTCCTTCCGTCACCGCGACCATCTACAGCGACGATCATGGGCAGACCTGGCACCGGGGGGAGATCGCTGTTCCGGATACGGATGAGCACATCAATCCGAACGAGACCGTCATTGTCGAACTGGCGGATGGCCGCGTGATGTTGAACACGCGGAGCGAATCGAAGGAGCATCGCCGCCTGGTCACCACCAGCCCCGATGGCGCGACCGACTGGTCGAAGCCGGAATTTGACGACCAGTTGCTCGAACCGATCTGCATGGCTGGTATCGTCCGGGTGCGTGAACCGGACGGAGATCAACCGGGCCTGATCGCCTTTTCCAATCCACATAATCTGAAGCGAACGGATGGCCGCGAGGAACCGGGGCGGGGACGCGACCGCATCAACGTTACGATCAAACTCAGCGAAGACGAAGGCCAGACTTGGACGGCGAGCCGGACTCTCGAACCTGGCTTCAGCGGATACAGCGACCTCGCCGCGTTAGCCGATGGAACGATCCTCTGCTTTTATGAACGTGGCAGCACCGACGGGGAAAACCATTACCGGACGGGATTACTCACCGTCGCAACATTCGATTCCGCCTGGGTACGTGGCGAAAAAGAGGCGGATGTCTGCATTTATGGTGGGACATCGGGGGGCGTGGTTGCCTCCGTACAAGCGGCGCGGATGGGAAAACGAGTTCTCCTGCTGGAAACGGGAAATCATCTCGGAGGAATGACCTCCGGCGGACTAAGCGCCGTCGATATCGGCGATCCACGAACAGTGGGCGGAATCGCGCGTGAGTATTTCTCGTGTCTGGTTGCAAACTATGGAAAACAGCTCGACTGGAATCAGGATTTCAAAAGGACCGGCGGTCCGAAGACAGGCGGAGCGTATTCGATCGAGCCACACATCGCAGAGACTGTCTTCAATGAAATGGCAGAGGAAGCGGGAGTTCGTGTCCTCAAAGGAGCGAAGCTTGAAGCCGTGCGTAAAGCAGGAAACCACATTACCGGCCTCGTTCTTGAAGATGGAACAGAGGTCTCCGCCAGAATGTTCATCGACGCCACCTACGAAGGGGATCTGATGGCCGCGGCCGGTGTGAGTTACACCCTGATGCGCGAGGGAAATGCCAGGTACAACGAGTCGTTCAACGGTATACAGTATGAGCCGGACTACAAACCGCGCTGGAATCATGTTACGCCCGGCGACAATGGCCGAGTACCCGGTGGGCAGGGGGTATGGGATCGCGATTTCCCTCTCGACCCGTACGTTGTCAAAGGGGAACCCTCAAGTGGACTCCTGCCGCTGATACAGGAGGGTGAACCGGGTGTAGAGGGTGAGGCCGCGCCTGGAGTGCAGGCGTATTGTTATCGACTTTGTCTGACGACCGCCCCCGACAACCAGCTGCCGATCACCCCTCCCGACGACTACGACCCTGCCCGCTACGAAATTGTGATCCGATTCATCGAAGCCTGCCTCGAGAATGGCGATGATATGGATCTTCGCTGGTTCTCAAAATACGATCCGTTGCCGAACAACAAATATGATTTCAACACGGCCACTTTCGGGGGCAATCTTCCGGGGGCGTCCCACGCCTGGCCGGAAGCGAGTTACGCCGAGCGGGAAGAAATTGCCCGCGAACACGAAGACTATCATCGCGGCCTGCTGCATTTTCTGGTGACAGACGAACGGGTCCCCCTCAAGGTGCGTCGTGACATGCGGCGGTTTGGCCTCCCCAAAGATGAATTCGTCGATAATGGTGGCTGGCCACATCAGCTGTATATACGCGAAGGCCGCCGCATGGTCAGCGATCTCGTCATGACCGAGCACCACACGCACGGCCGGGAAGTGGCCCCCGCTGCTGTATCGATAGGAAGCTATGGAACCGACGCCCATGAAATTCGCCGCATCGTCAAGGATGGAGTGGTGACGCGCGAAGGCAAACTTGCCTGCGGTCGTGGCGGCGCTGGACCCTATCCGATTGGCTACGGTGCGATCGTTCCCAAACAGGACGAATGCGACAATCTGTTCGTTACCTTTGCCCTGAGCGCGAGCCATACGGCCTTTGCCAGTATCCGCATGGAGCCGGTTTTGATGTGTACCAGCCAGAGCGCGGCGACAGCCGCCTGTCTCGCGATCGAGGAGGGAGTCCCCGTCCAGGAACTGCCGTATGAAAAACTCAAGACGCGTTTACACCAGGATGGTCAAATTCTGTCATTCGCCAGCGTGAAGAAATAAGCCACGGCGAGTGCGACTTTCAGGACGAGAACACCTTCAATTTCTGGATGTCAAGCCGCATTTCGAGGTTGTTTCTGGCGGTTGCATCCGTGGGAAAATGTCGGGAAATCTGGGGTTGGGGGAAATCGGATTTTTCCTATAATCCCGCCACACGACCAACCGAAAGGCAGGTCGTAATCAGCAGGATGTTGCCAGGCGATTCACGGAAGGATCGAACGAGCTCCCTGCCCGAAACGGTTTGATTGTTTCGCCTGTTGACGAGAAACAATCAAACTCCGCGATACAGTTAACTCCATTACACCCGTCATCCATCACCCGAGGCATTTTAATCGCGAAGGAACACGATAATGTCTGACCAGATCAACTCCGCAGAAGAAGAAAACTTCGAAGAAATCTCCAGCGACGAAGTCGACCGTGTCGTCAGCAACCTGGAAGCACTGGCCGAAACTGTCGAAAGCGAAAACATTCGCTGCTATCTCGAAGAAGCGATGAACAGCATCTACTACCTCGTCTATGATGATGAAGATTTCGAAGACGAAGTGGCCGACGCCGCCTGATTGGCGTGTTGACCTTTATAAAGAACACCTGAAACCTGTCGGCCACGTGTGGGCGACAGGTTTTTTCATGCGCGGCCGCGAACTATTCGTAAGGCTTATTCAGCCGACTCGGCGGGAAGCGAGATGCGGATCTGCTGTTGGTCGGTGTCGACTTCCTGTACGACGCCAAAGTCCACCGCGTTCGCGACAGCCTTCAGATCCGGAACCGGCATCAGGCGAAATCGTGTTTCCTGTTCAGCAACCTCGGGCGGTAAGAGGACAGCGGCATCGGGGTACTGGCATAAGTCCAGAATTCGTTCGGAGTATTGCTCCTGCTCGGTTTCGGTGAGGGCGCGATCCAGGACGATCATCGCCTGCGCATTGACATCGATTTCACTCAGTGGCTTCGCGGGGGGAGCGGTCGCATCATCGTTCGCTGCCGTTGATGTGGTCGGCATCGGCAAACGGGCTTTCACTTCCTCCATCGCCGACTGCCAGGCGGTCGCGAATTCCGCGGAGTCTTCGATCTGGTTCAGGTCTTGGAGTCGATTTTCGAGGTCGGTCAGCAGGCGGGTCTGCATAAGCACGAAGCCATTCAGATAATTGGCAGCCATGTCGAGCGTCAGTTTGGCCTGCCCCATCCAGAGTGGCCATGCCTCTTTCCAGCGTACGGGGATCCATTTGCCCTCGGTCAGCACGAATTCCACCTCCTGCGGTTCGTCGGGAACCTGAGGATCGACCAGTTTCAGCACGGCCTTGTCACCCTCGCGCGAAACGAGGCTGACTTCTACGCGTGAGAGGCGATCGAAGTAATCGGTCAGAATCGGCGTTTGAGGAAGCGCCGATTCACCACCGGCGCCCTGCGTGATGTCAGGTTGAAATAGAGCGGAAGCAAGCGCCAGCCAGAGTTCCTCGAACGGCCGCTCTTTCAGTTGTTCGAGCTCCTGAAACGGGGGGGAGGAAAGGGCGGTAAAGAGCCCCTGCAGATATTCGAGCTGAGTTTCATTCATCTGCCCCAGCATCGGCAACGGTTCCTCTCCCTGAGCGGCGAGGATGTCCTCCTGATGCTTCTCGAACAATACCCCGAGTTCGGCCAGCAATCGATTCACTTTTTCCCAGGCGAGGGGATCGATCTTGCGGGCGAAAAGTTGCTGCTGCGACTGCAGGGATTCCTGGTAACTCGCGGGGAGGGCCTCCCAGACGAGCTCGGGATCGGTCTGAAAATTCTCGATCAGATGTCGAAGAGATTGCTCCGGGTCGGACTCGACTGGCTTCTCGGGAGTCGGGGCTGGCGAAGTCGCAACCGTTGTATTCGTCGTCGGGGTGACGGGGTCGCCTTGCCAGCAACCGGGAAGGAGCACTGCACAAGCACAAAAAGTGGCGACGAACAGAACGGGAGCGTGCCGGAGAAAGGGCCTCTGCGCGCCGCGACTCATTCCGTTCCCGCTCTCATTTCCTGGCCTAATCATGACGGCTCCTTCTGCGATCCAAGCTGGCTGCAATCCAAGCTGGCAGCATCGCCACACGCGGGTGGCGCGCTCCTTCCTCAGCTTATTCTAGGAGAGGCGCAGAGTATGTCGCAATAAGAGGACTCGCCAAATTCATTTTCGAGAATGGTGCATTCCCCCAGAGAGCGGCTTAATTTCTCAGCGGGCGCACGGTAAGCGAGCCCGCTTGAGAATTGAAGTTCGGAAGCGATTTTTCCGGGTGGGAGAAAGTCGGTGCCGCGACAGATTCTAATACCAGCCGTGGCAGGCCAGTTCTTCGGCAAGCGAGTCAACAACGACCGGCTGGCTCAGAAACTTGGGGGCCGGCACCTGTTTGTGCGGCGCGTGTAATGCAAGGATGCTGCCGGGGACCAGCGGGACCACATTGCCACCGCCGGCTTTCGCCTGCATCCAGGCTTCTTTTTCAGTTTGCACCGCGAGAATTTCATTGTCGCGGCGATTCATTTCATCCAGAACGATCGGGTGCCAATCCTTTGAGCGATCGGCCAGGACGACGTAATTCTGTCGCGCCCAGCTGCGTAATCGTAACTCCTTTACGATATCGGTTTTCTCGGTTGGCATGGCAACTCCTCAGTGGAGGGCAATCAAAGTGTAGAGAGACTTCATCAAGATCGACGTCTCTCCACTCGGAATTCCGCTGGAAAACCGGCCCGGACGCGTCCCTCTTGCAAAAAATGGGGGCCCTCCCGAACAGTTCCGACAATCCGCATATCGGCTCGTGATGCAATTGGCGCAGGAGATAGTATCGCTATTGCTGATACTATAATTTCGCACGGCATCGGCGGAGGAACCGGTGGAGTCTGCGGAAAATCTCAGGTTCACACCTCAATTTCACGCAGATCAGGCGCCATTGGGCAAATTTTCACAATACCGAGGACTGACGGAACCTTATCGAAACGCAAGCTATTATTTTTAAACAGGTTACGACTCACCACCAGCTGTAAAAATAGGCGAAAGAGAGAGGAGTTTTACTGTTTGACGTGCTGAAAATTGCAGGTGAAGGGGCCTCATGGGGGACGGAAGACTTGACGATTGCTCGATTCGCGAGTTAAATATCCGACTGCCTGAACTGAGGCAGGACATTGTATTAGAATTTCCGATAATAATGCTTTTTGGCGCGCGAACCTGAAATGCACTTGAAGAACGTGGAAATCTTCTGTGAAGTGGCGAGTAACCGCAGCTTTTCCAAAGCTGCGAAAGCCATTCACATTTCACAATCTTCAGCAAGCCAAGCGGTGCAATCGCTGGAAGAGCGGTTGGGAGTACAACTCATCAACCGGTCAACCCGGCCCTTGGAGCTCACTCCAGCCGGCCAGGTCTTTCTCTCAGGCTGTCGCGATATTCTCGACCGGTTTCGTCAGGTCGAGGAAAGCCTCAAGACAATTCAGGATGATGTTACCGGCCGCATTCGCATCTCCGCGATCTATTCGGTTGGCCTGCTGAGTATGGAACGGTTCATCAAGAACTTCCATCAACAATACCCCGGTATTGATATCCAACTCAGTTACTCACTTCCCGACGATGTCTACGACCACGTCCTTCAGGACCAGGTTGATTTCGGAATTCTGTCGTTCCCGCGAGAAGGGGGCGAGATCAGCTGCGTTCCCTGGCAGAAACAGGAGATCGTACTGGTTGTCCCCGCCGATCATCCTCTGGCGGAACGCACCGAAATCGCCCCGGCGGAAATCAACGGCGAACCTTTTATCGCGCTGGCTTCACAATTGAAGATTCGGCGAACGATCAATCGCTGGCTGAAGGAAGAGGGCGTTCAGGTAGATATCACGCATACATTTGATGACATTGAAAACGTTAAACGAGCCGTCGAAGCCGGCGCAGGAATCTCGCTGCTGCCACACCCGACGGTCGTCCGCGAGGAAGTCCTCGGCACCCTCAAGGCCATTCGCCTGATGGGAGTTCACTGGGTTCGACCTCTCGGGATTGTGCATCGTCGACACAAACAGTTCAGCATCGCCGCGCAACGATTCGTGGAAAAGCTGCAAACGGAATTTGTCGACGATGTGAGCATGGTTAATGATCATTACCGTGCCCGTCAACGGCAGGAGGCCGTGAAGTCGAATTCATGAGAACCTGATTCATCTCTCTCCCGTCTTTCGGTTCTCATGCAGGTCTTCAAGGTCAGTTTCTTACCGAGGTCCGCATCCGCACCACGCCCCCTGAAGGGTTACTGCGGAAAAGTGCCGGATATGCGGTGAGGAGTCTGGTCAGACTAATCTGTTGCCAATAACCACTACCAGTAAAGTTGTATACGATCCGGTGTCAGCGAGACTCGTCCCGTTGAACATACCTTAATCTGAGCCATTGATATGACAGACTTTGCCCTTCCGAATAATCTCAACGACAAACTGGTCCTGAACGGTTCCTATCCTGAGGCCCAAGGCCTCTACGATCCGCGTTATGAGCACGATAACTGTGGTATCGGCTTCGTTGCGCACATCAAAGGCAAAGCCAGCCATCAGATCGTTGATGACGCCATCAACGTCCTGATGACGATGGAACACCGCGGGGCTTGTGGGTGCGAAGAAAACACGGGAGACGGGGCCGGTATTCTCACCGCGGTCCCGCACGAATTCTGCGTCCGCGTCGCCAAGGAAGACCTCGGCGTCGATCTTCCCGCGAAAGGTCTGTATGGCGTGGGGAACGTCTTCCTGCCGCAGGATGACGCTGAACGCGCGGAGTGCAAACGCGTCGTTGAGAAAACCATCGCCGATCAGGGCCAGAAGCTCCTCGGCTGGCGTGAACTGCCGACCGACCACGTCGCCGCGAACATCGGCCCGTCGGCCATGAACTGCAAACCGGTCATGGAGCAGCTTTACATCGCCGCCGCGGATGGACTCGACTCGGAAGCACTCGAGCGCCAGCTGTTCGTCATCCGCAAACTCGCGAGCCATGAACTGCGCGAAGGCAAAATGAAACAGGCGCTGATGTTCTACATCTGCTCGCTGTCTACCAAAGTCATCATTTACAAAGGAATGCTCACCACCTGGCAAGTCCGCCCGCTCTTCCTCGACCTGCAGGCGGAAGACTATCGCAGCCACTTGGCGATGGTGCACTCCCGCTTCTCGACTAATACCTTCCCGAGTTGGGACCGCGCTCAACCCTGTCGCTTCATGAGCCACAACGGTGAGATCAATACGCTGCGCGGGAACAAAAACTGGATGGATGCCCGCCAAGGAAATATCTCGAGCGAACTCTTCGGTGACGATCTCCAGAAACTCTTCCCGATTGTCGAAGACCACTGCTCCGACTCGGGGAACTTCGATAACGTCCTCGAACTGCTGCTGCTTTCGGGTCGTCCGATTCCGGAATGCATGATGATGATGATTCCTGAAGCCTGGCAGAATCATGCATCGATGCCGGAAGATAAACGTGCGTTCTACGAATACTACTCCGCGAAGTCCGAGCCGTGGGACGGCCCCGCGTCGATCAGTTTCACCGACGGTCACTACATCGGTGCGACCCTCGACCGGAACGGTCTTCGTCCGAGCCGTTATTACATCACCAAAGATGACAAGGTCATCATGGCGAGCGAAGTCGGCGTGCTCGATATTGACCCCGCGAATGTTGCGTCCAAAGGACGTCTGCAGCCGGGCAAAATGTTCCTGGTGGACTTCGAACAGGGCCGCATCATCGACGATGAGGAACTGAAACGCGAATACGCACAGGCGCGCCCGTACAAAGAATGGGTGAAAGAGCAACGCATCCAGCTCAATGAACTGCCGAGTGGCGATACGCCCGAGCTCTACAGCGAAGACACACTGCTCAGAAAGATGCAGGCCTTTGGATACAGCGTGGAAACGATGCAGTTCTTCCTGCTGCCGCTGCTGAAATCCAAGAAAGACCCGATCGGTTCGATGGGGAACGACTCCGCGCTCGCCTGCCTCAGCGATCAGCCGCGGATGCTCTACGACTACTTCAAACAGCTCTTCGCGCAAGTGACCAACCCGCCGATCGACTCGATCCGCGAAGAAGTTATCATGTCGCTGGAATGTTACATCGGCCCCGAAGGGAACCTGCTCGACAGCAAACCTGAAGACGCTCACCGTCTGCTGGTCCCGCATCCCATTCTCACGAATGAGGAACTTTCGGCGATCAAGAAGATGGATCACCGGGGTTGGAAAACCAAAACGATCGACATCACCTACCCGATCACTGAAGGGAAGGCGGGTATCCGCGCGGCCCTCGATCGAATCTGTGAAGAGAGCGAACAGGCCATCACCGATGGTTACAGCCTGATCGTGCTTTCCGACCGGAAAGTATCCGGAGAGCGGATCGCGCTCAGCACGCTACTCGCGACCGGGGCAGTGCATCATCACCTCGTGAAAAACGAACTGCGTACCCGCATTGGCCTCGTGCTTGAATCGGGCGAAGCACGCGAAGTCCATCACTTCTGCCTGCTTACCGGATACGGTGCGGACGCGATCAACCCGTACCTGGCATTCGAAGCCATGTTCCAGGCACGTCGCGATGGCATTCTCGATGCGGAATGGACCAACGAGAAGATTGTCAGCACTTACCGCGTCGGTGTGAAGAAAGGGATGCTCAAAGTCTTCGCCAAGATGGGTATCTCGACACTCGCCAGTTACAAAGGCGCCCAGATCTTCGAAGCGCTCGGACTCAATAGCGAGATCATTGATCGGGCCTTCGTCGGTACGGCCAGCCGGATCAAAGGGATTGGACTCGACGTTGTAGCGGAAGAAGCCATTCGCCGCCACGAGATCGGTTATCCTCCCCGCGAGAACGAACGCATTACGCAGTTGCCGAACAACGGTGAGTTCCATTACCGGAAACAGGGTGAGAAACATTCCTGGAACCCGCACTCGATCTCCAGCCTGCAAGCGGCGACGAAGTCGAACAACCGGGCTCTCTACGATAACTTCGCCAAATTGATCAACGACGAAGTCAATCCGCAGACATCACTCCGCGGCATGTTGAAAATCAAAAAAGGCAATTCGATTCCACTTGATGAAGTCGAACCTGCCTCCGAAATTGTCAAACGGTTCTGTACCGGGGCCATGAGCTATGGTTCGATCTCGGCGGAATCACACGAGTCACTTGCCATCGCCATGAACAAAATCGGCGGCAAGAGTAACACGGGGGAAGGGGGTGAAGATCCCCGTCGGTTCACACCGGACGAGAACGGCGAACTGCGTCGATCGGCCATCAAACAGGTCGCCTCCGGGCGTTTCGGCGTCACTAGCGAGTATCTTGTCAACGCAGACGAGCTGTAGATCAAGATGGCGCAGGGTGCCAAACCGGGGGAGGGCGGCGAGCTGCCGGGGAGCAAGGTGTTTGGC
>PABD01000064.1 GCA_002702685.1 Planctomyces sp.
GAAGCCATCGAACGCGTGACGAAGAACCACGGTGCCGACTCGCTCTCGTCGAATCGACCGGCTGCCGCGAACAAGCGATAACAGGATCGCCGCCCTGCCGCAGGCAGGGTAACTGTCTGCGGCAAGTCCTGTCCTGCAATGACGAAACTCAATCGGCCTGCGCGTCGGTCGCTCGCTCGAAGATCGCTCCCCGCGCGTCGGCATAGATTTCATTCCAGCGCGGTGAGGTGCGTAAACCGGCACAAGCTGCCCGGTGTTGGCGCCGGTCCAGGACAATCAAGTCGATTTTCCGCTCATCGAGTCGTGCCAGCCATACCGCGCGCAGTTGCAGCAGATTTCTGTATTCCAGCCAGACATCCCGCGGGGTGATATGCACGTGTGAGTAGACAAAAACAGGCTGCCGTCCGTCGAGCGCGTAAATCAGGAAGTCTCCCCATACCATCGAATTGAGCATCCGATACGGCTTCTCCGCTGAGGCGAGTTTCTGATGTAGAAAATGGGTGAGCTCCAGCGGTGTCTGGTCGGAAACCGCCTGTCGTAAATCGCTTCGAATCTGTCCGTCGCGAATCGCATCACCTACCCGGGCATCACTGCGAGTGCCCGCGGTGACGACGAGCGTGCCGCTGGCGATCAGCAGGCCGAGTGCTGTCCATAACGCCCTCGGAGAATTCAGATCACTCTCCGATTTCCACCGGCACCAGTCCCCCCAGTAACCTTCCAGTTGCCGCACCGTTTCCATGGCCGCGACAGGAGCCCACCAGACAATCATCCGACTGTTCAGCAGCGTCGCGATGCCGAGCACGACAAGCAGTAGAAGATGATACGTCGAGATTGCATTGCGATTACGTCGCCAGAGAAAGATGAGTATCAGTGAAACGACGAGAGCGCTCCGTCCCTGCTGCATCTTCAGGGTGAGCGGCTGCCATTCGACAAGATCATACAGGTTGGGATTGTTGGAAAACGTCACCACGTCTTTGTACAACCCAATACCGTAGGGGTTTATCAGCGGGACCAGCATCGCCACCACCAACAGGAGCCCGGTTAGAAGAATGTCGGGGCACGCAATCCAGCGCGTAAGATTCCGTTCGGTTCTGATCGAGTCGATAACCATGGCCAGAAACCAGGCGCCGGTCAGTCCGACACCCATGATGAACGACCCATGCAGATTCGCCCAGAAGACCAGGATGGGGGGCAACCACCAGAGCAGGTCCCGTCGCGGCGGAAACTGAAAGCGGCATAGAAGCAATACGAACAACGCCGTTCCCGCAAGTTGCGGGCGGATGATTTCGATCTGGACCCATTCGAGCCAGAGAAGCAGTCCGGTTCCGACCAGGCACGCCAGCAGATGTCCCGTCACACGATATCCGGCGACAAAGAAGATAGTACATATGAACGCGATCACGAGGCCAAAGCCGAATTGCAGTCCGCCGACACCGAATTGGTATTCGGTCGCATACAGGATCAACTGCGACAACCAGGCGGTGTCGACGAGCGCGCGCTCGTCAGCCAACAGGAGAAACGGTTCCTGCTCCGGCAGAGCACCACTTTCCCAGATCAACCGCCCAAAGCTGAGGTGCCCCCACAGGTCCGTATGCCAGAGGGGGAGCTGCGCGAAGTAGCCCAGCACCGCGCTGAAGATCAGGCTCGCGGCGAAGAGACAGCGGTGATCGGGGAACCAGCGACGCATGCAGAGGGCAACCGGCAGAGAGGGGCGAGAGACGAGGGACAGGCGGCATTACCGTCCCGGGAGCAGTTCGCATCCTAATAGGGCCGATGACGAGTCACAATAGCCGGTCCTCGTCGCCGGTTATTCTCGATTGAACTCTTTGCGGAACCAGGCGCGGATCATTTTCCATTCGAGTTCGGCCGTTCGTTTGGAAATACCAAGGTATTCCGCGGCCTGACCAACCGACATGCCGCCATAGAACCGCAGTTCCACGAGCTGGGCCTGTCTCTCGTCGAGGTTTTCCAGTTTCTGGAGCGAATCTTCGAGCGCGAGGATGTCCTCGGGACTGTCGTGCGAAAAGACCAGAACTTCTTCGAGCGGAATGCGTTCGCTCGATCCGCCTCCCCGCTTCTGACTCATTTTGGCCCGGGCGTGGTCAACCAGGATGCGGCGCATCTGTCGCGCGGCGATCGCGAGGAAATGTGTTTTCCCCTCCCAGGCGACTTTGTCCTGATTGACGAGTTTCAGGTACGCCTCGTGGACCAGGGCGGTCGGCTGCAGCGTATGCCCGACGCGCTCATTCTTGAGAAAGTAGGCGGCGAGGAGGCGCAATTCGTCGTAGACAATCGGCAGCAATTCTTCAGATGCCGTCGGGTCGCCTTCCGAAAGTGCCTGTAAAATCAGTGTTGTTTGTGCGATTCGCGACGGGGTCATTCCGGGATCTCGCTTGCATCCATAGAGATCCAAAGGATGAGAAAAAGGGGCCCTTTCCAGTATCACGGCGGCGCGTCCAACTCGAACATCCCCTTCGGCGAAATTTTTAAAGAATTTCCAAAATGGCGATGACTTCGTCAACTCCCTCGACGCTCTGAGTCGGGGGAAAATCTAATGCACACTCGTTGCATCAGCAAGTTATCAGCCTGTAGGCACTTACAGTGCCGTCCTGAAAAAAATTTAGTTAGTTATCAAATTTCTTTGCGCAGTGGAGCCCCAAATCTCGCGGATTCCTGTGGGGCAAAATACTGAGTTTCGGCGAGATTCCAACAGATCGGCCGGGGCGAACATATAAACGGTAGCTTGCCCGATTTGAGTAGCAGGCTAATTATTCAGGTAACTCTCCAGCGACGACCATTCTCTCTCACTTCGACACCAGGTCGTCATGGCGAATTAGCGAGCCGCTGACGGACTTCAGCTAGTTCAGATGGCACCGCGCAGGGCCTCCCGGTTTTCCGGGCTGATGCATTCCGCGCACTCTCCTTCTTGTCTATCTGCGCCGAAGGTCCCTACGTCCTTCGACACCACCCAGGCTGGCCGCTGTTAATTAAACATCCAGCTCTCACGTTTTTTTATACACATCATGACCAATTCCCCTGAAAAGGATCACTCCACTACGAAAGGATTGAGCACCATGTACGACTCCAATCCGCTTCCTCCGACGCGCGTGTTACTGGCCGACGCACATCGCTCGACCGCAGATGCGCTCGCCTATGTATTCCAGAATGTCTACAACATGATCGTCGTCACCACCACTTCGGAGACCGACGAAACCATGGAAGCCATTCAGTTCCATAAACCGCAGCTCGTGCTGCTCAGTGTCGATCTGCCCGGCCGGTCTCCTTTCAGCCTGGCCGCCGAGTTGACGAAAGAATATCCCGACATCAACGTCGCCTTCCTGGCCGATCGTCCCTCCGATGTACTGGTTGATCAGGCGATTCGTGCCGGAGCCCGGGGCTACCTGTTAAAGACCGAGCCGGTTCTGGAACTGGTGCAGCACTGTCGTCGTATCGCGACCGGTGGAACCAGCTTCGCGGCGGAAGTCAAAGACCGCCTCGAGAAAAAGGAAGGCTCGCGGACCTATCGACTCGACAGCAAAAGCTCGCTGAGCGCGTTGACGAAACGACAACTGGAAGTCCTGCGTCGTCTGGCCGAGGGTGACTCGGTGAAGAAGATTGCGAGCGACCTGCATATCTCATCGAAATCCGTCGACAGTCACAAGTATCGACTGATGCAGCGCCTCGGCATTCACGACCGCGTTGAACTCTGCCGGCTCGCGATTCGCGAAGGCCTGATCCAGGCGTAACGCCTGCTCTCGAATTCAGCGCCGGCGACCCTCATCGACTTCGCCGGTGCCCCTCTCTCTACAATCAGTTCACCCCTCCATCTGTGAGAATGGTCCAGGGTTCCCGCCCGACAGTGTCTACCCTTCCAAAGCCTGTCCATCAGACGGGAGTCCTGGGCTTCTTTATTGCGCGGCGCGTCAGTGAACGCTGCGTCCATCACACTTACTCCTTCTTTTTGAACGCGAAGGCGAATTCGAACTCGATCGTCTGCTCCCGTTTCGGGGATGACTGTTCATCTACGGAATAGCGGATTTTGTAGTTGAGGCCCTGGCTGCTGCCACTGCTCTTGCTGGTCGTGGTGAATCGGGAGGGATTGACCGGTTCTTCTCGCTCTGCGGCTTGGAAGCAGAGCCCACCATCGATCACGAAATACGACTCGTCCTCAAAGTGGTTCTCGGTGAACACCTCCCACGGGATCAGAAAATAGAACATGACCGCGAACGAGAACCCCATGGCCACAGTCCAGACCAGGAACACGGTCACGAGCGTTTTCAGTCGAGCGGCACTGGTGTTGGAGTTGTCTGTCGGCATAATTTCGCTGGTCCAATGGAAACGGGGCGTGCGGAGTCCTGATCCTCTTTGTCGTCTGCGTATCCTACAAAAGCGCTACGGATACAGCATCGCCATCTGACGAGAAATTGCTGGTTTGCCTAATATCAGGGCAGGCATCTGCTGCATTGGCGCGCATAGTTGACCGGCACCACGTTCGCGAGCGCGCTCTACCGGGGCTGATTGTCGTAACTTGCGCCACCGCTTCATTATAGAGTAGAGCCGGTATGTGATTTGCTCTTGTAGTGCGCACTGCTGCGGCAATATGATCAATTCACCCCCCCGGAAGCGCCCCCCCACGCAGAGGACACTTAACGATGCAACTGGCGCCGTATCAGTCGGTCGACTGTTTTGATGAAATGTTTGATCCCGAGGGGCAACCTCGGCCCAGTGCCTCCCGGTTCGTCGAGCGGCTGCTGGAACTGGACGACGGCAACCTGCAACAGCGGCAGAAAGCCGCGGAGCTGAGCCTCAAGAATATGGGGATCACCTTCAACGTTTACGGCCACGCAGCCGGAACCGAGAAGGTCTGGCCTTTTGATCTCCTGCCGCGGATCATCGAAGCCAAGGAATGGCAGAAGATCGAAGCGGGGCTCAAGCAGCGGATCACGGCGCTCAATCTCTTTATTACCGACGTCTACAACGACCGGAAGATCTTCAAGGACGGGGTTGTTCCTGAAGAACTGTTGCTGACTTCGAAGTCGTATCGCCCGCAGTGCCAGGGCTTCATGCCCCCGCAGGGAGCCTGGTGTCATATCACCGGTGTCGACCTCATTCGCGACAAGGATGGCGAAGTCTACGTCCTCGAAGACAACCTGCGCTGTCCCTCGGGTGTCTCGTACGTGCTCGAAAACCGCGAGCTGATGAAGCGGACCTTCGCCCCGGTCTTTCAGGGGATGTCGGTCGCGCCGATTGAAGACTACGCCGAACAACTGTTGAAGACATTACTCGACTGCACCCCCGAAGGGGTCAGTGATCCGACGGCCGTTGTACTGACACCGGGGATCTATAACTCCGCCTACTTCGAACATACGTTCCTCGCACAACAGATGGGAGTCGAACTGGTCCAGGGGTCCGACCTCATGGTCGACAACGGTTACGTCTACATGAACACGACCCAGGGATTGAAACGGGTTGATGTGATCTATCGCCGTATCGACGATGACTTCATCGATCCGAAATGTTTCCGGGCCGATTCCTGCCTGGGGGTCGATCATCTGATGGAAGTCTGTCGCGCGGGACGCGTGACGTTAGCCAATGCTCCGGGAACAGGAGTCGCCGACGACAAAGCCGTCTACGCGTATGTTCCCGAGATCATCAAGTATTACCTTGGTGAAGATGCAATTCTCCGCAACGTGCCGACCTATCTCTGCTCTGATCCTGCGCAGCGGGATCATGTCCTCGCCAACCTCGATAAGCTCGTGGTGAAACCGACCGGGGAATCCGGGGGATATGGCATTCTGATGGGGCCGCAGGCATCACAGGAGGAGCGCGACAAAACAGCGGAAGCGATCAAAGCGAACCCGCGGGAATGGATCGGTCAGCCGCTGATCTCGCTCTCCACCGTTCCCACGCTGTGTGGCGAGCAGCTGCAACCGCGACACGTCGACCTGCGACCGTTCGTGTTGGCGGGGCGGGATGTCTATGTCATGCCGGGAGGCCTGACCCGTGTGGCCCTGCGTGAGGGATCGATGGTGGTGAACTCGTCGCAGGGAGGTGGCAGCAAAGATACCTGGGTCCTCCGCAACGGGTTTCATTAATTCCCCGTCGCGAATACCTGATCGCGAAATAAAAACAGACGAAATAAAAAAATGAAGACAGCCTTCATAGACGAAGAGGTTGTCTGGAGATGGTGAGATGCTCAGTCGTGTTGCGGATTCTGTTTACTGGATGAGCCGTTATGTGGAACGGGCCGAGAATGTCGCGCGGTTTATCGACGTGAATTACAACATCACACTCGGTGAATCGGCGGATGGTCTTGGCAGCCAGTGGGCCCCACTTGTTTACACGACCGGGGATCAGGAAGACTTCAACGAGCGCTTCGGCGAACCGACACGTGAAAAGGTCCTGAAGTTCCTGCTGTTCGATGAACTCAATCCGAACTCGATCATCTCCTGCGCGTCGTATGCCCGTGAGAACGCCCGCACGATCCGCGAGATTATTCCGTCGGTGGTCTGGGAGCAACTTAACAAATTCTACATGATGGTCCGCTCGGCGGCGGGTTTCACCACGACGCTGGATCAACCGCAGGAGTTCTGCGAACGAGTTCGGCTGGCCAGTCATATGCTCGTCGGGGCGACCGATGCCACCATGTCTCACGGCGAGGCGTGGCATTTCTCCCGCTTCGGGCGACTTCTCGAGCGAGCGGACAAGACGTCCCGGATCGTGGATGTGCAGTATTACATTCTACTTCCAGATGCCCGGGATGTCGGTTCGACCCTGGACGTCGTCCGCTGGTCGGCCCTGCTCAAGTCGGCGAGTGCCCTCGTGATGTACAGACGACAGCATGGGAAAATCGAGCCCGAACGGGTTGCCGACTTCCTGATTCTCGACCGATATTTTCCGCGCGCGATGCATTTTTGCCTCGATCGAGCGCTCGAATCGCTACGATGCATCACCGGGAGCAGTCCCGCCACCTTTTCTAATCGTTGCGAACAGAGAATGGGGCGCCTTTGCTCCAATTTGAATTACACTACTATACAGGACATTATCCAGCACGGATTGCACCAGTACATCGACGATTTCCAGCAACAGTTGAACCTCGTCGGGGAAGCCGTTCGGGAGGACTTCTTCACGTTCAAGCAGAAGATCGCCGCCGCGAACGAAAGTCCCGCTCAATCCCAGAACCAGTCTCTCGGGAATGGTCAGATTCAAACGCAATCGCAAACCAGCTGAAGCGCTTCTTCGAAGGCGTGTCCCGGTAGATCACGAAGGATCATGCGGGGGCCGCAGGCACAATTGACAAGTCATCCAGAAAACCGCTGGTGGGCCGCATCGAATTTTTCAGTTTGGATTCGAGAACAGCCACAACGGGGTGTCAGGATGAAATCAAGTGCCGCTATGTCTCTTGCGCGAATGGGGGAAGGGAGTAGTTCCGTTCGGGCTCCCGGTTCGCGCCGGCGTTACTTTGCATCGGATCGAGAACTCAGTCGAGTCTCTGTCGATACAACCCGTTTCCGTCATCATTGAATTGTACAACCCCGGCCCGCCTTCGCGCTTTGGCCCCACTATTCTTTAGATCCACCCTGACATGATTCGCGTCGCCCTCAATCATAAGTCTATCTACAGTTACGATCGTCCCGTTCAACTGGGTCCGCAGGTGGTGCGCCTGCGTCCTGCTCCCCATTCACGGACGCCGATCTGCAGCTATTCCCTCCGCGTGACTCCCAAAGATCACTTCCTGAACTGGATGCAGGATCCCCACGGGAATTACCTCGCGCGACTTGTCTTTTCGAAAGAGACGACCCAGTTCGAAATCGAAGTCGACCTCGTCGCCGAGATGACGGTCATCAACCCGTTCGGCTTCTTTCTCGAGCCCGACGCCTCCCAGTTCCCGTTCGAGTATGAATCGCTGCTGGCCAAAGACCTGCAGCCCTTTCTCGATAAAGAAGATTGGGGCCCGCAATTCCAATCCTTCCTCGAAGGAATCGATAAGTCCGAACAGAAGACGATCGACTTCCTCGTCAAGCTGAACCAGGATCTGCAGCAGGCGATTGCGTACCTGATCCGTCTCGAACCGGGTGTGCAGACTCCCGAAGAGACGCTTGAGAAGAAAAGTGGATCCTGCCGCGACAGCGCGTGGTTGCTCGTGCAATTGCTCCGTCACTTGGGGTTGGCCGCCCGGTTCGTGTCCGGTTACCTGATCCAACTGAAGCCGGACGTTAAATCGTTGGATGGTCCTTCGGGAACCGAAGTCGACTTCACCGACCTCCACGCTTGGACGGAGGTCTTTCTGCCGGGGGCGGGCTGGATCGGTCTCGATCCGACGTCCGGACTGCTGGCGGGTGAAGGACATATTCCCCTCGCCTGTACGCCCAAGCCGGTAAACGCCGCGCCGATCTCGGGGCTGGTCAGTCCCGCGGAAGTCGAATTCCGCCACGAGATGGAAGTGACCCGGGTCCACGAGGACCCTCGCGTTACCAAACCCTACACCGAAGAACAATGGCGACAGATCGAACAACTGGGGCACCAGGTGGACGAGCGATTGACCGCGGGAGACGTCCGCCTGACGATGGGAGGGGAACCGACGTTCGTCTCGATCGATGACATGGAAGGGGCAGAATGGAAAACAGCGGCCGTCGGGCCGACTAAACGGAAACTCGCCGGCGACCTGATGAATCGTCTGCAGGATCGATTCGCGCCCAAAGGCCTGATGCACTACGGACAGGGAAAATGGTACCCGGGAGAATCACTCCCCCGCTGGGCGCTCACGTCGCTCTGGCGTCGCGACGGACAGCCGGTCTGGCACAACCGGGAGCTGCAGGGAAGCCTTGACGCGCATCATGGTCACACGACGGACGATGCCGAACGCTTTGCCAAGAGGCTTACCGAACACCTCGGCGTGCATCCCGAACATGTCACCCGCGCCTATGAAGACGCGATGTATTACATGTGGAAGGAACGTCGCCTGGCTGTCAACGCCGACGTGATGAAGTCCAACCTGAAAGACAAAGAAGAGCGCGCCCGACTTGCACGTGTTTTCGAACAAGGCCTCAACTCGACCGTGGGCTGCGTGTTGCCGATCGCTTACCAATGGTGGCTGAATGAGCCGCGCTGGAAAAGTGGTGAGTGGCCTGTTCGGTCCGATAATATGTTCCTGATACCCGGTGACTCGCCGATGGGATTGCGGTTGCCGCTCGATTCACTCCCCGCGGCGCTCAAGAACGAATTCACTCCGGTTCCCATCGTCCCCTTCGAATGGACCGACGAACTGCCCGCTTACGAACAGTTGCGGCAGTCGACAAGTTACGCCCGTCCCGGCGCGGCCGAAGAACGTCACGTCCACTTCCAGGCGCTGCAGAAAGCCGGCGCCCGATCGGTTGCCCATCACACACATGATGCGGAACGCGATGGCGAACGAGGTGACGAACAGGGGCTTAATGGCGAAGAGATGTATGATCCCGCTTTCGATCCGCGCGATGATGTGGCCGCCGACTGGCTGCAGCGCGAACGCGATGTCGACGCGGGCATCATCCGGACCGCGATCTGTTTCGAACCGCGCGGCGGGAATCTGCACATCTTCATGCCGCCGGTGGATCGCCTCGAAGACTACCTCGACCTGATCGTCAAAATTGAACAGACGGCTGAAGACCTGAAGATGCCAGTCGTGATTGAAGGATATCTTCCGCCACCCGACTACCGTTTGAAATCGATCAAGGCGACACCGGACCCCGGCGTCATCGAAGTCAACGTACAACCTGCCAACAACTGGGAAGAGCTGGTCGAGATCACGTCCGGCCTGTACGAAGACGCGCGACAGTCGCGGTTGGGTACCGAACAGTTCGACCTCGACGGTACGCACACCGGCACCGGAGGGGGGAACCACATCGTCATGGGAGCCGAGACCCCGCAG
Source organism: Planctomyces sp. (assembly GCA_002702685.1). Classification (GTDB taxonomy): domain Bacteria; phylum Planctomycetota; class Planctomycetia; order Planctomycetales; family Planctomycetaceae; genus Polystyrenella. The sequence goes on from PABD01000064.1 coordinate 9,908, forward strand.
GACAGTCCGTTTCTGCGCCGACCCGACCTGCTGCGCAGCCTGGTCGCTTACTGGCACAATCATCCATCACTCTCGTATCTGTTCTCCGGTCGCTTTGTCGGCCCGACTTCGCAGGCGCCGCGCGTCGATGAAGGTCGTCGTGACAGCCTGTACGAACTGCAGATCGCCTTCGAGCAGATACCTAAAGAAATGGGCCAATGCCCGGCCTGGTTGACCGACCGGTTGTTCCGTCATCTGCTCGTTGACCTCACCGGGAATACGCACCGAGCGGAATTCTGCATCGACAAGCTTTATTCTCCCGACAGCGCGACGGGGCGTCTCGGTCTCGTCGAGTTCCGCGCCTTCGAAATGCCGCCGCACTGGCAGATGAGTCTGACGCAACAATTGCTGCTGCGCGCTTTGGTGAGCCGCTTCTGGGAGAAGCCTTACGAAACCAAACTCGTCGACTGGAACACACAGATTCACGACCGCTGGTTGCTGCCGCATTTTCTGCGACAGGATTTCAAAGACGTTATCGAAGAGACCGCGAACGCGGGAATTCCACTCGAGGCGGACTGGTTCGATCCGCATTTTGAATTCCGCTTCCCCTTCATCGGAGAATTGACCCAGCACGACATTCATCTGGAACTGCGTCTCGCCATTGAGCCCTGGTATGTGTTGGGCGAAGAAGCCGGGGGAGGAGGAACAGCGCGGTATGTCGATTCTTCCGTCGAACGCATGCAGGCGAAAGTCCGCGGCATGGTTCCGGGCCGACATGTCCTGCTCTGCAATGGTCGGCAGGTACCGCTGCATCCCACGGGGACCGAGGGCGAAGGTGTCGCCGGTGTGCGCTATCGCGCGTGGCAACCACCTAGCTGTCTGCATCCGACCATCCCCTCGGATGAACCACTCATTTTTGATTTCTACGATAGCTGGATGGAGCGTTCTATCGGCGGGGCAACCTATTACGTCGGTCATCCCGGCGGAAACAATCCGGGATCATTCCCGATCAATGCCTATGAAGCCGAAAGCCGCCGTGCGGCGCGGTTCTTCAAAATGGGACACCGCGGTGGAAAACGGGAGATGATTCCCGAAGAGCCGAACCCCCACTACCCCATGACACTGGATCTCCGGCGAGGACGAAATCGCTCCGTCTGACGACGGCGAAAGAAGTGTTTTGCAGGAGGCAGGACGGGGGGAAGGAAAACGGAGACGAAGAATCTTTCCTTTTCTTTGTACCCGCCTGGAGTTGTTGATTAGAATAGACGCGGTTCGCCGGATGCGGACCGACAGTTCCCTCCCGTCTCACCTTTACGGAAATATCATCTCGCGTGTCGACTACTTCTCCGGCCTCGGCCAATTCTGTGCTGAGAGGCTATGCGCCTCCCGAACAAGTCTATGACGAGTACATGCTCAATACTCGTCAGCCGCGGCCCCATGTTCAGAAATTTGTTCAGGCACTGAACAGCATCGGTCGTCAGACATTCGAAACTCGCTGGGAACAGGTTCAGCGGTCGGTTCAGGAAAACGACTTCGCCTACAGTGGCTACATCGGCGAAGAAGATCGCCCCCGCCCGTGGGAGCTCGACGCGCTCCCCCTGCTCATTCAGGGGAAGGAATGGGATGCTGTCTCCCGCGCGCTGACGCAGCGGGCGCAACTGCTGAACATGATCCTCAAAGATCTGTACGGCGATCAGAAACTTCTCAAAACGGGCCTGCTGCCGCCGGAACTTTTTTTCTCGCATACCTACTTTCAGCGGGCACTCCATCGGCATCAGCCTCCAGACAGTTGTTATCTGCACTTCTATGCCGCCGACCTTGCGCGTTCCGCCGATGGGCAATGGTGGGTACTGTCCGATCGAACCGAGGCCCCATCCGGCGTCGGTTTCGCGCTCGAAAACCGCATTCTGGTTTCGCGCATGCTGCCCGAAGCATTTCACCAGTGCCATGTGGAACGGCTCGCTCCGTTCTTCATCACCGCGCAGAAAACATTACGCAACCTTGCGCCGCAGCA
>PABD01000065.1 GCA_002702685.1 Planctomyces sp.
CGCGGGTGTCGGAACATCGCGCGGTCGCACAGCAATTTCGTGTCTGTAACGACGTCCGGATGCATTTCTATCAGGCCCTCGCCGCCCGGGCGCGTATGAAGCTGCGGATGGAGGGTCTGAAAACAGCGGAAGACCAGTCCCTCACCGTGCGCGAGTTATATAACCTCGGGCAGGCGAAGCGGTACGATGTCCACCGCGCGAATGTCCAACTGCAACAGTCACGCCTGGAAGTGCAGCAGAGCGAGCACGAATTGCGACGTCGGTTGCGTGAATTAAACGCCGTCATTGGAATTGCGCTCCCGTTGCAGAATCTCATCGGAGAACTGACGCCCCGAGAAGAAGCGATGACGCATGAGATGGCTGAAATACACGTTCTGACCCAGAGCCCGGAACTCTCGGCGGCGCGAGCCAAACTGCGGGCGGATCAGATCACCATCGATCGCGAAAAGGTCGAATGGATTCCGGATATCGTGATCACCGGCGGCGCGGGTTACAACTTCGAAGCGAAAGAGACAGTTGGTACCGCGCAGGTGCAAATGGAAATTCCGCTGTACGACCGCAATCAGGGAACCATCGCGCAGGCGGAGTTCGACTACTTTCGGCAATGTCGTGAGATTGAACGAATCCAGCAACAGCTACGGCATCAACTGGCGATGGCTTACGAACAATACGCACTCTCCTTTGAACATGCGGTGGAGTATCGCGATACGATCGTCCCGGAGATGAAAGCGGCTTATGAAGAGCTGCTGATCAGCTACAAACGCGATCGAGAGGACTGGCCGACCGTATTGCAGGCCCATGGGGATTACGTGCAGGTCCGACTGGAACAGATCAGGTTTGAGGAGCAGTTCCGGCTGAACGAGATTCTCATCATGGGGTATCTCCTGGTCGATGGCCTGCAGGCCGCCCCGCCCGCCGTTCCGCCCGGGCACATCGATGCCGTACCGCAGCCTCGATAAACTGCAGCTTTCAGGGCGTGTGCCGCATAGAATATTACGGAGATCCACAACGTATCACAGCAGAAGGAGGCAGGCATGTCATTGCCGAAGGAACCATCCTCGACCGATTCTCACTTTGATCGGCGTCAGTTCCTGACCCGAGGGACATTAGCCGCCGCCGCGGGCTTTACCGCCGCGGTCGCCACGGGCAAACAGAGTTCGGCGGAAAGCCAACCGGCAACCGCGGAACAGCCCCCCTCAGAAAATCAGGATGTCCAGGCGGAATACGATGGATTCTCCCGCTTTCAACCGAGCCGGGGAAATGACCCCGATTCGGATTATTACCTGGGGAAGCTTGTTCCCGGTTTTCGTGCGGCGGCGGAAGGGCCTGTTCCTTTCGAAGCCCCTGATCTCGATAAGCTGCCCTGGAAGATGGTCAATGGAGCGAAGGAATTTCACCTGGTGCCGCAGGCGGTTTCGCGTGAGTTCCTGCCCGGTTACCACATGAACGTCTACGGGTTCAACGGCAGCATGCCGGGCCCGACGATTGAGGTGAACCAGGGGGACCGGGTCCGGATCATCGTGACCAACGAACTTCGCGAAGATACCTTCGTGCATTGGCATGGGTTCGAGTTACCGATCCAGTACGACGGCGCGGCGACGCTGACGCAGAACCCGATCAAACCGGGTCAGTCGATGACGTTCGAGTTCGATATTCATGAAGAGGGGACGTTCTTCTACCATTCGCATGTGCCGATGCAGGAAGCGATGGGGATGGTGGGCTGGTTCATCGTGCATCCGCGAAAAGTTTTCGATCCGCCGGTGGACAGGGACTTCGGATTGCTGTTCCAGAATTTCAATATCCCGCCGACGCATACGGTCTCGAACAGCTGGGCGATGGATTGGAACTGGCACACGATCAACGGTCGCAGTGGTCCCTTCACGACTCCGCTCGTTGCCAAACATGGAGAGCGGGTTCGCATCCGCCTGCTCGACTTTTCTCCGATGCAACATCACCCGATTCACCTGCACGGGCATACGTTCTGGGTGACGGGGCATGAAGGAGCGCGGATACCAAAATCGGCCTGGATACCAAGGAACACTGAATTGATTGCCGTGGCGCAGGCCTCGACTTTTGAATTCATCGCCAACAATCCGGGCGACTGGATCTTCCACTGCCATATGGTGCATCACATGATGAACCACATGGTCCGGCATGTTGGGCCGCGGTTGCGTCCGCGACAGTCGGTGGATGAATACCTGAGCAATGTTGAAGTCCGTCCGGAGATGGATGGAACCGACATTTCGCCCGGCTTTCAGGATCCGGGATACCCACAGAAGATGCAGGGTATGGAGATGTCGAAAGAGCTGATGCAGAAACTATGGAGCCGTAAAGAGGTCCGCGGCATGCGCGCGACGTGGCCCATGGCGGTGCATGGACTGATGACCGTGATGCGCGTCTTGCCCGACGACCTCTATCAGCAGGTCATGCACTCTGACCAACCGATGGAGAAAGGCGCGGTTTTCGCCGAAATCGTCAATAGGTTTGGAGATCCCGAGAGATACGAAGCGGCGCCGAAAATGATGAAACATTAATGCGGTTGGAATTAACAGATAACTGATATGGCATCAAATGTAAAAGGGATGCTGCTGCTGGATAAACCGGCAACAGCATCCCTTTTGTCTGTTTATTTACGAGGCGCTCAGTCGCCGAAGCTCACGATCTCGTTTCCGTTGCGGGTGGAGAGGGCGCGCCAGAGGTCCAGCGTGATGCCTTCACCGAAGGGGCGGACCGAGCCATCCGCCATGCCGCACATCACGACTCCCGAGTGCCACGAACGGGAGGTGATGCAGGCATAGGTCGGATGGCCCGCGTTTCCGTTGCGGCCTTCCTGCCACGAGTTGAAGTCCATTTCTTCATACTGAACGGAGTTGTGGGTGTAATGGACGAAGCTGTTGGGTGGCAATGTCGTGGTGAAGCCGGTGTGATGCACGCGTCCATCAGGCCATTCTGTATGTCCCGTGTTTTTGAATTCCGCGGAAGGATTGAGCAGCGCTTCCACATCGCCCGCGTTGTTCGGGATGTCGGTATTCGAGATCGCGTAATTACGCATATAGGGGGTCCAGGCTTTAACCTCGGCGATCATCAGTGTGTTGGACGTACCATCGTCGATGTTGTCTGTGGAAATCGTCGCATTCGGGTAGAAGAGACCGTCGCCTCCTTCTTCCGTGCTCGGATCGAAAACAAACCAGGTGCCATAGTTGAAAGCATAAGTTGTCGCCCACAGTTTCATCTTTCCGCCACCGGGGTCGCGTTCGCGGTAGGCATTGAGATCGGAGGGACAGATGTACGTGGCGATACGCAAGCCGTCGATGGCTTCCTGGAAATCCCAGGCGGTGGAAAGATCGATCAACTCGGCGGCGTTTTCCATTTCGAGGTACGGAAGAATCCGCCCATGAACGCCCCAGGAACCGTTGTTACCTGTGGTCGATACGGAGAGATCAACACAGGCACCCGGCGGGAAATAGTTGTGATTCTCGTGGTAGAGATGCGTCGCCAGTACCATCTGTTTGATGCGGTTGCGGCACTGGGTGCGGCGCGCGGCCTCGCGGGCGTTCTGAACAGCGGGCAGGAGCAGCGCCAGCAAAATGGAAATGATGGCCATCACGACCAGCAGTTCGATAAGGGTGAAACCGGTCCGCAACGGTGCAGGTCGACTACAGGTGTTCTTTTGAGGGAGACTCATGATCGTATTCTCAAGGTGGTGAGTTAGACCCCGGTGGGCTCGAAGTGGGGAGGACGTATCGGATTCGTTTTTCCCCGGGTATGCCGATACTGCAGCGATTCAGAGGGACGAGGGTGAGGAGATACCCGGCGGAAGGAGACCACGGGAAGTGGCAGATCGCCAGAGAATCCAGACTGGAACTTGCCCGGAACAGCGTCCTATAATCAAAACAGCAAAGGGAAATCGTCGCAGCGATACGTATTAACAGATACAGATATTCCGAAAACCGGCAAAATTCCTCCATGCTGAAATAGCGGTTTGGTGGGATTTCGGTCACTAATGGCGAGATTCTCGCCACGCTTTCGCGGGTAAAATGCGCTGCCGATGCGTATCGGTATGGAGGTCTGAGGGTAGTGGTATATCTCCACTGCCCGAGACAGCAGTTGTTCTCTATAAAATGAGCTCGATCGTCCTCCGCGGGATGTCCTCGAGAGATACTCACAGAGAAGGTTTTTGTGCGCTGGCCTATCCGGAATCAGATACTGGTTCCCTTTGTCATTATTCAACTTATCTCGCTGCTGATCCTGACGATCACGTCGGCCGTGCTGGCGGTGCGCCAGGCGGAAGAGAACATTAATCAGCGGTTGAAGAATGTGGTCACCAGCCTGCAGGAAGCGACTTTTCCGCTTACCCCCGATGTGCTCGAACGCTTGAAATCCCTTTCCGGGGCGCAGTTCGTGGTCTGGGATATGGGACAGAATATCACCCAATCGACACTCGCGGCCGATCCCGCCGTTCTGGCGGCGCTGCCGGGAAGATCGAAACGGGGCGAAGGAGATGTAAGCGATATCGTCGATCAGCAATCCGTCCTCGAGATCGGGGGGGAACGATATTTCTCGGGCCGCATTCGCTGGAAACGGGGATTCGGCATCGATGCCGTGCTGGTCCTCTATCCCGAACAAAGCTGGCAGGAGGCACGGCGACAGGCACTGGTCCCTTCCTTACTCACCGGCTCGATTGTGCTCCTGCTGATCATCGTGGCTTCGTACTGGATTTCAGGCCGTATCAGTAATCGCATCCGGCGACTCAAATCGCAGGTTTCGCGCATCGCCCAGGGAAAATTCGAACCAGTCGTGATGACATCCTACTCGGATGAACTCCGCGAACTTTCGGAGGACATCAACCAGATGGCGGCGGCGCTCGAAGAGTCCCTGCAGACGATTCGCGATACCGAACGGTCGGAACTGGTGACGCAGTTGACGGGTGGGCTGGCGCATCATCTGCGGAACTCATTGACGGCGGCGCGGATGGCCGTGCAATTACATCAAAGCCGCTGCCCTGCCGGGCGAGAGGATGAATCACTGGCGCGCGCGCTGCATCAACTCTCCCTCACCGAAGAACAGATCAAAGGGTTACTGCGACTGACGCGCGGCGAACAGCGGACCAGTTTTCCCGCCGCCGTGTCCGATGTCCTCGAAGGCACGATTCGACTCGTGGAACCGATCGTGCATCACAAGAAGATCAGTTTTGTTCATGAAGGGATCGACAGCGAAGCCCGGGTTTCTGATGGCGATGGAGTGCGGGCTGCGGTGTTGAATCTATTGATGAATGCGATTGATGCGGCAGGCCCACAGGGGAAAGTGGGCCTCTCCACCTTCTTTCTGGATGATCAGCAGTTGGCGATCGAAATATCGGACAATGGACCGGGCGTCTCGGCGGAGATCGAGCGGGAGATATTCAAACCGTTTTTTTCCACGAAGCAGGAAGGGATTGGTCTGGGGCTCGCCCTTGCGGAACAGGCGGCGCGCGACTGCGATGGTTCATTGTCGCTCGTTCGCAAAGAGGGACAGACCTGTTTTCGCCTTACCTTATCCACACAGCAGCCCGATCCCGTGGCGGCAGGAACCAAGCATGAGTAACGTACTGATCGTAGACGACGAACCTGGTATCTGCTGGGCGCTGGAACAGGCGCTGCAGGATGCGGGGCACTCCGTGATGACGGCGGCCTCGGCGGAGGAAGCGCTCGAGTTGACGGAAAAAATCGCGGGCACTCCTGAGGGGCAGTCGCATCCGGATGTGGTGGTGATGGATGTTCGTCTGCCGGGTATCGATGGTGTCGCGGCGATGAACCGTTTGAAGGCTCGCGCGGGGCAGACGCCGGTGATCATCATGACTGCCTTCGGAAATCTCGATACGGCCATTCGTGCGATCAACAACGGAGCCTTTGAATATCTGACCAAACCCTTCGACCTGAACCAGGCGGTGGAAGTCATCAGCCGCGCGCTGCAATCCACGAAATCGCAGGCGAACGAAGACCGCAAAGAAGAAGTTATCGCCCCGGAAGATTTCCTGATTGGTTCGTCAGCACCGATGCAGGAAGTCTTTCGCAAAATCGCATTGGTCGCGGATAACGATGTTCCGGTCCTCATTACGGGGGAAAGCGGAACCGGCAAAGAACTCGTCGCAACAGCCATCCATCGATACAGTTCCCGCGCCGACAAACCGCTGGTTCCCGTTTGTGTGCCTGCGATGAGTGATTCCCTGGTAGAGAGTGAACTCTTCGGGCATGTGCAGGGGGCGTTCACCGGCGCCGATAGTCGGCGGACGGGATTGTTGAGCCTCGCGCACGAAGGGAGCGCGTTCTTCGATGAGATTGGTGATATCGCGCTGTCGACGCAGGTCAAACTGTTGCGAGTCCTCGAAAACCGACAGGTCACACCGGTCGGTTCGAACAGTTCCCAGGCATCCGACTTCCGCCTGATCGCCGCGACAAACAGGTCGCTCGAAGATCTGGTTGCGAAGGGAGAGTTCCGGGAAGATCTCTTCTACCGACTGAATGTCTTCCGCATCAAGCTGCCGCCACTACGGGAGCGACGTGAAGACATTCCCCTGCTCGCGCAGCATTTTCTGGATCAGCTGCATGCGCCTCGCAATCGCTGGTTATCCAAGCGGACGATGAAAGAACTTTCCGAACGCGACTGGCATGGCAACGTACGCGAACTCAAGAACGTCGTGCAGCACGCGGCTATTGTGAATCGGTCCGATGTCATCGAGCCCGAAGACTTGCCGCAGCCGATCCAGAAACTGGCAGCGGAGACGAAACGGAAACGGGAGACCTTAACGGAGGCCGTTCGCACGTGGATCGATAACCGGTTGTCCGAGGATGACGAACCCTCGCGGACGGGAGATATCTACGAAGCGTTCCTCGATGTTTCCGAATCGGTTCTGCTGGAAGAGACGCTCAAGTCGACCGGCGGCAATCGACAGGAAGCCGCACGCCGACTAGGTATTCATCGTCAGACGTTGAGAGAAAAACTGAAACGGCACGGCATCCAATAGGCTATCAGCCAAGGTGGTTGCTCAATCCACCGGCGTTGCCAACGTTTCATTCTGAATGCGGGTGAGTTCCTGGATCCCTTTGGTGGCCATGTCGAGTTGCTGGTCGAGGAGCTCTCTTGAGAAAGCGAGTCCTTCGGCGGTTCCCTGCACTTCGACGAATTCACCCGATCCGGTTATCACTACATTCATATCGACATCGGCGGCGAAGTCTTCGTGGTAGTTGAGATCGAGATAGACTTCGCCTCCAATCACGCCGACGCTGATCGCGGCGACCGAGTCTTTGAGAATGGGGCGATCAATTCCCTCGGCGGGAACCAGTTTTGAGGCGGCATCAGCGAGCGCGATATACGCCCCGGTCAAACTGAGCGTGCGTGTTCCGCCGTCCGCCTTGATCACGTCGCAATCAACAAGGATCGATCGCCGTCCCAGGGCTTCCATATCGACAATCGCGCGGAGACTGCGGCCGATCAGCCGTTGAATTTCGCTTGTCCGTCCATCGACTTTCGAACGCTCGCGACGTTTTCGCGGGGACGTGCTGCCGGGAAGCATGTTGTATTCGGCCGTCACCCAGCCGGTTTGATCGTCCTGTCCTTTCCAGGGCGGCACGGAGAGATCGAGGCTCGCCGTGCAGAGTACGGTCGTCTCTCCCGCGGAAATCAACACCGAGCCCGCGGCCGCGGAGGTGAAAGGTCGCTGAATGGTAATCGGTCGCAATTGATCTTTCGCCCGTCCGTCAATACGCATGGGGGTCACCTGTTTCTCTAATTTCGTTCTTGATTATGTCGAACGACATTCTAGGGAAGGTGTTCGCGATAGAACAGCGTGAGGAGCGGTTCGTGGGGAGATCGGGTTGAACCACCAAAGGCCACGAATTCATCATCAAAGGGTGCCACTGCTGACTCGCTCAGCAGTGCGATTGCAAGATCGATACCCGAAGTCTTCCTTTCAGGCTGAACGCGCGATAGCTCTGAAGGGAGCGATTCATCTTATTGAGGAATCGAAGTGTTATAGCAGTGATGAAGCACTCGAAGTACTTCCCGTGATCGGCACTGCCAGGCGAGCTAGCAGTGGCAGCCTGAAATGGTGTTCGATCGACATATAACGGTAGATCATGACGAGTCGCCCGATAAACCTACCGGCGCAGGCGTTCGTGGTAGCGGAGGTAATCCGATTCGATCTTTGTCAGGTTGGAATGGATCACTTCCTGGAAGTCGGTGAGGCGTTCTTCCGGGGTGTAGCGGCGGCCGTTGCTGTGGGTGCTGACGAGTTTGAGATAGTCGACATACTGTCGCGGCCGTGTTTCCAGCAGGTAGTAACTGAGGGCCCAGGCTTCGCTGTAGGCATCGAGCGCCGAGCTGTTGAACAGGTTGTCCGAGACAACGAAGTTCGCCAGCGCATTATCGGGGCGTCGTCGTGAGCTGTAGTCGCCGAACCAGAGAAAGCGTTCCCGGTTCAACGTCTCTTCCGTCACGCGGGAGGCGGTCCGGATCCCGGGTGATTCGAAGACCATTGCGAGGCCTTCCACGACCCAGCGCGGATTGTCGCCCAGACGCGAATGCAGATTCATGTTGAAGGCAACCTGATGTGTTCCTTCATGTATGATGGTGTTCGCCAGTTCTTCATCCAGCAGCGCAAGATTCGCGTAATGTTCTGACTGGGAGAAGGTATCGACCGTCGGAAATGGTGAAGGTGATTGTTCGAATGTTTTCCGCAGACTGAGTGAAGAGTTAACTCGTGACGGTGATTGCCAGGTAACCTGATTCGTGGGGATATAGAGCGCAACGCGATTGGTGCGGGGTTGATAGTAACCTTGCAGTTCGGGTTGGTAGCGAACACCATCCTGCCGACAGTAATCAATGAATTGTTGTTGGTCGGGGAAGATGACGCTGACCATCGGGAACTCGGGCTCGTCGAGATTCATTCCGCGGAGCTTGAAGTAACTGTAGAACTGGCGATAGACCTGGTCGAACAGTTTCACATACGCTGAGGCCGTTCCTCGGGGAGCGACAGTGATGTAGCGCGCGGTGGTCGCGACTTCGAAATCGCGACCGAATTCGGAATGCAGCTGCGACTTCATCTGCAGCGTGGTCAGTCGTTTGAACTGGGGCGAGACACGACGAAAGTTGGTCACGTCTTTAAGGGCGATCTGATGCAGAACACCGTCCTGCCCCATCAGCCAGCAGTGTGTCTGGTTCTGTCCTTCGACGCGTCCGATCCAGCTCGCTTTGGTATTCGTGTTGGAGAGTTCCACGAGCGTTTCGGCGTGTAACGAGCGCGATCCCCAACCGGCGATCAGCAGCACGCTGCCCATCAGCAGTACGTGGAATCGAACGACTCGACACATGGTTCAGCACTCCAGTCTGGCCGGATACGAGAATAGCAACGGCAATGGGCATCTTGCCCTGGGAAGAGCAATTCCCTGATCTGGATTAAACTTAGGTCGCGAAACCGGTTCGGGCGGCGAGAATCTCGCCAGCGGGCGGCGACCCCTCGTGAGGAGCGGCAATCGATGGCTGGACGGCGGGTAGAAGTCGGTTATCCTGAAAATCAGCCCCCGGAACTACCGCGGAGGATGGAATCGTTCCTGCCAACCTGATGATTGACCTATGAACCCAACTGCTTGCCCCAACCTGAAAAACGAAGACCACCGCCCGCGCTATCGGGGTGTCGGGGTGGTGGTGGTTTTTCTGGTGGTATTAAATAGTCTGTTCGTGACGTCACAGGGGCAGGAAACCGATGTGAAGCTGACTGAACAGGTCGCGGAACTCGTCACCCGTCTTGAGAACGAGGACAAAACGGCGCGACGGGAGGTGGAGTCGGCCCTGATTGAACTCGGGCCGCGCATCCTGCCGATGCTTCCCGAACCGGCGCGCACGCAACCGATGTGGCTGCGTGTAGGCCTCGAGCGCGTGCGGCAGGTGCTGCAACGTCAGAAGTCCGCCGCATCGCTGGAAGCCTCCCGGTTTTCATTCTCGGGTAAGGTCACAGTGAACGAGCTGCTCACGCAATTGTCGCAACAGACAGAGAACGAACTCGATGCCTCGACGGTGCCGGACGATGTATTGCAGCGTGAAGTGACGATCGAATTTAAACAGACGTCCTTCTGGGAAGTGATTGATTGGATCGAAGCGAACCAGCCGTTGCATTACGCCAAGCTGAGCAAGTTCACGACGCGCGACGAACGCCATGCGGCGATCACGCATCTGCATCAGGGACCGGTGCGGTTTGAATTTTCTCGACCGACGTCGAAGCAACTGTTTGGCAACGATGACGAACAACTCTGGCGCGTCCCGGTGCGGGTCCACTTCGAACCACGCCTTCGTCCGCTTTACCTGCACTGGAAAGGGAATGATTTCGAGGCCGTTGGTTACCCCGCGAACGCAGACGAGAATCCGCAGGAAATCAAACTTCCGCCGTTCAACCCGGCCTCGTCCATTGAGCTCGCCGCAGAACGGGATCAGGGCGGGTTAGTTACGATTCTTGACTTCACAGGGCCGCGCGAGGTGCCACTGAAGTCGATCGAGTTGCAGGGCGCTTTTGACCTCATACTCGCGGCGGGACACGAGCAGGTCGAATTTGATCTCTCCGGTATGCCGGCGGGAGTGACGCGGCGGGTCGGACCGGCGAGTGTGGAATTGCTTGATCTCAAACGGGCGCAGGTGGAAGTATTCGACGAAGACGAGACCCGCCAGGAAGACGTCCTGCGGGTGACGCTCGATGTCGTCTATTCGCCGCAGGTGCTGAGTGCCTTCGAGTCCTTTCGCACCTGGATGTTTTCGGACCCCATCTGGATTGAGACCGCGAAAGGGGGGCGCATTGAAAGAGAGCCCCGGTTTGAGACACTCAATCAGTTCCCGGGGGAGATCAAGGTGGCGTATCACTTTGATGTATCAAGCGAGGCCCTGTCGGGAAGCCGTCTGCTGTACCGGATTCCCACCCTCGTGACGCGGATTGAACTTCCCGTCCGCCCCGTGCTGCTGCCGATTGCGGTAGAAGCAGATAAGTGACCGCCGATATATCCGGGGAAAGCGGCGGAATGGGGGCCGCCAGTCATGAAATTCGGGCGCTGGGGGCGGGATCCCGTCGGAATGGCCTAAAAATGCCGGTTCGTTCGTTGTGTCCGGCAAAGCGGGATGGATATAAAGGATCCCGGAACTGGTTCCCGGTGTGGACCGACTACGGTCAACCGCCGAAATGGAGTTGCTGGAGCACTCGCCCCCCGCGAAAGCCGCCCGCACGAGGCACTACAGGCCAGATCAGGTTTCGCCGCACAGGAAACGCTGCCCCTTTTATTGCCGGCGCAGCGGAGGCTGCCACCCCCCTCGCGTCCGGTAACCGGATGCCAACGTGCCCGTTCGCGTGACTGGAATCCGACAACCGTCCGCATGGTATGACAACTATTTGGAGTGATGACATCTATGTCCGAAACGACACCCAGCTTGAAGACAGGTGTCCCGAAGGAGACATTCCCCGGGGAATGTCGCGTGGCGCTCGTACCCTCCGCGGTTCAGGCGATGATCAAACAGGGTTTTTCCGTCACCGTTGAATCAGGGGCCGGCACGGCTTCGGGTTATCCGGATGATGTCTACACCAGCGCGGGCGCGACGATCGCCAGCAGCCGGGCTGATCTGTTTGCCAACAGCGACATCATCCTGCAAGTTCGCTCGGCGGGTGCCAACCCCAGTGGCTACGAGGCGGACCTCGAACTGCTCAAACCGGGAACGATTGTGATCGGTCATTGTGAACCACTCGCCGAGCCCGAAGCCTTCCGCGGATACGCCGCTAAGAACGTGACTCTGTTCGCGCTTGAACTCCTCCCCCGTATCACGCGGGCACAGAGTATGGACGTGTTGTCCTCGATGGCGACCATCGCGGGTTATAAAGCGGTGCTCCTTGCCGCGAACACGTTGTCGCGCATGTTCCCGATGATGATGACGGCCGCGGGTACATTGAAACCGGCGAAGGTGTTCATCATCGGTGCGGGTGTCGCGGGCTTGCAGGCGATCGCGACCGCCAAACGCCTCGGTGCTGTCGTTTCCGCGTACGACCTTCGTCCCGCGGTGCGGGAACAGGTCGAGAGCCTTGGCGGTAAATTCGTGGAAATGGAACTCGATGCCGGCACCTCCGAACAGAAGGGTGGCTACGCCAAAGAAATGGGCGAAGAGTTTTACCGTAAACAGCGCGAGCTGATGACGAAAGTTGTTGCGGAGTCGGATGTCGTCATCACCACCGCTGCCGTTCCGGGTAAAAAGTCGCCGATCCTCGTGACGAGCGAGATGGTCCAGGCGATGAAACCGGGAACCGTCGTGATCGACCTGGCCTGCGAAAAAGGAGGTAACTGCGAATTGACGGTGGCGGGTCAGACGATCGATCACAACGGTGTCAAAATCATCGGACCGCAGAACATCACCTCGACGATCCCCGACCACGCGAGCGAGATGTACGTGAAGAACATCACCACCTTTCTTAAGAACCTCGTTCCCAAGGGGGAAGTGACGTTCAACATGGAAGACGAGATCATCGCCGACACGCTCATCACCAAAGATGGTTCTGTCGTGCAGCCCCGCGTGCGGGAACTGCTGGGCGAAGCCCCTGTCGAACCTGTGGCCCCCGTCGAACCGACACCGGAACCGACCGAGGAATCACCATCGTCAGATTCGCCCGCCGAGTAATGCGCTCGAACAGTCTGAATACAAACATCAAATATCCTTCCTGCACTTAACCATAACTGTCCCCGGCCACGCTGATCCGTTTGCCGTGAATCGGGAATGAACTGATACAGGAGTCGTCCATGTTGACGCAACTTTTCCTACTGGCCGATGAAGTCACGGTGAATCTGCCGGGAGATCTCGCGGTCAGCGGCCAGCCATCGGCGTACGAGATTACGCTGCTGCTGACGATCTTTCTGCTGGCGGTTTTCGTCGGCTTTGAAATCATCACCAAAGTTCCCCCCACACTGCATACGCCGCTGATGTCCGGATCGAACGCGATCTCGGGGATTACGCTCGTCGGGGCGCTGCTGGTCGTGGAAATGGGCTCCGGCTGGTTCGCCCAGACTCTCGGATTCCTCGCGGTGGTCCTCGCGACGATCAACGCCGTCGGCGGGTTCCTGGTCACCCATCGTATGCTCGAAATGTTCCGCAAGAAGAAAGGGTGATCCGTGACTGAAACCCAACTCAATATCGTCTATATGGTCGTCGCGGTCCTCTTCATTGTGGGACTGAAAGGACTGACCCATCCTAAGACAGCGGTCCGCGGGAATATCTTCGGCTCGTTCGCCATGCTGATCGCCGTCGTGGTCACGCTGCTGGTCGGCGGGATGAACTACTGGCTGATTGCCGTCGGCCTGCTGATTGGTGGGATTATCGGTGCCATCTTCGCCGTGAAAATTCAGATGACCGCGATGCCGCAGCTTGTCGCGCTCTTCAACGGGTTCGGGGGCGCCGCGTCGTTCCTCGTTGCCGGAGCATCACTGCTGACATCCACCAAAGCGGAACTGACGGTCGCCAACCTGGTCGCCACCGCCCTTTCCGGGTTGATCGGCGCGGTCACCTTCTCGGGGTCGCTCGTTGCATTCGGCAAGTTGCAGGAACTGAAGTTTGTCAAAGATGTTCGGTTCAACAATCAACAATTGATCAACAGCGGTCTCTCCGTGGGAGCAGTGCTGTTTGGTGTGCTCATGGTGTTGATGCCGGAATACGCCGGGCTGTTCTACATCCTGATGGTGCTGTTGTCGCTGGCCCTGGGTGTGCTGCTTGTGATTTTCATCGGGGGTGCCGACATGCCGGTCGTCATCTCGCTCTTGAACAGCTACTCCGGTCTCGCCGCTTCGGCTGCCGGGTTCGTCCTGGGGAACACCGTCCTGATTGTTGCCGGTTCCCTCGTGGGGGCTTCGGGGATCATTCTGACCCGCATCATGTGCGTCGCGATGAACAGGTCGCTGACCAACGTCCTCTTCGGCAAGATGCAGGCGAGTGGCGAATCGGCTTCGGCGGATGAAGTCTATGCGAACGTCAAATCAACATCGCCGGAAGAAGTCGCGATGCTGCTCGAAGTGTGCGAGAGAGTGCTGATCGTTCCGGGTTACGGTATGGCGGTCGCCCAGGCGCAGCATGCCATTCGCGATCTCACCAACGAACTCAAATCGCGCGGCGTCAAAGTTGAATTCGGTATTCATCCGGTTGCCGGGCGTATGCCGGGGCACATGAACGTGCTGCTGGCCGAAGCCGACATTCCCTACGACCTGCTCCGGGAAGCGGACGAAGTCAACAGCGAGATGGAACAGATCGATATGGCGATCGTGCTCGGTGCGAACGACGTCGTGAACCCGCTCGCTCGAACCGACCCCAACAGCCCGATTGCCGGGATGCCGATCATCGATGTCGACAAGGCGAAAACCGTCATCGTCATCAAACGATCGTTGTCGCCTGGTTTCGCCGGGATCCCCAACCCGCTCTTTGCCGCCGACAATGCTCAAATGTTGTACGGTGACGGCAAGCAGGCAGTGGTCGAGATCACCAAGGCGCTGCAGGAAGGGTAAACCGTCCCTGCGTGAAAATCTGATACGCTACGATTCCAGCCACAAAGTTGTTACTTTATGGCTGGAATCTTTTTTATGGTTTGAGGGTGAAGTCAATGGACCAGCGCGTCATCGCCATTGATGCCGGAAACAGTCGCATCAAGATCGGACTGCTGGACCAGCATGCGCCCCCCGGAGCGCGACCGACCTGCCACGCAGATCTTTTCATTCCCCTCGGCGATGCCGTTCCTTTCGAGCGACTGGCCGAGTGGGTCGAGGAATCCTCCGTCCCGGTGGTGCAGGTGCTGATGTCAGGCTCCAATCCGCCGGTGATCGATGAACTCGCGGCACTGTGCCGGAATCACCCATTGCCGGAGCCTTACCTGCTGACCCGCAAACTGCCCCTGGAAATTGATGTCGAGCGTCCGAAGAAAGTCGGCATGGATCGCCTCTTGAACGCCATCGGTGTCAATGCCGCGCGACCGGAGGGGGAACCGGCCATCATCGTCAGTTGCGGCACGGCCTGCACGGTCGACCTCATCAACCCGGAGGGAACCTTCTGCGGCGGATCGATCCTGCCCGGTTTCGAGATGTCAGCCCGGGCGCTGCATCATTACACGGCGCTGCTGCCGGAGATCCCGGTCGAAGAACTTCACGCCGCCCCCAAGAACGGCCTCGGCAAACGGACACGGACAGCATTGCAGAGTGGTCTCTTCTGGGGACAGGTCGGTGCTGTTCGCGAACTGACCAAAAAGCTGAAGACCCTGCTTCAGAAATCCACTGACACCCCCCCGACCGTCTATCTCACCGGTGGCGGAGCCCCCCTCCTCGCCCCGCAGTTCCCGGAGGCGATCCTCGAACCGCATCTGACATTATACGGCATCGTCATCGCAGCCGAGCATCAGCACGGGTGACCTGCTGTTGTGGGCAAGGAATCAGGGAACCACGAAACGTCACGAAAAGTGTGCCACTGCTGGCTCTTCCCACAACTGTCCGGTTAACTTTCGGTTTCTGTGTCGTAAATACCCATGAAATATAATACTTTCGACATTTTCAGAGCGCGCACGACTTCA
>PABD01000066.1 GCA_002702685.1 Planctomyces sp.
ACTCAAAGCATCAGAAGTAGTACTTGGTTGAACGCTCCCGATACGGGAGCGTCGGCCTTGTACTGATCTGATGCGCCCTGTGGTGGGGCTGTAAGGAGCGGTCTCGGTACGGCGCTCCTTTTTTTGCGCGCTGACCGAACCGCTTTCCCATGCAACCGGACAATTGAACCCCAGTACCTTCTTCGTTCGATCAGAAAGGACCCTTCATGCAGCAGCGTTGGATTCAGCTTCCTGTGAGTGCTCCGCAACGAAGCACTCGCTCACCTATCTCACTTCGCTCTCAACTGAGCGAGACTCCATCACCTTTTTGAAATCTCCGACTTATGAATAGTTCCGACTCCGGTCTGGAATACGTGGTCATCGGGCTACTCGCTCTATGGCTTGTCTTTAGCACATCTTTCGTAACGGCCGTCTTATTCACTCTCGGCATTGGATATCTCGGTTATATCGTCGCCACCTGGGATGGAAGAAAGTAATCCAAACCAGACTGCGAATGCGCAAAGCGCAACTCGACTGATTTGAAAGGAAAAGTGTGCAATGTGTGCGAAGACTTATCGACTTCACCAGATCAGTTTTCCCTCCATCCAGAAAGTAAATTTTTTGAATGAAAAGATATGTCCCCTTAATGGTGGCGATGTGGGTTACCCATAATGCCGCTCTTCATCTGGGCTCCTTCTCGGGCTTATTGCTGGGGCTCGTAATCTTCACGCTCCTGTTGTTTGGATTCGACCGTTTTTGGGAAAAACACCCACTGGACGGATTCCAGATTCGTAGCCGTGCCGACTATCTGTTTTTTGTTTGCAGCGCCGTTCCGCTCCTGTTGGTATTCGAAATGTTTTCTTTCGGATACTGGCAGATTGCATTGGGATGCGGGGCGGGCATCGCGCTTGGCATGTGGCTTGAAAACTACCTCGGATGGGAGGGGGTTGGAACCTCTCAGGAGGCCGCCTACCGCTACGGATGTCTCGCGACCCTGTTGGCGATCTCTAACGCGGATGGCAATTCAACACCGAAAGAGAACCAGGTACTTCACGACTCGGGACGGGAGTTGCTTGCGTCGTTCGGGCTAAAGCGGAACGAGGATATTCAACAGTGGGTTTCGCAGGCGTCGACTTTCTATGACCATTTCGATATGCCGCAATTTCACGCACAGCTACCTCCTGAATGGAAGCTGACGTTTCTGATGCATGCCTTGCGGATGACCTACTGCAGCAGACCCGTCTCAGCACGCAAGAAAGAATTCATGCTGACCGTGTATGGCTGGATGGGAGTGGAAGAAAACGAACTCCTGGCTCAGTATGACCGGAATGCCGCAGCTAGTCCTGAGCAACGAAAGAACTGGTTCGAAGACTTGGAAATACATCCAGGTGCCAGTCTCGATGAGATCCAGTCTGCGTACCGTGAAATTGCTCGCAAGTACCATCCCGATCGCCTGCAGGATTTGCCTCCCGATATCGTCAAGCTCGCTTCATCCAGACTGGCGAAAGCAAATGCGGCTTACAAAGGACTTACCAATAAAAACGGAAAGGGAGCACGACTCGCGTTCCGCGCGGAACAATCCGACACCGCCGTATATCCCCAGGAAAATGAACGATTTCGCTGCCGCTGCTGGGTCTGCGAACGCAAGAATCAGATCGCCAGTGAGGCCGATCCCGAAGATTGCCGGTGTGGACACTGTCATGCCCTGCTCGGAACGCTCGAAGGCTGAACACGAAACCGGCTGCAAAAGCGGCACGAAGTATGTCAGTGCGAGAATTTGTGAATCCAGAATTACTGACCGTCGGTGGTTTCAATAACCTAAAGAAATCCACAAACAATCAGGAAGAATCCCATATGTCATACGAAGATAAAAATGAGCAGGACCAAAAGAACAGCTTTGACGCAAGTGTACTTTATCCCATTTTTTGGAATGGACTAATCATCGCTCTAGTCCTGGCTGGTTTCGCATTGTTTCTGTTTCTTACAGCAGTGCCCGTGTATTACGGAGGATATTGGATGGCGTGGGACAACGAGAGTACAATTGCGATCGAAGGCGAACGATATTTATGGACGGACGTCGTCTCAGAGATGACGTGGTGGGAGTGGTATACGCAGAAGCCGATGTTCGGTAGATTATTCGCTCACGTCTGGATCATCTGTATTTTTCTCGGTGGCATTGGTAACGCAATATATGGAGATGGTAAGAAAAAACGGTAGCATTATTCGATTACCATAGTGTGAAGAACACAGTGTTGACAAAACAGAATACTGAGACCAATTTCAGCGAACACAACCAAGCTAAATATCCAACCATTTCGTGTCATATAACATGATCCAGATCGAGTAGCCATCAGCATTTGCTGTGTGCTCACCCAAGCGAGGGAGCCCGGATTCACCAACCGGGCTCCCTTTTTTATTTCCCATTCATGAAAGGAACCTTATGTCGCACATCATGCAAATTAAAACGGAGGTCCGGGAACCGGCTTCGGTTCGGGCCGCCTGTCTTCGCAACAGGTTGCCCGAGCCAATTCAGGGAACGGCCCGGCTCTACAGTTCGGATGCAACCGGCTGGCAGGTTCAGTTACCCGACTGGCGGTATCCCGTTGTCTGCCAGACCGAAACCGGGCAACTCAGCTACGACAACTACGAAGGCCGCTGGGGTGACCCGGTGCATCTCAATGCCTTCCTGCAGTCATATGCTATCGAACAGACCCGCCGCATCGCCCGACGCCAGGGGTATTACATGACCGAACAGCGATTGTCCGATGGTTCGGTCAAGTTACTGCTGCATACGGGAGGTACCCTGTGAAGCAGATTGAAATCATCATCAGTCCCGACGGAAGTTCCCGCATTGAGTCACGGGGTTTCGCAGGACGAAGTTGCCTGGATGCGACCCGCCAGCTCGAAGAAGCACTCGGGCAACGGGTGACCGAAACGAAAACAACAGAGTTCTATCAACAAACCCATAACCAGACCGAGCATGAAGAACGGCAGTAGGCGACAGCTTGCTGCCGTTTTCTCATTGTTGGTCCTTTATCAAGGAGAGTGCATGTCACTACGAAATCTACGGGAGTACATCGACGCCTGTTTCACCGGTATCTGGATTGAGACGGACGAACCCGACGAAGCCATTCAGGAAGTGAGGCAACTGGCTCACGACGCAGACTGGACCGTCTCCGTGTGGGATATAGCGAAAGGATTTGCTGCGGGCGACGGTCAGGAAGCAGCGGATCCGTTGTCCGCGCTGGAACTCTTTGGAACGCATGCTTCGCACACTGGCACGAATCTGCTGGTCCTGCGGAACTATCACCGGTTCCTTGGGTCGCCGGAATTGATCCAGCAGTTGAGCCATCAACTCACTGTGGGGAAACAGCACCGGAACTTCATTCTGATCGTCGCGCCGGTGGTCGACATTCCTATCGAACTCCGGAAGCAATTCCTGGTGTTGCAGCATGAGTTGCCCGACCGGGAGAAACTACTGGAGATCGCGACCGAGATCGGCAGCCAACCGGGAGAACTTCCGGAGGGAACCGAACGGGAACAACTCTTGGATGCGGCCAGTGGATTGACGCGGCAGGAAGCCGAATCGGCATTCGCTCTCTCGCTCGTGCGTGAAGGGAAACTCACCCCCGCTGCCTTGTGGGAACTCAAGACGAGTCAGCTCAAACAGAACGGACTCCTTGAACTGTATCGGGGGACAGAACGATTCGACCAACTCGGCGGCCTGAATTCACTCAAGCAGTTCTGTGCCCGCACGCTCCAGTCGCTCCGGAATGACTCGCTGGCGAAGCCTAAAGGGGTTCTGTTACTGGGCGTGCCGGGTACGGGCAAAAGTCAGTTTGCTAAAGCGCTTGGGAACGAGACCGGTCGTCCTACCCTGCAGCTCGATATCGGGCGATTGATGGGAAGTCTGGTCGGAGAATCCGAACGCAACATTCGCCAGGCGTTGTCGATCGCGGAAGCGATGGCTCCCTGCGTCCTGTTCATCGACGAGATCGAAAAAGGTCTCAGCGGAGTGCAGTCCGGGAATGCCGGTGACAGCGGTGTCTCGACGCGGTTGTTCGGCTATTTTCTGACCTGGCTGAACGACCATCAGTCCGACGTGTATGTGATTGCGACTTGCAATGACATCTCCCGGTTGCCACCGGAGTTCAGCCGGAGTGAGCGGTTTGATGGTTTATTTTTCCTCGATCTTCCCGACCGCAAACAGCGAGAACAGATCTGGGAACAGTATCTGACCTTCTACCAACTCGATCCGGCACAACCACGTCCGGAAGACCAGGGATGGACCGGAGCGGAGATCAAGTCGGCCTGCCGGTTGGCAGCACTTCTCGAAGTGTCCCTCACAAATGCCGCTCTACATGTCGTTCCTGTCGCCCACACGGCCCGCGAGAAAGTGACTCAACTGCAACAGTGGGCGAGCGGGCGTTGTCTATCGGCAGAATCACCCGGCATCTATCAGCTGCCCTCCGCTCTTAAGCGTCGGCGGTCGGTTCCGCATGGCGACCCGTCACTCAACTGATTCACACGTTGTTCTGTGTTCACAACCCATCCGGTGCTTTCGCGTCAGCGTGAGTGCCGGATGGGTTTTCTTATTGATTAGGAAGGAAATTCATGATCCGTGTTTCAACATCCACAAACACCCCCATTACCGATTCCGCCGAACTCCGCACCCAGATGGGGGCAATTCGGTTATCGGTTCACTGGCTGGGAACGAGCAAGGCGCTCCCGGCATCCCAGCAGGCGGAAGCAGCGGCAACGTTCGGCGCGAACCGGGACTTCTTCTCGGCCCGGAAAAAGCTGATCGACACCCGTCATCCCGCGTATCGCAAAGTCACGTCCATTCGAAATCGGATCGTCTCCCTCTGGAAAGGCATGACGGTCCCCTACCCGGATCCGGGACTGCGGTTGATCCGGCGGACTCAGATTGAATTGTTTGAAACAGCATTCCATCAACTGCAGCAGGAACTGGAAGAGGCAGTTCAGCAGTTGGAGCGGGAATTTGAAGAGTTGAAGGGAAACGCTCGCGAGAGATTGGGAGAACTCTTCAACGAAACGGACTATCCCGACTCGCTGGATCACTTGTTCGGGATCGACGTAGAATACCCTAACGTCTCACCGCCTAATTACTTACAGCAAATCAACCCGGAGCTGTACGAGGAGCAATGCCGTCGGATTGAAGCCCGGTTTGACGAAGCGCTGGAGTTGGCGGAGGAATCATTCCTCCAGGAATTCCAGCAACTCATTGCCCATCTGTCAGAACGCTTGTCCGGTGAATCTGACGGGAGACCGAAGGTCTTTCGCGATTCTGCCCTGACCAATCTGACGGAATTCCTGCAGCGATTCCGCCAACTCAATATTCGTTCGAATGCACAACTCGATGAATTGGTTGAGGAAGTTCATCAACTGACGAGGGGTGTCGCTCCTGATCGATTGCGTCAGGATCGAGCCGTGCGAGACACCATTCGCGAGCAATTACGTCATGTCGGCGAAGTGCTTGAGGACCAGTTGGAACTGCGTCCACGTCGTCAGATCAATCGGAGTCCTGTAAATCGAGAGATGATGCCTAATGCAACTTAAAGTGCAAACAGACGGAACGATTCACGCCATCTACCAGGAGCTGATTGACCTTTCTGCACTCGGTCCCTGTGAGATCAGACGAGGGTCTCACGTGGAACCCAACGCGAACGCGTGTTGGGAAGCTGACCTGTCGCCCGTACAGGGTCCGATTCTGGGCCCGTTTGCTGAGCGAAAAGAGGCGATCGAGGCAGAACTTCTCTGGCTCGAAACATTCTGGCTTCCCGCTGTCTGCCAGATCTAACCGTTGCAATTAATTGCAATGGACGGCGATCTCCTGTTCTGGAGGCTGTCCACATCGAGGTTTTCTCGATGTGGGCAGTCTTGAACGCGACGTTCGCATTCGAACGGCGTTCATTTTTTTAGTTTTCAAAGAACCGTTTGGAATTCCGGTCGGTCTACTTTCGGGCGTTTTCCCATCAGCGATTTACCAGTCGCTGACATTTTGCAATTGATTGCAAAATTGAAATCCCAATCAACCAGATTCCAATCACAGGGTGCCGTAAGGGGCCCTGTTTTCATTTCACGAAAGTCAAATTCCATGAAGAACACATTGTACCACGAAATTGAAATGCTGCTGACGATGATCAAAAAAATTCGTCTGCAGTCCGAGCAGGCAGAAATCTACACGGAGCTGTTAAGGGAATTGTCGACCGAGATCAGCGATTCCGGTCTCCTCAATCAGACGACCATTCTCGGCGAGTTTCTGCTGTCCCGATCGTACGCGTCCGAGGACTTCTCGGATTCCGCCCAGGCCCTGCAGGCCGCTTTCCTGGTTCCTGGCGGAATCGGGGTGATTTTCTGGGACGCCCTTGAATTCAGCAATATTCGCGATTCCCGCGAAGGCATGCTCAAGGAAGCCATACAGCATTTCGTCCCTTTTCACAAACTCCAGCCCGCCCTGCAGGGGCTTCTTCTGCCCCATATTCGCAGCCTGTTCGACGCGTTCCGCCGCCACATCGATGTATACGAGCACCGACATGTCTCCGAGTAAGGCAGGCTTCAAGTTCCCAATCAGCTCCCCATTAAGGAAAGGAGAATTTATGTTCGAAGAGAAATCACCAGACGCGAGTGAGAATAAAAACGGTACCGACCAATTCGCAAGGTCTGTTGAGGCCTACCGAAATCTGCTCGCTCGGAGAATTGCCGAACGATGGATTGAACACCATTCCCAAAACCACACCGAGGAACCTCCGAATGAGAACGACAAACCGGCTGAATCCAGCCCCGACTGAAGAGGCCTCGTGCGCGCGCCGAGCGAGCCCGAAAATTTCTGTGGTAGGATCTGGGTATGTGAAATCACTTTTAGCGAAAGATCAATTCGTTCAGAGCCCCCATAACAATTTGCCACCGACTGAGTCGGTGGATTTTAGATGGATTTGAGGAGTAATGGAGTATGACTACCCAGACTAAAAGCCCAGTCAAGCTGCTGACTATTAAAGAATTCGCAAGCCAGAACCCGGTTTCGGAAGCTTCGTTGCGGCGGATGATTGAAAGAAAACAGATAGCCCACATACAGCCGGGAGGGCCCGGTTCAAAGATTTTCATCCCGATAGACGCATTCGACCGACTCCTGGAAAACCAGAGGCAGGAGAGTGCCTCCGCTTCGGTAATCTCGGGCCGAACACCGAACTGGAAAAAGCAACGTCCGCGTCGGAAATGATCCCCACCGTCAGAGTGGCGGAATCGCTAACTCAAATTCTGCATAAAACGATACAGACACTATTTACCACCAGACTGAACTGAGTACGTTACTATGAAAAAGAAGCTACAGCGGGAGATGATCTCCTGCGAATACTTTCAGTGGACAATTTATACGAGGAATGGCGTATGGCAGGCAGATGGGCGTAGCAACGCCGTCGATGCTGGACGTAACTCTCTCGGTACGAGGGACTACGAAGAAGCCAGAAAGGAACTCATTCAGCTTGATCGACAGATGGCAGTGGATCTGGGCCTGGCAGAAAAGAACATTCTGGAGGCCATTGATGAACCCACTATCAGTATCTCCGATGGAATTTCAGAATATTTAGCTGATTGTCAAAATCCTTCTATTGTGGGAGGAGTCAGACCAAGCACGGTCAAAAGGTATGTTGCCATTCTAGATAAATTCGAGACGTTTTCTCGACAGACGAAATTGAAGTATTGGTCGCAGGTTACAAATCAAGTCGTCAAACGCTACGTAGCATGGCTACCCAAGCAGAGAAAGAGCGGCTATGCGGAGCGGACGTTGACGATCGAAGCCAATACTGTGAAGCAAGTAAATCGTTGGTTGATTGAAAATGAAATGCTGCCCCATCGCTATCGAATCAATCTGAAAGTGAAGAAGATTAATGATTCCCCGACCTATTGTTGGAAGCCCGAAGAGGTTCATGCAATGTTGGAACTTACGAAGGGGACACCAGAGCTGAATTGGCTATGGCGTGTTCTGCTGACTCTGACCTATACCGGAGCTCGGAGTGGCGAGATTTGCCAGCTGGAATGGCGAGACATTGACCTGAATGTATTCGAGTTAACGATCCGTCATGAATCAGGTTCGGAAGTTAATGGTAAGTCTAAATCGCGGACCACAAAGACCGGCAAGACCCGAATCGTCCCAATTAAACGCGTATTGGCTGATATGTTTTCTCAGATGCCCGCAACGAATGGAAGGGTGTTCTCTCACCCTGAGGATGACGTTTTGGAACCGGACAAGATACGAAAATCGCTGATCAAAGACGTACTCACCCCGCTATCCCAAAAGTTCCCTCCGAGTGGTACTGGCAAAAGCTTCATTAACGGTCGAGTTCATAGTTTTAGACATTTCTTCTGTTCCCAATGTGCAAACGGTGGCGTACCTGAACCCGTTGTAAAAAAATGGATGGGGCACTCAAAAGATAGCCAGATGTTCGAACGCTACTACCATCTGAATGATAGAGACTCCAGAACACACATGTTTCGACTGAACCTACTCGATTTAGATGACCGCTTGAATGGCGAATCCGATCCAGATTCCAACTAACCTTTTTTTGAACCCGGAGACATCATTCCGGAATGCAGTTCAGTGAAACCAGACTAATGAAAGCAAACGATTTTGACACACTTTTGGCACATTGCACGTTGGCGATAAAAAAAGCCTTCCGTAACCTGTTGTTATCACACAGGCTACGAAAAGCTGTCTTGAAGAAGCGGAGAGAACGGGATTCGAACCCGTGGAGCCTCTTACGAGACTCACTGGATTTGCAATACACGGCTGACCCCGAATCAGCGTGCTTTGAGTATCGCATAACGCTTAAAACGCTATACAGGTCGATTTTTCGGAAATCGTCGTTCGGCCTGTATAGCGTGATTTTTTCGCGTTCAGGTAACATTTCAAGTAACACTACCCAAAATGACTTTTGCTCCGTTGCTTGTCGCAGAACCGCATCTTTAGTTAATTTTCAGTGGGAAAGACTGGCTTTGTCTCGGTCATAAGGCTTTTTGTAACAGTAACTTACATTTCTTAAAGATGTTTCCATTGTCTTGACGACATAAAGTGGGCAAATCCCACTTGGCTGGTATCCCACCAAGGCGTATGATTGTATCAGTTAAGTGAACTTTCTCTCGAGGAGCAGAAAATGGCCACAAAGACCTTGGACACCAAGGGGCGAGTTACGCTGGGGGCAAAATTTGCCGGACAAACTGTAGTCATAGACGATTCCGATCCCACCTGCATCACTATCAGGCCCATGGTTCTGATTCCAGCTGACGAAGCTTGGTTATACCAAAACCAAACGGCGCTTAGTTTAGTTCGGAATGGATTGGATGATGCACGCAGGGGTAACTTCGCAGTGGCAGGTCCTGACATCGATGGGGACTTGGATTCGCTGGACGGCATGGAGGAGTAGTGTCTCAATGTTTCAAAAGCAGGTTTGGCAATCGCCTTTTTGAGACTTTGATTTTGTAATAGGTATGCACGCAGATGCACGATGTGAAATGGACGGTCACCGCGAAGGATCAGTACGATCGTTTGAAGGCGAATGCCAAGGCTCGCAGGGACGCGCGGAAGAAGAAAAAGATCAAGAAGTCGTCTCAAGATGAGGGGCTATTCAAGCAGGTTGCAAAAACGCTCGCTCTGCTCAGGACCAATCCACGGCACCCAGGGTTGAATACACACGAATACGATTCGATAGAGAATCCATTCGACAAAAAGAAGAAAGTGTTTGAGGCATACGTACAAAACAAGACACCAGGTGCGTATCGCGTCTTTTGGTGCTACGGCCCCGATGCTAACGAGTTGACTATAATCGCGATAACACCGCACCCATAAGCGCGTATCTTAAAAAAACTCAGCCGAACTGCAAAGCCTACCAAATAAGGCATCTGTGAGACACCGACCGTGTCGATTCTCAGACGACTTGACCACGACGCTCGCCGCTACAATCGTCGTAACCAGTTTCACTGGCAGTCGAGACCGGCAGCGATCTCCGATTCGCAAGTGCGACGGAACAGAGAATGGGTATAGTTCCAAAGTGACTCCCCTCCCCCACTTCGGAACCGTTCCCATGAGTTTTCTGATGCAACCCTGGCATCTGCTCGTCCTCTCCCTGGCCAG
>PABD01000067.1 GCA_002702685.1 Planctomyces sp.
CCGACCGGCGTCGGTAAAACCGAGATGGCGAAAGTGCTTGCCCGCTTCCTCTTCGATAGCGAAGATGCCCTCGTCCGGATCGATATGAGCGAGTACATGGAGAAATTCAGTGTCTCGCGTCTTGTCGGCGCCCCTCCGGGCTATGTCGGGTACGAAGAAGGCGGTCAGCTGACGGAGAAGATCCGCCGCAAACCTTACAGCGTGGTTCTGCTCGATGAGATCGAGAAGGCCCATCCGGATGTGTTCAACATCCTGCTGCAGGTCCTCGACGATGGCGTTATCACCGATGGTCTCGGTCGCAGAGTGGATTTCAAGAACACCATTCTCATCATGACCTCCAACGTCGGTACCCGCGAGATCAAGGACGGCGATGTGTTCGGATTCGGCGCTGAGCCCGAGGAGAAAAACTCCTACAAGGATATGAAGAAGACGCTCGAGGATTCGATGAAGCGCTTGTTCAATCCCGAGTTCTTGAACCGCATCGATGAAACACTTGTGTTCCACTCACTGACCCGCGATCACATCCTCGAGATAATCGATATTTCGATGCGCAATCTTCACAAGCGCCTTGCGCACCTCGGTATGGAAATCGAACTGACGCAAGAAGCGAAGGAACGCATCGTGGATGAGGGATACGATCCGAAGTACGGCGCCCGTCCGCTGCGCAGAGCAGTCCAGACACTCGTCGAGGATCCCCTTGCCGAGGAGATGATCAAGGACAGCTACGCCGCCGGAGACAAGATCCTCGTAAAGATGGACGAAGAGAAGAACCTGTACTTCGAACGCCTTGAAGGCGAGGCCGACATCAAGGAAGACGACCTTCCGGACGATGAAAGCAACGATCCTTCCGGCGGAAACATCCCACCGATGCCGCCGACAGGCGGTCCGGATGAGTTCAGCCCGCACTCAATAGAAGGCGGCTCAACCTCGTAACTCCACCGGCATCACGATATGAATTGAAAACGGCTCCCAAATGGGAGCCGTTTTCGTTTGCAGCAATTCATTTGCATCGGCTACTTGAGCAGATTCATCTTCCGTGTCTGGACGAAAGAACCGGCCCGTAGCTGATAGAAGTAGGTACCCGATGAAAGTCCGGCTGCATTGAACCGTACCTCGTGCGTACCCGGTTTCTTGATTCCGGAAGCAAGCGATTCGACCTCACGCCAGTACATATCGTACACGGTGAGCTCCACTTCGCTCTCGACCGGGACATGGTAGGATATCGACGTCTCCGGATTAAACGGATTCGGGTAGTTCTGCCCGAGCCAGAACTGCTCCGGCGTATCCGCCGCTTCCAGCGTGATGATGGACGATTCCAGCAATGTGCCCTCGTTTGTAATCGTCGAGATGCGGTAGTGGTATCTGCCGAGATCGGCGACCGGTTCGGTGAATTGATACTCACCGCGCTCGTTGAATCCGAGCAAGCCGACGATCTGCCATTCGTTCACGTCTGCGTCGTAGCCGTAGGCCCGCTCGACGTAGAAGCCTTCGTTGTTGTTGCGGACATTCGTGTTCCACTCGAGGCTCACACGCCGCGACGAATGGTCGTACGTTGCCGATGTGATGTGCAGGGCAAGCGGTTTCGGCCACCACTGGGCATACGGATGCGCAGGCATCCAGTTTCCGACGATGTTCGTCAATCCCGTCAGCGTCACGTAGTTACCCGGGATCGTCGGTGTTCCGCCCTTATCTGTCCAGGCGCCGTTGTAGAGCGGCTGCTGGCGCATCGTCACCTGGGACGGGTAGACGATCTTGGGTTTCATCTCCGTATCGGTGAAGTAGAAGCGGACGTCCACATTCACGCTGCTTGCCGTGGAGCTGAGGTTGAAGTACCTCCGCACCATATTCACGCGCTGATAGGAGCGCGGCAGGCTGCACGGGAATGCCTTCATGGTAAAGCTGATCGTGCCGTTGTTGCTCTTGGCCTCGCCGAACTTCTGATTGTAGGAGTTCGTGAATGCTGTCCAGCTCGAGCCGATGTTCTGTGTCTGCGTGTAGCTGCTGGCAGTCGCCGGTTCCTTGCTGATGATGACGGGGAAGGTAAACGGCGAGTTCGCAGCAGGCGTGTTAGTGACGCTGTTCCATGCGGTGATGGTAATATAGAGCGTCGTATTGCCAGTGCTCAGGTAGCGCGGATCGACGGTAAAGCTGCAGTCATCGCCTTCGTATCCGCTG
Source organism: Planctomyces sp. (assembly GCA_002702685.1). Classification (GTDB taxonomy): domain Bacteria; phylum Planctomycetota; class Planctomycetia; order Planctomycetales; family Planctomycetaceae; genus Polystyrenella. Next base: position 2,176 of record PABD01000067.1, read on the forward strand.
GATGCGTTGAAGCTGATTGCCTGCGATGTTGCGCTTGCCTGCCATTGCAGGAGACCGCCGCCGTAGTTGCCGCCGTTGTTATCGATCGTATATGAACGCGTAAACGTGAGCAGCGATCCGCAGCCGAAAGAAATAGATGCATCAGATACGGAAGGACCGATTTTGGTTCGTTCCACGACATTCACCGATGTGTTGCACGTGCCGGTATTCGCTGCTTCGTCGGTGCCGCTGACGGTAACGCTCGTAACACCGAGTCCGACGGTCGTGCCTTCAGCAGGCGACTGCGCCAGAATGATGCCGCCGCTCGGCGTGCAGTTATCTGTAGCGCTTGCGCCGGTAGTGAAGTTCGGTACAGGCGCCTGATCATTGGCATCGGCCTCCACATTGACGGGTGCCGGGCACATGACGACTGGCGGAGTTACGTCATCGACGATAACGGTTTGCGTCTGGGTGGACGTATTGCCGTTCCCGTCGTCGTAGGTCCAGGTAATCGTGTAGGTCCCCTGCTGTGTATAGGCTACCGGATCGGTTGTCGTGGCTGTGATCGTACCGGCGACGCAGTTATCGGTCGCAGTCGGAATGGTGGTCACGGCTGCCGAGCATTCGCCCGTAATGGCAGGAAGCGGATTCACGACAGGCACAGGCGGAGTCGTATCATCGATGATGACCGTCTGCTGCTGGGAGCTTGTATTGCCCTCGCTGTCGGTGTAGGTCCATGTCAATGTGTACGTACCCATCGCGCTGAAGACGATCGGCAGCGATTGGCCTGCATCGCCGTCGATAGTGCCGTTACAATTATCGGTTGCCGTCGGTGCGACCGTAATCGCGAAGCCGCAATCTCCGTTCAGTGTCGGGAGCGTTGTGATATCGGCCACCGGTGGTGTGGTATCGTCGATGATGACGTTCTGATTCTGCGAAGACGTGTTTCCTTCGCTATCCGTGTAGGTCCAGGTTACGATGTGCGTACCCTGCGTATTGAACGTAATCGGCAAGCTCTGTCCCGCATCGCCATTTAGCGAACCGTCGCAATTATCCGTTGCGGTTGGAGCTGTGCTGATCGTGTAGGAGCACTGCGCCGTGAGGTCGGGCAGATTCGTCACATCGGCAACCGGATCGGTCGCATCAATGATCGTCACGTCCTGCGTGCCGGTAACGACTTCGCCGCCTGCATCGGTGGCTGTCCAGGTGAGTGTCGTCGTACCGACCGGGTATTCATCGCCCGCCGGGACGCCACTCACTGCGATGACTACACCGCTGCAATTATCGGTCGCCGTGGCGGTGCCGACGTTTGCGAGGACTCTGGAACACGTCGTGGCTGTGCTGAGCGTGTTCTCAGTCACATCAGCCGGGAGGGTGAGTACCGGCGGCGGGTTATCCGCTGTGATGGTCTGCGAATCGGTATTATCGCCCGAATTCGCATCTGCCGGGGTCGTCGTAGCGGTAACGGTGTTCGCGATGTTTGTTCCATCGGCCACGTCGCAATTCACAGAGGCCAGAATGGTGACGGTTGCCGTCGCTGCAGGAGCGAAGGTACCGAAGGTGATGACTCTTTTGTTTCCAGAGCCGCTGCATGTCGCAGGCACACCGGAGACGGAATTACACGACACAAACGTAAGATCCGACGGCAGGTTATCCGTGAGTGAGACAGAGGATGCCGCGAGTGTGCCGTTATTGACGAGCGAGACTGTATATGTGACAGTGCTGCCGGTTGTCGGGCTGCTGTTGGATACCGTCATTGTTGCTGCAATATCGACGAAGCTTCCGACGCTTAGTGTGGCAGCGTTCGAGGTGGCATTTCCGCAGGTGTTTGTGAACACTGCGCGGTACTGATTGCCGTTCATTGCCAGCGTCGCGGTGAACGAAAGCACTGTAGAGGTTTCACCCGAAAGCGGCGACCATGTACCGCCGCTGTTGGTACTCACCTCCCACTGTACGCTCGGCGAAGGATTGCCCGTTGCCGTTGCCGAGAAGTTTGCCGTCCCGTTCGTTGCAACCGCGAGATCGAGCGGATGCGTCGCGACAACAGGGGAGGTCTGGACGTCGAGGGTCGTGGCGCTTGCGAAGACAGAACCGCAGGTGTTATCGGCGCGGTACCTGTACTGGTTGCCGTCCATGCTTGTTTGCACGCTCGTCAGCGTCAGGGTAGAACCCGTCTCGCCGATGATGTCGGACCAGTTGCCGCCGCTGTTGGTGCTGAGCTGCCATTGGTATGACGGCACCGGACTGCCGGAAACGCTCGCAATAAGCACAGCGCTGTTGCCTTCGCAGACGCTGGTCGTTGCAGCAAGCGGCGTAGTGACGCTCGGCGCTGTCTGCACCGTCAGTGTTGCAGTATTCGATGTCGCGGAACCGCAGTTGTTTGTGTACGCCGCTCTGTACTGGTACCCGTTCTGCGATGCCGCTGCGGTGAACGAGAGCGTAGCGCTTGTGCCGCCCGTAACATCCGCCCAGGACCCGCCGCTATTGGTACTGTATTCCCATTGCACGCTAGGCGAAGGATTGCCCGTCGCGCCGGAAACGAACACCACCGTCGCACCTTCGCAGTCGGTCTGATTGGCAGGATGCGTCGTGATGCTGGGACTGGAGACGCACCCTCCATCGATGGAAGCCTGGTACGCCGAACGGCCGTGCGTTCCTGCACGGAGCCAGCGATTGCTGCCGATCTGCACGAGATCAAAATCCATCACCGGGACGAACGGCATGCCGCTACTCTCGCGCGTCCAGGTGGTGCCGTCGTCGGTTGTGTGATAGACGCCGAAATCGTTCGCAACGTAGTATTCCGTTGCGTTTTGAGGATCGACGATAAGATCGTTGCAAGGGACGTTCGGGAGATTGCCCGTGATGTTGGTCCAGGTGGAGCCGAGGTCGGTGGATTTGTAAATCTTGTTCGATGCCTCAAAGCCCGACCGGACGACGTACATTGTGTTTGCACTTGTCGGGTGACACACGACACGCGATACGTAAAGCGAATTACCGCCGATATTGCCGTTAATACTCGTCCATGTGGCGCCGCTATCGCTGGATACCCTGATTTCCGGATTCTTGTTGAAGGCATTGGAGCCTGCGACAATCATATTCGCCGGATTGACCGGACTGACCGACATCGTGTTGATATCGTCGAGGGTAACGCCGGTTGCTAGAGTCGAAAAGGACGAGCCCTTGTCCGTGGATTTATACACACTGGTATTTACAACAAACAGCGTGTTGTTATCCGTTGGATGAATGACAATCGGCGATAACCATGCCCCGCCGGTGTACGCCATACCAAAGAAGCTTGAACCGCCGTTGGTCGACTTCATGTGATTGCCGTATTGCGTGGACATATAGACGATGTTCGGATTCGCCGGATCGAACGCGCAGGACATGCCGTCGCCGGTGGTGACGCCTTCCCAATTCCCCGAACCGCCGTTTGTCGTCCGGTAGTTGCCGTTATCCTGTGCCCCGCCGATTATGGTATTGATATCCGTCGGGTGCGAGGCTATCCGGTAGAACTGCAGGGTGGCGAGACCGTTGTTCACATCGAACCATGTCGCTCCGCCGTCCGTGGATTTAAACACACCGCCGTCGCAGCCGAGATACACTGTATTCGGCGTCGAAGAAGAAAAGCGGATGATGTGATAATCGACATGGCACGGGCTGTACCAGGCGCCGGTTCCCGGCCCGGTACGCAGGACGCTCATATCCGCACCGTTTGTGGATCTGTGCAGTTCCACGTTGCCTGTCATAACGATGCTCGGGTTCGTAGGATGCACTGCGACGCAGAGATCGTACCAGCCCTGATCGCGCCAGCCGCCGCCGTAGTTTCCGCCAAGCTGCACACCGTTCGATACCTGGAACCAGCCTGCACCGCCGTCGGTGGTCTTCCAGAGCGTCGTTGTGCTGCCGTTATAGATGATCGAAAATATCGTTTCAGGATTTGAGGGCGACTGGGTAGCCTGGATACGGTCGACACCTCCGCCGCTCGGCAGCCCGACGCTTGTACGGGACCACGTTGAGCCGTTGTCCGTCGAGCGGTAGATACCTGTATTGCTGTGGCCTCCGCCGATTGCGGCGTAGATGTATCCCGCGCTATCCGGATGCACCCATACCTCCATCGCATCGCTATAGCTCACAACGCGCGACCACGTGTTGCCCGCATCCGTCGATCTCCATACGCCTTCATTCGATAGCGAGGTGCCCTTGATGAAGTTCCCGCTTCCGAGCGCAGCAAAAACGTAGTTCGAGTTGTGCGGACTTACGGCAATCGCGCCGAAGTGTGTCGCAGTGCCGAACCCGTTCGTGATATTCGTCCATGTGGAACCTGCGTCGGTACTCTTGAACAGTCCGTGTCCTTCGTAAATCCATGGATTAGAGGAGTACATGATCTCGCCGCCGCCCGCATAGACGGTGTTGGTGTTATTCGGATCGATTGCGATAGCGCCATACGTCAGCGACGCGAGGCTCGATGCGATATCCGACCAGGAAGCGCCGCCGTTAGTGGTTTTCCAGATTCCACCTGCTGCTGCCCCGACGTAGACGGTATTCGCGTCACTCGGGTGTATTGCCATGGCGCGGATGCGTCCGCTTGTGGTGCCCCACTGCGAACCCGCCATTCCGGTCTGTGCATCCAACCCGACCGGGCCGATGCTCGACCAGTTGAGCGTTCCGGGTGTCGTGTTGATCTCGTAGTCGGAGTCGAGACCCATCGAATAGCCTTCTTTCGCCATTTCTTCGCGAATCAGGCGATAGTAGTCCTGCTGGCTACCATCGATATTGGGTGTCAGCACTCCGCGTTGACCTAAGAACCATTTCAGCCTGAGGACAGGTTTCGGTTCTGAACTCTCTTTCTGATCGCCTCCATCCGCGCTTTCAATGCTCAGATCGACCTGGGCAAACAGCGAAGAAGGAAGTAGCATAGCAACGACGAATACGCCGCAAAGGATGCGTTTCAGCGTTTGGTATGGCTGCTGCATGGATACTCCTGTACCGTATGTAAATAATGATGTGTTCAATCAGCTTGATAAAACGGAGGGGCTCGACGTGTTCGATATACGGCCTATGCACAGGTCAGGATCACGTCTAGATTTTCTCAACACCTCTCACGCGTTCAATTTCTGGACAGTTACACTGAAAGATGCCGTTTCTGGTGCTTATAGGGTAGAAAAGAATATGTAAAGGTTGCAAATACTACAATATATTGGCCTGAGGGCGAGGGCCGCGATCGGACTGGAGATGTGTAGATATTCCATTACGTACGAACTTGTGAAGTATGTAGTACTATCTCTGGAGAATCAGCCGCTTCGCCGTGATGCGGTCGCCGGTTCTCAACTGCACCGAGTACACACCCGGCGTCAGATGAGCAAGATCGAAGCTGTAGGAAAAGTCCGTACCGTCAACTATACCCGGAAATTCTGTCTGTACGAGATTCCCAAAAAGGTCGAACACCTGGATGCGGGGTTCTTTGCCTTGTGCGCCAAAAATAAAGATGGTCACTTCGCCGCTCGATGGGTTAGGACAGAGATCGACTCTGAATGGCGGGATGGTGATGGGCTCTCCGATTGGCAACGGCGTGCCGTCCCAGCCTGCAAGGCGGGCCATCATCCACCAAAAGGCTTTTCCTTTCTGGAGGCAGTTCAGGGGATGGGAATGCGCGCAGCTGCAGGAAGGACATATACCCGGGTTATCGGCGCACCATTCTTCTGCCCAGTTCCTCCTGCCTTGCGGCGAATCGTAATTGCATCCATCGTCGGCATAGAGTGAAAGCACTTCCTTGCCGTCGGGATCGTAGCTCTCGATATCCGCAAAATCGAATAACACCTTCCCGTTGGCCCGGCAGTATGCACGTATCTGTTCGTTGCGGGCATGGAGATTCCCTTCGAGGCCCGTACCGTCCAAATGGCCTGTCATATAGATGAACGTTACATTGGGGAAGGCTTCTTCGAGCTCGGACATTTTCTCCAAATATGTCTGGATGCCGGCTTCTGTGTTATCCGAACAGCCGCCACACCACGACCACATCACCATATTCCGGTCGCAGCTTTTGCTCAAGAGCAACGCGCGGGTGCTCTGCGCCCAAGCTGTATCGCCATTGTGGCCGAGGTCGCCGGAAGGACGCCGATCGTGAAGCGAAAGCGCCCCGCCGGTGCCGTCATGGTTGTAGGATAATGCACTGCCGAACCGTGCGGCAAGCTCTCCCATGCCCGAGACAATCTGGCTTCCGTGCGATGTATGCCCGTAGGTGATGCGAAACTGCTGCCTTGCCGTTTCGATATACTGCTGCGGTATCCGGTCGAGATCCGTGCATTGATGATCGATTATTATGGACTGCGGGTAGACGCTCACAGCAACGCTGCTGAGAACAATGAGAGTGGTAAGTAGGTGCTTCATGACGATCCCGAAATTGTAAGGTGCGGTAACAGAAAACTAGCGAATCGGCGATAAAAGAGCAACCATTCTTTTGTATTCTGCGTTTGTATGGATACACTGGTAGATTCGACAACTAATCAGTGCCCTGAATCCATTCGCCCGTTTGTGCATCTAATGTTGTGAATGGCAGGGATCCTGCAAGTAAAAACAAAGGAACTAGATCATCCGTATGGAACATCTGACGAAACAAACCTTCCTCGAGAAAGTCTTCAACTTCGAAGAGAACAAAGAATGGAAGTTCGAAGGCGATATCCCATGTATTATTGACTTTTACGCCGACTGGTGCGGACCCTGCAAACAAGTTGCACCGATCCTTGAAGAGCTTTCCGAAGAATACAAGGGCAAGATCAACATCTACAAGATAGACACCGAAGCAGAGCAGGAGCTTGCGGCAGCGTTTGGCATCCGCAGCATTCCTTCGATCCTCTTCGTCCCGCAGGAAGAAAAGCCGCAGATGGCGATGGGCGCCCTGCCGAAAGAGACTCTGGAACAGGCAATCAGCGAAGTGCTGCAGGTAGAAAAAGAAGCAGCATAAGCACCCAAAGAATTTCACGTCATAATAACTCCGATACGCAGAACCCGGCCATTTCAGCCGGGTTTTGTGTTACCGTATTTGTGACTTGTGCATCAGTTGCGGAGCTAGTATAATGATGGTGTTGCTTCCTAACCCCAACAACACCAGGTCATGAATCCCGTCACAACCCTCATCTTCATTGTTGTATTTTCGCTGCCAATCTCTGCCTTTGGGCAGGCATCAGAAACAGCTGATGCTCCCGTGGATGATTCACTGAATGTATGGATTGGATTTCACTTTGGAGCGGGCGCCGTTGGTGAAAGCTCTGGGTTTGGCGGCGTGATTGATGTGAGTATTCCCATCTCTCAGAATGCAGCTGTGATGGGAGGATTTGTCGATATCTCCGGTGAGGAGGGAGGACATAGTACTACATCCGGCCGAGTTACGGGGATGGAGCTTCTTATCGCGGTGTTCGAGACTACCGGATGGTTTCTCATACAGGGCGGGGCAGGGTTAGCGCTCGTATATGCCGATCACCACTCGAAAAGCATCAACATTGGGCCAGGGCCCGCTTTTTATGAAACCAATGAAGAGGGCTTCCGCTTTGGAATACCAATAAGCCTTCGCATCGCCTTCGGAATAATCCCAAATATTGGCGTCGTACTGGGTCTCTCCGGGATCCTCTCCGATGATCGATCCTCGATGGCGATGCTTCATCTTGGTTTCATGTTCGGTTCATGAGCGAGCTTGTGCAACATGAGTGTACTTGAAGTGTGGTCCCCAGGCTTTCGGCAGTTGTTTTGTAATCATGAATGCAATCTGGGACCTGCCTGTTGCATAAGATGCTGCATACTCCTCGCCGTTGTTCTTCTACCCCAATCGCATTTATACGCTCAGATTCAAGGAGATACTGCTGCAGCTCACTTGACTCCGCCCTCCTTCCTTGCTACTCTATCAATCGGCCTTGGCGCGTACGAGGATGAGGATGCGGTTGCATACACAATGCAATTTAGCACAACGGTCTCGGAGGAGATTTGCCTCGGCGTCGCCTTCACAGAAATCAACACTTCCGATGACTCTAGTCCTGAACAGTATTCGCTGTATTCGCTCGAAAGCACGATCGGCTATTATCTGCTGTGGTCGAAAAGTTATCTCAGGCTCTCCACCGGATTTGCGCTCACAAAAGCCGATCACAACCTCTACATTCTCTATCCCACACTGTATGACGAAGCAACCAACTTCCATCTCGGGATACCCCTTCGGCTGGACTATTCCTTCGGGAGAATTCAGGGCGTTGGAGGAACGGCAAGTCTATCAGGGATTGCTGTCGGCAAGAATCGCTACATCATGCTGGGCGTAGGCATCTCACTTGGACAATGAGAGCTGTATTGATCATATCGCTTATACTTTTACACGGTAATTCTGCGTGGGCTCAAACAGCTACAGACACTACGAAAGCTGGAGTCGATCCATACTGGTGGCTAATCTTCAGCGTTGGTGTCGGTACTGTGGATAATGAAGCTGGCTTCGGTGCAGACCTGAACGTCAATATCCCGTTTACCGATTGGATGGCCCTCACACCGGGTATAACTTATATCAATGCGGAAGGCGGCGGTCATACAACGTCTAAAAGTCCCCTTACACAGTTCTACCTGATGGGAACGGCATTTGCGAATCAAAAACACCTGTTCGCTTCGGCCGGCGTTGGAATCTCTTGTGCGAGTGACTAATGTTA
>PABD01000068.1 GCA_002702685.1 Planctomyces sp.
CCGCCGGCAAAGACGAAGATGGGAATTTCATCCACGAAGATGTGTGGCGTTATCTTTACACGCACCCAGTCGAGGAAGCAGGCGAACCGACACCGCTGGATGACTCGTGCGATAAGGATCAGCGGGAGAAGTTGAAGTAGTCTCGGGGTGGCCCGGACAATCACGAAGTGTTGTCTGGGTTGCGTCAGCAACACATAAGCGCTGAATGCTGTTTCGCAGCAGAGTCTCTCGCCCCTCACATAACTTGCGTTCGACACCTTTGTGTGCCTGCGGCACCCAGACAACTCTGGCGAGATTGTCTGGGCCACCCTTTTTAGACGAACTTCATCAGCAGGGCGTATTGACCGGCGGTGCCTTGCAGGGCTGCTCGGGTTTCGTGGGGGACGTTGCCGTCGAGGGGGATTTTGCGGATGTGGCCGCTGCCGGGGGCGATGTCTTCCGGGTCGCCATGTTTGTCGTACATCGTGTCGAGGGTGAAGCGGACGTTGCCGGCGGGAGTCATAAGTTCGAGTTCTTCGCCGGTTTCGAATTTGTTTTTGACGTCCACGATGAGGAAGTCACTGTCGACCTCCACGACGTCGCCGACGAACTTCTGCAGGTTGGCTAGCGAGCGACCGTGGTCGTAAGTCTGCAACTCGTTCGGCAGGTGGCGGCTGTAGAAGGCGTCGGTGTAACCCCGGTTGGAGAGGCTGTCGAGCATCGTCATCAGGTCGCCATCGAATTCGCGACCGGCAACGGCATCGTCGATTGCTTTGCGGTAAACCTGGGCGGTGCGGGCAGCGTAGAAGAACGACTTCGTACGCCCTTCGATCTTGAGGGAACTGATACCGAGGTCGCAGAAGGTTTTGACGTGCTGTACCGCGCGGAGGTCTTTGGAGTTCATGATGTAGGTGCCGTGCTCGTCTTCGTAGGCGGGCATCAGCTGACCTTCACGACCGGACTCTTCCAGCAGGAAGACTTCGTCGGTGAGCGGGTTGTTCTCAATGATCGGGAGCGCCGGATAGGAGGTCGATTCTTCCTGCGCGAGTGAGAGAACCGGTTGCGGATGTTTGAGAACGATGTCCCCTTCCATCGTCTGTTCGGCTTCGTTGACTTTGTAGTCCCAGCGGCAGGCGTTGGTGCACGCCCCCTGGTTGCTGTCGCGGTGGTTCATATAACCGGAGAGGAGACAGCGGCCGGAGTATGCGATGCAAAGCGCGCCGTGTACGAAGACTTCGAGTTCCATGTCGGGCACTTCTTCGCGGATCTCGGCGATCTCTTTGAGGGAGAGTTCGCGGGAGAGGATGATGCGCTCGAGGCCGAGCTTCTGCCAGAACTTGACGGTCGCGTAGTTGACGCAGTTCGCCTGAACGGAGAGATGGACCGGCATCTCGGGGAAGGCTTCGCGGACCATCATGATGAGACCGGGATCGGACATGATCAGCGCGTCGGGCTGCATGGCGATCACCGGTTCCATGTTCTTGATGTAGGTGCGCACCTTCAGATTGCGCGGCGCGATGTTGCTGGCGATGTAGAACTTCTTACCGAGTGAGTGCGCCTCGGCGATGGCGTCGGCCATGACGTCGAGTTTGGTGAACTCATTCTCGCGGACGCGGAGGCTGTAGCGGGGCTGACCGGCGTAAACGGCATCGGCTCCGTAGGCGTAGGCGTATTGCATCGCTTTGCGGGTGCCGGCGGGGGAGAGCAGTTCGGGAGTCATCAGCAGCGGTCCAGGTTGGGGGAGAAGGTTTCCAGGACCGGTATGATAATGACTGAAACTGGACGCAACCACTGGAAAATGTGGGTCGTAAGAGCAGTTCGACTCAGATAAAGCCCGATTTCGCGGAGTGCGAGACTGTTGGAGAATGATGTCTGCTATTCCAGACCGATTTTGATGTCGGGAAAGCCATCGAGGAGGAGTTGCAGTTGGTTACGTTCGAGAATCAGACCCGTGGCGACGGGTTTGATGCGGGCGATTCGGGCGTCCAGGATGAGCTGAATGCCGGGATTGAGACGGAAGAGGATGCTGGTCGGTGTGCGCTGGTATTCGATTCTGCCATCGGTGCCGAGCTTCAGGGTTACCCCTGCACTCAGTTCGACCGAGTCGTGGCTGGCGAGTTCGAAAAGAAACTGGACCGCTTCGAGCCAGCCCCTGATGGTGGCGACCTGCAGACCGACCACCGGGGTTTCTCCCGGAAGGGCAAAGCGGTTTTGAATAGTGGTGCCGAGTTGCTGTTTGAGAGTCATGATCCGTCTCCGTTCGGTTTGGTGATGCTGGCGTTCGGTCCATTCGGCAAGCGCGATGCCGATCAGGATCGAACAGAAAACAACGCAGAGTTCCTGCATGAGGTCGGTCGTTTCTGTTAGAGGTCGTTCACCCAACGGGCGAAAGTGTTGGCGGCGAGTGAGCCGGTACGTCGCGAGACTTCCTGTTCGCCCCGCAGCACGATGAAGGTGGGAACGGCAGTAATGCGGTATTGCCGTCGTAAGTCAGGGTGCGCGTCGATGTCGACCAGGGTAATCCAGTCGCTGTTCCATCCTTGGGCTTCGAGTGCCGGGAGCTGCTGTTGTTGCCAGCGTCGACAGGGGCCGCACCAGTTCGCGGTGAAGTAGAGAACGTGTTTTTCCGCAGGCGTTGCTTGTGATGTTGTCTGTTGATCCTTGTGAGGATCGGTTGCGTCGACCGTCGTAGGCGTGCCCTCAGTCAGGGTGATCGCGAGGAGCATCATTCCGTGATAGCGGGCGGACTCCCAGATGGAACGCTCGTTCGTGGGGGTGCAACCAGTGCACCACAGGACGAGACCAGCGAGAACGCAAACAGAGAGATGGCGAGTAGAATGACGATAACGAGCACAGTCAGAACGGGGCTCGGTGTCTGTTGATATCGTTGCCATGGTTTGAGTTCCTTTCGCATCAGACGAAGTTCCAGCGCAGGCGTTGTTCGGGGAATCCCTGGAATTGGGAGTACGCGAAGAGTTCACCGCGCGAGAAGGCGCGGTCGAGGACCTCGGGGCGACATTTGAGGGAACCGGCGGGCCAGGGTTCGCCTGTTTCCGGATCGAGGACTGTGCCGTGGACGTTGCCCCAGCTGTTCAGTGGCGACCACCAGGGCTCCGCGCCGTCGCAGATGCCGTGGATCATCATCTGGTGATGCCAGGTGTCGGTCTGTTCGTGGTAGCCATCACGTCCGGGCTTCATGGTGAAACCGAGATCGGATGCGATGGTGACGGGATAGCCGTTGCCAATGGCGTCGACGAGTTCGGACCAGTTACGAATGGGGGAGGTCGTTTGAATCAGATGATCGTCACCGACATCGACCCACCGCTGACATTCACCGCGGCCGTCACCCCATTCGTCCGCGAGTGAGCCAGAGTAAGTGGGAACTCCATCGAGTTCGGCGGGAATGGTGCCGTATTTTTCCACCGCCTTGGCCATCCACGAACCGACGGAGCCCGCGCGGCCGCGCAACTGGTTATTGCCGATCAGCACGCGGCCGGTGTAGTAGAGGTAGGGCGGGAAGAGCGGATGGAAGGACTCCTGATCGCCGCGAACGATTTCGATGCAGGCGAGGTATTCGATCGCGTTCTTCGCGCCGAAACTGACGCAGTCGCCCGTCTTCTGAGCGTAGTTCGGTGTGTCGTGTCCCAGAACCTTCCGTGTGAAATCCCAGAGGCGATACGTTCCTCCCGCCTTGCTTTCGGTACTCCCCACGATTTGAAAACGGGGAAACTGGTCGCCCAGTTGTTCCATCGCTTTGCGGGCTTCGGTTTCGCCCGCCCAGCCGCACAGTTTCTGGATGTTCATGCTCATTGGGTGGCGTCCCGGGCCCCGAGGGCGATTTGAGTGAAAAGTTGGGCGATGTCGGCGCGGCGGTCGAGAATCGTCTGCTCCGGGGAACCGAGCAGGGGATCCAGAGCCTGTTCGTGCGCCGTGGTGAAGTCCGGATATTTGCCGGTGGGCCAGTTGGCGAGGGCGAACATTTTTTCAATCTGGCGATGGAGCTCGACCGCGTTGCCCGCGTGAAGTTCATTGCTCTCGACGTAATTCGCGGCAGCAGTGTAGATGCCGTAGACGAGCTCGCAGTCCCGGGCATCTGCTCCGTGCAGGGCGCGGGAGATTGACGTGCGGACCTCACTGGCGGGCTCCGGGTTGATCTCCGGTCTGTCGGCAGGTTGCAGGCAACCGGGAATCGCTGTCAGGAGTAACAGGATTAAAAAAAGATGTTTCATGTCTGCTCCTCCTCGTGGCGAGGGGAGCGGTGCTGTTCGGGCATCTGATGCGAGAGCAACCGTTCGAAGAGTTGCGTACAAAGTTGAATGCCGGTGGCATCGTTCCGCGCGGCGAAACCGAGACCAATGTCGTGGAGGTCGCAGAAGTGTTCGGCGCTGGTTCTGTGGTGCACCGGTTTGGAATGAGACTCTTCTTTCGGATCAACGAATTGGTTGAGTAACCGGGCGAGCAGTTCGCCGAGCAGGGGCCAGCGGGAATTGATCCAGGGGATTAAGAGGGCGGACAGTGAGAGGAGGATCTTGATGTACTCCGGGTTGATTTCGATACTGCCGGCGCGAACGACCTGCTCGCTGCCCGCGTTGTAGCCGAGGAGGGTCATCACGATGAAAATGCCAACGCCGCAGGCGAGCGCGACGAACCAGATGAGGGGGCCTTTGGGATTAAGTTTGCTGTGTGTCATGTTTCAGTTCGCTTTCGTGTTGTCGAAGAACCATTTGCGGAAGAGGTTGACGCCGACGGAGAGCAGCCACCAGACGGCGACGGGGGGAATGGCTTTCGTATTGGCCTCGGGACCGGTGACGATATCGACGGTGTCACTCGTGAGTCCGAATTGTTGGGCGAGGTATGCGAGGATGGCGGCGATGCCCGCGATGACGGCTCCCTTCGCAATTTTCACCAGGTCGATATAACTGAGTTGGAACTTCCGGCTCATTGTTTTTTCTCCGTAACGGCGGTGTGGATTTCGTCGATCTTCCCGAGTTGCTGACTGAGTTGATCGATGAACGAAATGTGACGATCGACGATTCGTTTGACGTAGGGTTCGAGCAGGTCCAGCGTTTTCAAACCGAGCTGGTACCCTCCGTAGACGAGCGCGCAAAGACAGACGGCCGGGAAACCCAGAGTCTGGGTGAGCGTGACGAGGGCATCGACATTCATCGAACAATGGTCCTGCAAGTAAGGTTGTTTGAAGATGAAGCAATTCAAACGGTCGTCACCGGATGGTTGAATGACACCTGTGACGCCTTACTGTCAGCGGATTTGTTGCGCCGATGCGCATAAGGGGCGGAGATCGCGCTCTTTAGCGCGTTCAGGAGCGAAAGGGGGTGAGCCGAGGCGCAGAGGCGAGGCAGCCTATTGACTTGCCGAACGGGCGGTCGTAACGTTTTACAGGTAGAGTCCGTTGTTTTTAAAAACGAAGAAGGGGAGAGCTATGGGAATTCTGTCGTGGATTCTGTTTGGGTTGATCGCGGGCGTACTGGCAAAGTGGATCTTTCCGGGGGATGACCCGGGGGGATGCATTGTGACGATCATTCTGGGCGTGCTGGGCGCGTTCGTCGGCGGATATATCGGCGTCTTCCTGGGGATGGGGCAGGTGGATGGCTTCGATATCCGCAGCTTTTTCCTGGCGGTGATCGGCGCGATTGTGCTGCTCGCGCTCTATCGGATGGTGCGCGGGCGGTAGAAACCGGGCGCGCGGTAGAGATTTTCGCGTCACGTTGACTGGCGATGTCGGTGCGTTTTCGCGGATTTTCAGCACGTTTCGGAAGGGGCGGAGGGGATCGCCGGCGCGGGGGCAGCGTATGGATTCAGAACTCGTTCGATTGAGTTTTATGCAAAAGCACGATTCTTAGAGCATGACTCAATGATCGGGTCGATCAATGTCGTCGGGACGCATCGACCGTCGGGCTCCGTGACGCACATGAAGTATGATCACCCGATCGCCTGCGATCGTGAAGAGAATGCGATAGGAACCGTGGAGTTTCTGGCGGACTTCGAAATCCACGAACTCGTTCTCCAGGGCAAGGCTGCAACCTTCAGGGAACTGAGAAAGTGTGTCCGCGATCTCGTACAGCTTTTTTCGCCAGCGAACGGCATTCAATGGCGAATCGTTGCGGATATATCAATAGGCTTCTTCAACATCGCGCTCTGCCGACGGTGTGATTTCAACCTTGTGCTTCATATTTGTGGCCGAGATCGTCAAGAGCTTCCGTGAGAGGTCTCGTCTTACCCTGTCTGGCTTCACTCATACCGGACTTCAAAGCGGTAACTGAGCTGGCCAACTCAGCGTCGGTGCCGATGCCCATCATTTCTCGATAGACATCGACAGACATCACGATCAAGGATGACTCCTGAACGATGCCGTCACTCTCTTTGAGAGCTTCTTCCAATTGTTTGAGAAGTTCTGGGTTCATTCGGGTATTTTATCAACCCACTTTCAGTCCGGTCTACTGAAATATCAATTTCTTTCCAGCAGTCCGCCGCCGAATGGGAGTGTCGAATGAAGCCGGGCGAACGCTAAAATCACAATCGGGATTGAGAAACAGCACGGGGTGTGTTCTATTAGGACCGTCCGTGCTTTTTCTTTACCATGCGAGAACCCGAGATGAATGCGCCTGCGACCCCGGATAGTTCCGGCGATCCCACTCCAAAAGTGCCTGAACCCGATTGTTCGCCTGACCAGGCGCTGGAACTGGGACGGCAGTCGCTGGAGATTTGCCGGTTGATTGAAGGGCGGTACCGGTTCCGGGTGATACAGGGATGAATGGTCTCGTTTCTGGTTTGGGCCGGATTAGTCGCGGGAACATTGACGTGGTTCGGGTGGGATCTGAAGCTGTCCCCCCGCGGCATCACCTATACCGGCGAGCTGCTGACCCGACTGAAAGTCAAGACGTTTGTGTTTACGGTTGTCCTACCTACGATTGTTCACGGTGGGCTGTTACGCTTTTGCTTCTATTCGCTTTTTAAGAATGATGCGAAGCGACTCGCGGCATCGGAGTCGCAGGCGGGACGTTATTTTCAACACGTTGACGCGCGGTATCGTCTTCCATTACGCCTCCATGCGGCAGAGGACCTGGGAGCGACGGAGATTGGGATCGGCACCACGCTGGGGCGACTTCAGGTCGCCATCACGTTGGCGGTGGGGCTGATGTTATTTGCGTGTTTGAAGTGAATGTCGGTAGCTTAAAACAGAAAAAGGCCGTCACAATTTCTTGTGACGGCCTTTGTTCATTTATGATGATCTGAAAGGTTCAGTTCCTGATGGTTCTGCTGCTTTCAGGTTATCGTTTCGAAACTAGTCGACCAGGCTGAACAGGCTGGCGAGTCCTTTAGCGGAGTTGCCAGATTTGCCAGACTGATGGCTACGGATACGGCTGGGGAAGTAAGCTTCGGGAGCTTCGGGCGGAGCCGGAGCAGGTTCGACAGCTTTGGGTTCAGCCGGAGCAGCCGGGGTCGGGGCGACAGCCGGAGAGACGTGTCCGCTGGTACAGCCAGTGGCACAGCAGACGTCACAGCAGCCATCAACAATTTCGTATCCACAAGCTTCCAGGGCTTCTTCAGCCTGACGGACGACACCGCGGTCGCAGTCAGCCAGAGCACAAGTCAGAGCAGCGGTCAGCTCAGGGCTGCAGCAGCAGGGATTGTTGCGAAGCTGGTCGCCGATTTCGTCAGCCGCTTCTTTGCGAACGTCTTCGTCAGCGTCGTTCAGAGCGTAGATGAAAGCGGTCATGATTTCCGGATTGCAGGCACAATCGTAGTTATCACCAAGTTCATCGATAGCGTCTTTACGATCGTCAGCGTAGCAAGCTGTCTGAGACTGGTAGATCAGCTTGGCAATTTCGCAGGGATCAGCGTTGCAGCAAGTGGTTGTGCAGCAGTTTTCCGGAGCACAGCAGCTGGGCTCAGTAGCACAGCATCCGTTGTGTCCGCAACCTTTGCCATGACCACCCAGAAGTCCGCAGCCGTCGAACAGTCCGCCGAGCAGGCTGTGTTTTTTGCCGCAGCAGGGAGTCGAGGTGCAGGCCTGAGGAGCACAGCAGCTCGGTTCAGCCGGGCAGCAGACAGCTTCGGGAGCACAGCAGCTCGGATCATGACAAGCCTGGGGAGCACAGCAGCTGGGTTCAGCCGGGCAGCAAGTTGCTTCCGGAGCACAGCAGCTGGGATCGGCCGGGCAGCAAGTCGCTTCCGGGGCACAGCAGCTGGGATCAGCGGGGCAACAGGTTTCCGGGGCACAGCAGCTGGGTTCGCAGCAGGCTTCCGGAGCACAGCAAGTGGGCTCCGTCGCACAGCAGCTGTCATGTCCGCAGCCGTGACCGTGTCCACCGAACAGGCTGCCGAGTTTATCCAGGCAGGAGGTCGGTGCACAGCAGCTCGGTGCTTCGCAGCAGCAGGGCGGTTTGATGTCAGAGCATTTGCGCTGATATGTGTATACGTTGGGTTTACAGGGACGAGTAATCGTCGGTTTACAACACTCGGGTTGACACGTCGATGCGCAACCGCAGGATTTGCCATGGCCGAAAAGGCCATCGAACATACTTCCCGCTTGAGCACCCGTGGTCAGACCTAACGTCGCGAGAATAGCGAAATAGAATCTGAGCCGTTTCATGGAACAGCATCTCCTTCCGTTGGGATCCTTTGAAGGCCGTCCTTGTACCTATTATTAAAAGTCGGTTCTTCGACTTTAGGCGGTCTTCTAAACTGGCTTATCAAAAATTGGACCGGTTCTTCTCAACCGCAGCAACGCGCGTCGCAATGAGAGAGAAGACCCGACTCATCCGTGACAATAGGTGGGACGGCGAAAACGTTTTCACCGTGGTATAGAAAGTCAGCTTTTCGCAGTTCGTTGCTTGGTTCTTGATTCTCGAAAACTTCGAAACTCAGGCTGTCAACGAAAACTTGTAAGAGCTTGTTTCGTTTGTCTCGAAAAGTGCTTTCTATGTCGGACTGACCATGACTATCGGCCCCCTTTTCGCGAACGCTTGAACTTCTCAACTCGTTATTCCGCAAAATGGTTACGTCGATTTTGGTTCCTGTTTCAGCGGTTGTTCCGGTTAGGTAAAAGAAGGGTGACTTTGCTGGCGGCGGAGGCATCCAAAATCGACTTTGCGCGTCAAAATAGGGGGGATGTCGGCAGACTGGAAGGAGCGGGGTTTTGTTCTCACCGTTCGCATCGTACGAGCGCGTGGCAAAAACGATCACAGCCAGCCCGGTTGCCCGGGCTGGCTGTTGCTGTATGAATGACGAGCAGAATTTCGTTCCGGCTGGAACGATTCGCCTTCATGGCCTGATTGTGGTGAGGAAGCTGATCGGTCTAGAGATTCAGAAGTTCCTTGTAGTAGGCAACGGTCTGCTTGAGACCGGTTTTCAGGTCGACCTGAGGCTCCCAGTTATTCAGATACTGCTTCGCACGCGTGATATCGGGGCAGCGCTGTTTGGGGTCATCTTTCGGAAGTTCGAGGTGCGCGACTTTGGAACTGGAGCCGGTGGCCTGGAGGACTTGTTCGGCCAGCTCGAGCATGGTGTTCTCAGTGGGGTTACCGATATTGACGGGACCGACGGTTTCTTCCTGGTCCATCAACCGCATCATGCCTTCGATGTTGTCGGAGACGTAACAGAAGGAGCGGGTCTGTTTTCCTTCACCGTAGACGGTGAGCGGTTCGCCGCGGAGCGCCTGCGTGATGAAGTTGGAAATGACGCGGCCGTCGTTCGGATCCATGCGGGGGCCGTAGGTGTTGAAGATTCGCATGATGCGAATTTCGAGGCCGTGAGAAAGGTGGTAGTTCATGCAGAGCGATTCGGCGACGCGTTTTCCTTCGTCGTAGCAACTGCGGGGGCCGATTGGATTCACGTGACCCC
This sequence comes from Planctomyces sp., assembly GCA_002702685.1. Classification (GTDB taxonomy): domain Bacteria; phylum Planctomycetota; class Planctomycetia; order Planctomycetales; family Planctomycetaceae; genus Polystyrenella. The sequence continues at coordinate 9,844 of PABD01000068.1, forward strand.
AGTAGTCTTCCTGCTGCGGATGGACTTCAGGGTCGCCGTAGCATTCGGACGTGGAGGCCTGCAGAATGCGGGCCTTGCATCGTTTGGCCAGCCCGAGCATGTTGACCATTCCGACCGTGGAGGTCTTGATCGTTTTGATCGGGTTGTATTGATAGGCCTCGGGGGAAGCCGGACAGGCGAGGTTGTAGATCTGGTCGACTTCCAGGAAGACGGGATGCACGATGTCATGGCGGATCAATTCGAAACGAGGATTCCCCAGCAGGTGCTGGATGTTCCGTTTCTTGCCGGTGAAGAAGTTATCAAGACAAATGACATCATCGCCGCGTTCGATGAGGCGATCGCAAAGGTGACTGCCCAGGAAGCCTGCACCGCCTGTCACTAAGATTGTGGCCATACGTAGATTAAATCCTTGGTAGGTAGGGTCTCGTCGGATCGGTTGGAGGCTGGGATCCGCACTCAGGTCGAAAATCGCTTTCCACGATAGTACCGGGGGCCCGCGCCTGTAAAGGAATAGCCCCCCGCCTGATGTTGAAAGTGGGTTTTTTGCGTGGAAGTATGAAAATTCGATGATGAAAAGCTGTTTATGTAGCGTGAAAACGCACCCGGGCGAGGCCGAATTCGATCTTGTGGTGATGGGGGAAATCGACTTATAGTCCCGAACCCATCAGCAGGAAATGATGGGTTTGTTCCGGCCCTGCTCAGGAACTACTCAGGTGATGACGGGGCTTTCGCGCAAGGATGTGGATGGTGTGACATGAAGTTGACAGGCAATAAGAATTCCGACCCGCGCGAAGTGATACGCGCCGCTCTTATATTGTGGCTGCCCGTTCTGCTTTGCATGGTGTTCCTGGGATGTCGATCGACTCCCGTGAGTGGGCGGAAGCAGGTGCTGCTGGTGCCGGAACAGCAGGAGATTCTGATGGGCGAACAGGCCTTCACGGAGATTCTGTCGAAAGAGGTTCGCACGGCGAATGCTGACTATGAAATGATGGTGCAACGCGTCGGTCAGCGGATCGCGGCTGTGGTGAATCGGCCGGATTACCAGTGGGAATTTGCGGTCGTACAGTCAGAGCAGATGAACGCGTTTGCGTTACCGGGTGGGAAGGTCGCCGTCTACGAAGGTATTCTGCCGGTCTGTCAGGATGAGGCGGGGTTGGCGGTGGTGATGTCGCATGAGGTCGCGCACGTAATTGCCCGTCACGGAAGTGAGCGGATGAGCCACGAGTTGATTGCGCAGGGAGCGGGGAAAGCGGTCGACATGATGACGGATGAGATGACGGCGGAAGAGCAGGCGGTGTGGAAAAAGGCGTACGGCTTGGGATCGCAGTATGGAGTCATTCTGCCTTATTCGCGAAAGCACGAATCGGAAGCCGATGTGATCGGGATGCAGTTGATGGCCGAGGCGGGATATGACCCGTCGGCGGCTGTCGAGTTCTGGGAACGATTCGCGGCGGCCAAAGGTGATCAAC
>PABD01000069.1 GCA_002702685.1 Planctomyces sp.
GGACGTGGGCGATCGCGTTATTACTCGCAATTACGGTTCCGACGCCGTCTCTTCAATTCTCTTTCGAGGTAACGCAGGAAACGACAGGTTCGACAACGGGACCAGCATTCCCTCTGAAATCTATGGAGGTGAAGGAAACGACTTTCTCGTCGGCGGCATGGGGAACGACATTATCTTTGGTGAACTTGGAGATGATACTCTGGCGGGACGCGCGGGCAATGATCTTCTCTCAGGAAACCAGGGACACGATGTGCTTCGTGGACACAACGGTGCCGACCGACTGGTGGGTGGTCCCGGCAACGACTTGCTCAGTGGCGGTGGAGACGATGACCGTCTACTTGGAGACGATGGCCATGACGTTCTAAAAGGGGGCGGTGGTAACGACTATCTTGAAGGTGGTGATGGAAATGATCAACTTTTCGGTCAACGCGGTATCGATACCCTGATCACCAGCAGTGGTGCGGACCTTCTCGATAAAGGGACCGAATTCGAGCCGGATCCAGCGACAGATAGTCTGAGTGAATCTGAAGATGCATCGGAGTCCCGTGTTCACCGAGTGTTGAGCGTCAATGAATTTGGTGCCGTCGGCGATGGCGTGACGGATGACACTGCCGCCCTGCAGGCCGCACTTGATGCCGCCGAAGGGGGAGAGTTGTATATTGATCCAGGCGTGTACCTGGTCAGCGATACGCTTCTGGTCTCTTCAAACACTGTCGTTCACGGAGCGAGTGGGAACTCCGTGCTCAAGTTCAACTGGAGAGATACCTCGGAAGGACGCGGTTTTCACTTCGGTAACAAACATCGTGGTGATGGTCATTCTGGCGACGAAAACATCGAACTCCGAGATTTCGTTATTGAGGGGGGAGATGACGGAACCCCCTTCGGCCCCGTTGATGACGTCGAAATCACGCACGGAATTTCGTTTCGTAAAGCCATGAATGTGAAAGTGACTGGCATGACGATACGCAATACAAGCGGATTTGCGATCTGCAACGTGGGACTGATCAACGGTGTCATCTCAGGAAACTACATCAAGAACACCGGAAGGGATGGAATCACTTCGTTCGCTCTGGCTCAGGAGAATAATCCAGAGTTTAACAGCTACCCTCTTTCGAATCTGCTCATCTCCCATAACAGGATTGAGAACGTGGGAGACGACGGAATCGCGGTTCACGCGGGCACAATGTACGCTGTCAACAAGACCATGCCGCCGACGGATATCGCAATCCTCCATAACTGGATCATCGGACGCAGTACAGACGATGACTTGTCGCAGGGACGCGGAGTCGCGCTGACGGGCGTCCAGTCCGCTACGATCCAGGGCAACCGTATTTCAAATACCGTGTCCAGCGGGATCCTGATCAATTCCTGGGAAAACTACAGCTATGACCCCGGACGCGCCAGAATCGCGTTTCGGAGTTCCAATATCCTGATCACCGAGAACACTCTTTTGGAACCGTCCGGAGTAGATGGATTGGATCGCATCAAAAAAGGGATTCACGTCATCGGGGCAAACCAGGTGATGATTTCGAACAATTTCATTCAACATTCCGGAGGATCCGGGATTGAGGTTCGAAGTGCCAATGGTGTCGAGATCATTGGTAATCAAGTCAGCGGTTCCCTGGGTCGCATCGCGGTGCTCGTTTCAAGCTCTGACGATCAAACGGTGGCGAATGTAATTGTGTCGGACAACTATGTCGATCATTGGAACGACAGAGATATCGTTTTTCAGGACGTCTTCCATCTTCTCGAATTCTCGGGCGCGAGCAATCCATACGTGAAGGCCAGAGAACTGCTGTCGTCTACGGGGGTGCGTGCGGTATTCCGGTCGGATTATGGAACCAGCCTCGCCGATGAGGGATTTCAGGAGGTTCCAATTCTCTCCGATATACTGTCGATTAATTAGCGCGAGGTGGCCTGCAGTGTTTTGGCTGAAAAAACAGTGAGTTGGGTGAAGATCCCAGAATCTGATTGACCCTGATTGAACCCTATATACAATTTCGTCGACGAATATCCGGAGCAATTGTTCAAACATGGGTTGGGTTTCGAACAATAAATCTCAATTCGGGCGATGATCGGCATCCGTTTCGCTGAACATCCTGCTTCCTAAAATTGCCTCGCGCTACCACATTGCGCTCTATTTTCTGCGCCGCTTTCGAGTTCAATGCGCGCCTTTCCAACATGCGTTGCGCGATGTAACAGCAGCACGCCAAGTACGTATCCCTTCTCTCTCTTTCCTTTCCCTCTCTTTCCTTTCTCTCTCATTTCTCGTTCTCGAAACCATTCTGATTTCCCAAGGGGCCAGGGAAAATCGGTTACCAGTTTCAATGTGCTTGCCGAAACTCCATTGCAGGTGTCTACGGTTGGGCATTTTTTCTGGATGGGTTTCGTTCCCTTCTCTCCCCACGATCTCAGACACTCACACACTTAATGCGCTGCGATTGATACTTTCAGGATAAAGTCAAAATGAATTTCCCCTCCCCCTTCCGCGCCTTGCGCTGGTTCCAACGTTCGGCCCATAGACTATTCAAAAATCACCATCGAAAATCACGGTCGAACGCAGCGAATTTTCAGATTGAACGGATGGAAAGTCGCTGTTTACTGACACCTCAACTGTCGCTTGCGGCTTCCGGTGTGCTCAACATCAGTGGGGGCGATCTGGATGACGAAGTGCAGGTCACGAACGCTGTCAACGATCAGGTACGAGTCGTCATTCGGAACTCCGATGGTGAGATTTCCGAATATTTTGACAGGGCGGCAGTAGACTTGATCGCGTTTCTTGGCGGTAGCGGCAACGATTTTTTCCAGAACGATACCGAGATACCCGCCGATGCGCATGGCGAGGCAGGCGACGACACACTCATCGGAGGTGACGGCGCCGACGCGTTATACGGCGATTACGGAAACGACAACATCGCGGGGCGAGCCGGTAATGATCAAATCTTTGGTGGCTTCGGCAACGATTCCCTGAAAGGTCATGTCGGTGACGACATCCTTCGCGGTGGTCCGGGCGACGACTATCTGGAGGGAGGGGTTGGAAACGACCAACTCTACGGAGACGCACTGGATGATCTTATTTTTGGAGGAAATGGCAACGACGATCTGTACGGGGGAGGGGGCAATGACACTCTTTCCGGAGGAGATGGCGATGATACTCTCTTGGGAGAAGGTGGGAATGACGTTCTCGATGGCGGCACCGGCACGAATGTGCTCGATCAGGGAGATGTCACAGATACGCACGGCACACCGGCCGCTAATCTTCCACCAAGTCTGAGCGTAAAAACCGTGGTCACCTGGTTGAACGAGGGAACCGTTACCTCCGACGACATTGTGATTGCAACGATAGAGGTGATCGACGACGGAGTCGGGGTGAACAATCTCTCTCTTGCGGGGGAACATTCCAGTCTCTTCAAGTTTTCCGGCAACCGCCTTGTCCTGAAGAAAGGGACGGTTCTTGACGCTCAAGCAACTCCGCGGTTGTTCGTGACGATCCGCGTAAACGACGTCACCGTTGGTAACGAATTCGACGATCTGGTTGACCAATCGGTCACCATTGTGGCTGGCAACCTCAATGTCAAGATGTTCGGCGCGGTGGGGGATGGTATCACCGACGACACCGCTGCGTTACAAGCGGCGCTCGATGCCGCGCAGGGCCGCGAACTGTATATCGACCCCGGAACTTACCTGATCAGCGATTCCTTGTTTGTGCCGTCAAACACCGTAATCACTGGCGCAGGGGATGCGACGGTGTTGAAATTCAACTGGCGTGATCAGTTCGATGGGCCGAGTTTCCACCTGGGAAATCGGAACCGCGCCGATGAACAAGCTGGTGATGAAAATATCGAATTGCGAAATTTCACGGTAGTGGGAGGGGACACGGGCGATCCTTACGGCCCTGCCGATCACACGGTGACCCACGGTATCTCTTTCCGCAAGGCGATGAACGTGCTGGTTACAGGGGTGACCGTTCGCAACACGAGTGGTTTCGGTATCGCCAATACGGGCGTGATCAACGGAACTTATACGAATAACCTGATCGAGAACACGGGACGCGATGGAATAACCTCCTTCCCGCTAATTCAGGAAGGGAATCCAAGCGTCCCCTATTATCCGCTCGACAACATCCTGATCGAAAACAACACGATCCGAAATGTCGGAGATGACGGAATTGCGGTTCACGCGGGAACAGAGTACTCCTGGAACCTCACGCATCCCCCGACCAATATCACGATCAGGAATAACGTCATCACGGGTCGGATAACCTCGCACGAAATGTCACAAGGTCGCGGGATCGCGCTCACCGGCGTCCATCACGCGACGATCGAGGGGAACCAGATTGACAACACCGTGTCCACCGGAATTCTTCTGCAGCCGTGGTACAACTATCCTTACGATGAAGCGACGTCTGAAGAAATAATTCGAACGACCGACATCGTGATCATCAACAACGTGATCGATTTCGCGGGTGTTGCGGAAGGGCTGGACCGCCTGAAGATAGGCATTCAGGTTAAAGGCTCGGATGTCATTCAAATCAAGAACAACATCATTCGCGATTCCGCCGACCGGGGAATGGACATTCGGAATACGACAAAGATCAACATCGTTGACAATACCGTTCAAAGCTCACAGGGTGAATTCGGACTCCTTGTCGGTGGCGGCCCTGATTACGATGTGATCGATCTCACCGTGTGGGGCAATATCATTGATCACTGGAATGAGAACGGCCTGTTTATTCACAACGCGGTCAATGTCACTGAAGGGGAGAATATCCTCAACATCATCGAGCGTTGATGAACATCGTGATGTTTCTGAATGGCGAACCAACGTTCGAGATCGTCCTTACAGTATGTCCATCTGTATTTCAATCAATGACAGGTCTTCTGTAGTTATCGTCGCGCTGATTATCTAATTCATAAAAACCACTTGAAGTGATCACCGCGATTCCGTTAGACTGCCGCCCCCTCGTTCTCACTTGTCTCCAAATGTGACACATCACCCAAAACCGCAGCGGGCCCTGGCGGTGCACCACGTGGATTCTTTCCAGGTGCACAAATCAAGACTGTTCCGTCCAATCTCGGCCAGAATTCATCATATGCAGAATGTTATCTGTTCTGAATGATGCAATTTCCATTCGACAACTTCCGCTCTAAGTTGAAATACGGCAGCCAGACTTTCACCTCGGTATCTAAGGATAATCCTCAGTTTAAAGGATACGTTGCGAACGGGTAGTTGGTCTCCACGGAAGCGAGATTGTTCCGTTTGCGGGGCTGAATCGCGCGAGCGCGATTCAAGCAAAGAACGCGGCGACGAGGCCGGACAACAGTATCCCGTCCCATGTTCCGGCCCCTCCGATCGCCACGAGTCCTGATCCGATCTTGTGGAAGTCTTTCCAGCGCGCCAGGTCCGCGCCGATCAACGGTCCGCTGATCCCGATCAGATAAGCAGTGGCCGGGCGATAGGGTTCGTAGAGAGGCGCACTTAGCGCTCCCCAGGTTACGAGCAGGGCAACAAGTGGAGGTATCCAGAACGGCAACAGGATGCCAAGTCCTTTAATGGGGCGCGACGCGAGATAACAGATGGTGCTGTTGAGCCACATGCCGATCAGGAGGACCATCAGCACCGTCCCTCCCTCTTCCAACAACGGGCGCAGTAACCAGATACCCAGCAGCGAAGGAATCAGGCAGCCGCCGACATTCACGGCGATGACCAGTTCCTCGTTGAGCCTGGCCCTCCCCATCACGGGAGGCCATTGAGTGAGCGGAGAAGATTCCGCCGTCGTCGGCGAGGAGACCTCTACCGTGCGTCCTGTCAGTCTTCGCGAGACAGGTATGTTGATCACCGAACCGATAATGATCCCGATGAGAACCAGCATCGCCCCGGTCGGACTCAGGTTCAGGTTCATCAGAGCTTGCTGCGCCGCATCAATCAGCACGAAGGGGAGCAGACAACCCACAAAGAGCAGCAGGAACAGAATCAGGCAACCGGAGAGCTGCATCTGACGCAGCTGCCATTCCGGACGCTGTTGATCAGGCTCAAACGGAAATCGGGAGGGGGAGCGATTTTCCGGTTCGGGGGAACTCATAAGATCGTTTCAGATAACGGGGCTGCGCGGGTTTCCGGATGGACTTTCCTGACTGATTATACGCATTTCATGGTCAGCGAAACCCTTCAGTCCCTATTTTCGTTCCGACCGCCTGAAATCGGCCTCGAATCAACCGCGAGGCAATGGTGAGAGATCGATCGAATCCGCTATACTGGAGGTTCGATTTCATCGGAGGATCTCATCAGCGATTCTCCTCCATTTTTCGCGGCCGCCGTTGTCAGACCGACTGACCGGACAGGCGCAGATAAACGAAAAAGCAAGATCAACTGACTATGGCCGGGAACTCATTCGGACAATCCTTTCGCATCACCACCGCGGGTGAAAGTCATGGCCCCGCGAACGTGGTCATCATTGACGGCGTTCCCGCCGGGATTCCGCTGACGGTGGAAGATCTGCTCGTGGATTTGAACCGCCGGAAACCGGGACAAAGCAAGATCGTTACACAGCGTCAGGAAGACGATCACCCGGAGATCATCGCCGGCCTCTTCGAAGGACGCACGACAGGAACCAGCCTGGCGATTCTGATTCGCAATCAGGATCAGCGCAGCAAAGACTACTCGAACATCAAGGATCTCTATCGCCCCGGTCACGCGGACTACACCTTCGACGCCAAGTACGGCTTTCGCGACTACCGCGGGGGTGGCCGTTCCAGTGCGCGGGAGACTTCGGTGCGGGTCGCGGCGGGAGTCGTTGCCAAGAAGCTCATCGAAATAGAATTCGGCGGGCGGGTGATCGGGTATGTAAACCAGGTCGGTAATGTTAAAGCCAACATCGCCGCCCCGGGGATGGTGTCCCTGGATCAGGTCGAAAAACTGCCGGACGGTTCTCCCAACATTGTCCGCTGTCCGGACTATGATGCCGCAGAGAAAATGATCGCGCTCATCGATGAGGTCCGTAAGGATCAGGACTCGATCGGCGGCGCCGCGGAAATCGTCGCAACGGGCGTTCCGGCCGGGCTCGGGGAACCGGTCTTCGACAAAATCAAAGCCGACTTCGCCAAAGCGCTCTTCAGCCTGCCTGCCGTGTTGGGGGTCGAATATGGCGTCGGCTTCGGCTGCGCGACCATGCGGGGCACCGAGAACAACGATATTTTCGTTTCCGAACCCGGAGAGCAGGGGGGACGTGAAATCAAGACGTCTTCCAACCATCATGGCGGCATGCTCGGTGGTATTACCAGTGGCATGCCGATCGTGCTGCGGGCGGCCGTCAAACCGACGAGCAGCTTGTCGCGGGAGCAACCGACGGTCAATCAACAGGGTGAACCGGCGACGATCCAGACGAAGGGACGCCACGATCCCTGCCTGCTGCCTCGCTTTATACCGATGGCCGAAGCGATGATTGCCATCGTGCTTGCCGATCACTGGCTGCGCTGGAAGGGGCAGCAAGGGGGCAAATGATCTTCGTCGCGTAATTCGGGCGAAGTTCGTCAATCTCCGAGTAACCGTGCCACTGCGGCTTCCGCATTGTGCACACAGTCGGGGATGCCAACACCTTCGTAGATGTTCCCCGCCAGTTCAAAGCCGCTCAGCTTTTCGGCCTGCTTGTGGATTTCCGCCACCCGCTGCGCATGTCCGACGTGATATTGTGGCATCGCTCCGACGTAGCGGCTGACCTCGATAAAATCGGGTTCCGCGTGCAAACCAAAGATGTCGCGCAGTTCCTCGAGTGTGAACTTTTTGATTTCCTCGTCGCTGCAATTCATCAACTCCGGTTGCAATGCTCCGCCGACGAATGTCCGCAGCAGGATATGCCCTTCCGGTGCTCGCCCGGGAAATTTGCGACTCGTGAACGACACAGCGAGGATCCTGCGGTTCTCAACATAGGGTATCACCAGGCCGTTCGCATCCATCGGATGGGTGAAGTCGGTCAGTTTGTGTCCACTGAGTACCAGGGCGCACGACGCATACTCGATCTGCCGCAGCGGCTTCGCGAGTTCGGACGCGAACCCTTCGACCAGCTTGGCTGAAGCATAAGCGGGCGTCGTTAACAAAACTCGATCCACTTCCTTCACCACCGGTTCTGATGAACCAGCGACGTCGAAGGTGAGACGATATCCCGCTTCGAGGGGTTCGAGTTTCGTCAGCTTGTGCCCGGTCCGAAGTTCCGCGTTCTCTCTAACTCTATCGCGCAGAGTGTCGAGAAGTTGTTGCAGCCCCCCTTTGAGCGTCATGAACAGGCTATAGCGCGCGCCCGTAGCCGCCTGGTTTTCAGACGCGGACTTCGATTGCCGACGCATCGCCCGAATCAGGCTGCCATGCTCTCGTTCCATGTCGATAAAGCGCGGGAGCGTCGCGCTGAGCGACAGCTTCTCCGGGTCCGAAGTATAAATCCCGCCAACGAGTGGTTGAATGAGACGTTCGAGGGCTTCCTTTCCCAAACGTCGCCGGACAAAGCTTGCCAGGCTTTCATCTTCCTCGACATTCCTGCGGGGAGTGACAAAGTATTCCCACCCCATGCGGAGCTTGGCCTTCCAGCTCAGAAGCGGTGTAACGACCATTGGCCAGATACGGGCCGGGGCCATCAGGTTGAAGCCCAGCGGGACTTCGACCGGCTTCCCCTTGGATAACACAAACGCGCGGCGATTTACTTTCTCAGTCTCGATCAACTGGTCTTCCAGTCCCAGACGTTTGCAGAGGTCGACGGCCCAAGGTTTGTTCGTCACGAACATGTCGCCCCCCAGTTCGACCAGATAATCGCCGATCCGCTCGGTCCCGAGTAATCCGCCCGCACGCGGCGCCGCTTCGTAGACGGACAGATCAATCGCGCTGTTTTTCTCTTCCGCCAATTCGATCAGGCGATGCGCAGCGGTCAATCCACTGATTCCGGCGCCGATGACGGCAATTCGTAAAGGTTGCTCCCCGAGATCAGACATCTTCTTTTCGTGTAATCCGTGAATTGCGTGATGGTACTCAAGAAAAAGAGTGGGCCTGTAAGCCGGGTTCTGTCGAGCATGATCATTTATCTGGGATGCCGGTTGCCCGGCACCTCTAGCAACCTACCCGAGACTGTAACGAACCGGACCGGCTCGTGCCGCCCGAGGGCTGGCTCGCCTCTGCTTGGTTTTGCTTCTGGTGGGGTTTACCAAGCCAGCCCGGTCACCCGAGCTGCTGGTGCGCTCTTACCGCACCTTTTCACCCTTACCGACCGAGCCGAGGCCCGGCAGGCGGTTTGTTTTCTGTGGCACTTTCCCTATCCTCGCGGACGGTGGGCGTTACCCACCACCATGTCCTGTGAAGCCCGGACTTTCCTCCACGACACTAATATATAGTCCCGCAGCGATCACACGGCCCACTCTCGATTTCAAATTGTACGGTTCTCCCTGACCCTTTTCAGCTTGTAACTCGTTTCCAATCAGTGACTTTCGGCAGAATCCCCTGCCGGAGTGATTAAACCGGTTGATTGCTTCTCACCACCGCGGGCTGTTACGATCTCGACTCGCTGATTCTCACTATTATTAACAGATTTATTCATGTCCATTCGCCCCTGGTTACAACTCGTTCGCCTTCCCGCACTCTTTTCGGCGTGGAGTAATATCTGGCTCGGTTATCTGCTAACGCACGAGCATCTGCTTCCCCTTCCTTCTGTTTTGTTATTGATGCTGTCCTCCACCGGTCTGTATCTCGCGGGGATGGCCTTCAACGATTACTTCGACCGGCACATCGATGCCAGAGAGCGCCCCTTCCGCCCGATCCCGTCGGGAAAAGTCTGCGCAACGCGCGCCTTGGTATTCTCCAGTGTGCTGATGCTGGTCGGCATCACGGCCGCGGCCCTCGTCAGCATGAACTCGCTCTACATCGCCTTCGGCATCGCGATTTCCGTCCTGATGTACGATGGCGGGGGGAAAGCGTATCTGATCGGCCCGTTGCTGATGGGCTTGTGCCGATATCTCAATATCCTGCTTGGGGCCAGCTTGACTGCCGATCTCTGGGAACCGGGCCTTCAATCGGTCGCGGGACTCTCCGGCCTGTACGTACTGACGCTAACGTGGTTTGGACGCAACGAGGCCGAAGAAAGTTCGCCCTGGGAACTCCGCACCGGCGCTTTTGCTCTTGGTTTGGTCGGACTCTTAATGGTCCGCGCGGCTCTGTTCTGGCCGGTTCCGGCGGACGATATTTCCGATACCGTCAACTCGCCATTCCCGCTCCACCGACTCATCGCGGCTGCGGGATTACTTGTCGTGTTCGGGTTGATCGGGCGCAAGATCGTCGCGACGTTTCGTGATCCCGGTCCCGCGCAAGTTCAGCAGGCGATGCGGACCTTGCTGACGTCAATCATCTTTTTCGACGCGATTTATATCCTCGCCTTTCACGGTTGCTATGGCTACGCCATCGCCACCGCGTGCCTCTTTATCCCGGCGAAGCTGATCGGTCGTCGGTTATACGTCACCTAAGGATCAGATCGTCATGGCGCTGAAGCCACCGTCGACCACCAGATTGTGTCCGGTGAGAAAGCTTCCCGCTTTCGGCGCGGCGAGTAACAGAATCGCCCCGGCCAGTTCTTCGGGTGAACCGAAGCGGTCCATCGGAGTGTGCGTCATGATGCTGTTGACACGATCGGCAGTGAGGACCTTGCGGTTCTGTTCGGCGGGGAAGAATCCGGGCGAGATCGCATTCACACGAATTCCCGCTTTCGCCCATTCGCGGGCGAGGTTCTGCGTGAGGTTGAGGACCGCCGCCTTCGATGCCGAGTAAGTGAAAACGCGGGAAAGCGGGGTCATGGCGCTTAACGAAGCGACATTAATAATCGAACCCTGGGTGCCGGAATCGAGCATGAATTTCGCGAAGACCTGACAGGCAACACGCACACCGCGAAGGTTGATATTCATAATCCGCTCCCATTCTTCGTCCTCGATCTCGAGGAAGGGAGTCGGTGAGTTCACACCGGCGCCGTTAATGAGAATATCGCAGTGCCGGTGGTTCGCCTTCAGATGTTCGACCAGTTTCTCCAGGTCAGCCTTGGTGGTGGCATCCGCCTTGAAGAATTCTCCCTTGCCCCCAGCCGCTTCGATCTTTGAGACAATTTCATTTCCGTTGGCCTCATTGCGACCGACAATAATCGCAAAAGCACCGGCGCCCGCAAGTGCTTCCGCAATCGCCCCGCCGAGAACGCCGGTCCCCCCGATAATGATCGCCGTTTTGCCGTCGAGTCCGAACAGGTTCTGCAGATAGCTGGAGGAAGACATCAGGAGGTCAGGTTCTTTCTGGATCTTGGAAATTCAAGTTTCAACTTTAGAGTGGCGACATAAATCAGACGGAAGCGGCGTCAGCTACATGCCTTTCTTCGAATCGTCAGATTCCTCTTCGATTTTATCATCCCAATAACGCACCCGAGTATGACCGTAGGTGATGTAGAATCCGACAATGGCAAGCGACAATACGAGTCCGGCAATGACACATTGTTCCTGCAATGTCGCCCAGAAGTTCGCATTTCTCCGCCAAGCCACTACCGCTGAACCAACAACCACAAGAAAAAATGTCCCACTGATAAGTGAAAGTATATATCGCTTCGGAGAAACCTTCTCCGATTGGGTTTCTGATCGTTCCCGACTATCGAAGTTCGATTTATCACTCATGGGACATCAATCCAGTGCGATCGCTTATCCGATAAACTCGAGCTCCACCGGGTTCGGAATGATTCCTTTTTCGTAGCCCTTCTGCAGCAACAGTTTCACTGCCTGGCGGCCCTTGTCGCCGAAGTCGACGGTATAGTCGTTTACGTACATGCCGACGAACTTGTCGGCTTTGGCGTCGTCGAGATCGCGACCGTACTTCTGGGCGTGAGCGAGGGCTTCCTTGCGGTGGTCGAGACCGTAGATGATGCTCTGCTTGAGGTAGGCGGTGACTTCTTCCATCGTCTCCTGACCGAGGTCTTTACGGATCGCGTTGGCCCCCAGCGGAAGGGGAAGCCCGTCCGTTTCCTTGAACCACCATTCACCGAGATCGACAATCAGCTTCAATCCCTGGTCGGCGTAGGTCAATTGACCTTCATGAATAATGAGACCGGCATCGGCCTCGCCACGTTCGACGATGTTCAGAATCTCGTCAAAAGGATGAACTTCATACTCGAAGCTGTCCCCCAGCAGCAATTTGAGGGCGAGAAACGCGGTCGTCATGGTGCCGGGAACGGCGATCTTTTTCCCTTTAAGATCCTCGATCGCACATTCCTTTTTCGCGACGACCATCGGACCATAGTTGTCCCCGATGCTCGCGCCGCAGGAACAAAGCGCGTAGGTGTCGGTCATGTAGGCATAACCGTGCAGACTGACGGCCGTCAGTTCGAGTTCCCCTTTGAGGGCCCGCTGATTGAGCGATTCGATGTCCTGCAGTTCGTGAGTGAACCGGTATTTCCCCGTCTCGATCTTGTCGTTCGCCAGCGCGTGAAACATAAAGGCGTCATCGGGGTCAGGACTGTGGCCAATACGGATCAAAACTTTTTCGTCGGTCATCATCGCGTTCGCTTACCTGTCGATTTATCGTGAGGGGACGGGCGGGTTACCCATCTGTTTAGTTCGGAGCTGTGAATTCCCGAAAGAGTTCGGGGCTGATGCGGTCGTCAGGTCGTGGTGACTCTTATATACTGTCACCGCGCATCGATCATGGAGGACGATCTTCTATTCAGATGTCAACCCGCGATTTTGCGCCGCAATTGCAAAAACACAGCCTAACGTGCGACCGGTAACACCGCAACCACCACCGCGCGACGAGCGTCGCCCGGATCGGTGAAGTTTCGCTACCGGTCCGGTTCGTTAACCGTCATTCCCCGTTCGATTTAACTCCATTCCCTCACAAAACTCGCATGATTTTGCTAACCGTCCAGGATCTCGTCCGGCAGTTCGACGTCGAGCCGGTACTGAATAAGGTCTCCTTCGATATCTCCGAGGGGGACAAAATCGGTCTGGTCGGCCCTAACGGTGCCGGTAAATCGACGCTGCTCCGCATTCTGATGCGGCAGGACGACGCCGACTCCGGCAACATCGAGCATCCTGCTTCCCTCGATATCGCGATGCTGGAACAGGAAGCCGACTTCCCCCCCCGACCGGACGTTGCTGGAAGAGGCACGCTCGGGTCTCGCCCATTTATACGAATTGCAGGACGAATCCATCCGCGTCGCGGAAGAGATGGCGACAGTCAAAGATGACGTCCAACTCGAACGACTTCACACCCGTTTTGATTTTATCCAGCACGAACTCGACCGGTTGAACGCCTATAACATCGATCACCGCGTCGACGAGGTGTTGCAGGGACTCGGGTTCAGCGAAGAGGACTACGATCGGCAACTGCGCACCTTCAGTGGGGGTCAGCAGAACCGGGTCCTCCTTGCCCGGTTGCTGTTGCGCGGACCGGGGCTCATGATCCTCGACGAACCCACAAACCACCTCGACATCGAAGCGACCGAATGGCTGGAGGCATACCTCTCCAACATGAATGGCACGATCCTGCTCGTCAGCCACGACCGCTACTTTCTGGATCGCGTGACGAACAGAACCTTCGAGCTCTTCGGCGCGAAGCTGACCGACTACAAGGGAAACTTCTCCACGTATTGGCGCCAGCGCGAAGAGCGGATGAAGCTGCAACAGAAGTCGTTTGAGAAACAGCAGGAATTCATCGACAAGACAGAAGACTTTATCCGCCGTAACCAGGCGGGCCAGAAGCACGCGCAAGCCGCAGACCGCATGAAGAAGCTCGACCGGTTGGACCGCATCGACAACCCGACCGACTTCGACACTCCCTTTATGGACTTCGCCCCCGCCGAACGGACAGGGGACTGGGTCTTCGACATCAAGGATCTCAGCAAAGGCTACGACGGGCCACTTTTCAAAGACCTGACATTACAGATCGAACGCGGAGAGCGGTTGGGGATCCTCGGCCCGAATGGCTGCGGCAAATCGACCTTTCTGAAAACGCTCGTCGGGCAACTCAAACCTGATACGGGCGAAATTCGACACGGTGCGAATGTGAAAGTCGGTTACTACGACCAGCAACTTTCCGGAGTCCAGCCGAAACTTGATGCTGTGGAAGCCGCGCGACCACTGGAGAACCCGGACATCACCCCCGGCGCCATCCGCGCGTGGCTGGCGAAGTTTGGCGTCAAGGGGGAACTCGCGCTGCAGAAGGTCGGCGCGATGAGCGGTGGAGAAAAAAGCAAGGTGGCATTGACCAGGCTGGCGCTTCAGTTCCCCAACGTCCTCATCCTTGACGAACCGACGAACCATCTCGACTTATGGGCGCGGCAATCGCTCGAAGAAGCGCTGCATCGGTTCAACGGGACGATCCTGTTCGTGAGTCACGACCGATACTTCATTGATCAGGTCGCCAAAACCGTGCTCGTCTTCGAACCGGAACGGGTCCGGTACCACGAAGGGAACTATTCCGCCTTCCAGAAGTTCGAGGAAAACCGCAAACGGGAACTGCAGGCGACCGCGGCCCCTGCAAAGGCGAAGCCTGTCCCGGTCGAGGCAGCGCCAGCTCCCGCTCCGGTGGAGGCTCCCCCGAAACCCAATTCGGAACCAAAGTCAAAGCGGAAGCGGCAGTTTCCTTATCGCAAGGTCGAAGACATCGAAGTCGAAATCGCGGAACGGGAAGACGTGAAAGCGGAGCTCGAAGCGAAGATGATCGACCCGAAGATTCAGCGAGACGGCGACAAGTCGCGGCAGATCGTCGATGAATACGAGGCGACCTGTGCTCGGCTCGAGCAACTGTACGCACACTGGGAAGAAGCCGCTGAACTTAACTGACTTATCCCTACCAGTGGACAAAAGTCTGGCAGGGCGAACCAGTTTACTGCTGGACGAAGGTCGAATCTCTACTTAAGTTTAAGCAGAATAATTTTGAACAGTCCGCACAATGCGTGTCTCAAGCACGCTCTGAATGGAACCACTTCAGCAATCCTTCCCACTTCAGGTACTTCAGCTTCATGATTAACTCCGGAATTCACACTTTGTTCGCCGCAGCGGGAATCTGCTGCTGCGTCTCTCTGGCTCAGGCCGAAATCAAAATCGAACGGGTCTTCGACCCGGAAGTTCCTGGAGGTGTTTATAAACACCCGGCCTCGATCGAGGAACTCCTCAACGGAGACCTCTACATCGCCTACTATGGTGGCGAAGGGGAATACGAAGGTGACACCGCGGTCTACGGCAGCCGCCTCGCCAAAGGATCCGACAAATGGACGACTCCCGAGCGTATTGCCGACACACCCGATCGCGCTGATGGAAACGGGGTTATCTGGGCATCACCCGATGGGATCACCTGGTTGTTCTACGTTGTCCGTTACGGCGATACCTGGTCGGACTCCATCATCAAATACAAATACTCGAAGGATAACGGTCACACCTGGACTGACTCGGAGACGTTGACCTTCGACAAGGGGATGATGGTTCGCTCACAGCCGATCGCGCTCAATGACGGCGACTACCTGTTGCCGATCTATCATGAAACCGGCAACGATCGCGAGATCGTTGGACACGAGAGTGGTTCGCTCTTTGCCCGCCTTGATCCCGAAACGATGAAATGGGAATTCACCGACATCATTCATTCGCGCATCGGCAACATTCAGCCCTCGGTCGTCCAACTCAACGACGACCACCTGCTGGCTTACTGTCGTCGTGGCGGTGGATACGGTGTCGTGCCCGATGGCTTTGTCGTGAAGACAGAGTCGATGGATGGTGGTAAAACGTGGACGGAAGGAGAGGACACGCCATTCCCGAATCCGAACTCGGCGATTGACTTGATCAAACTGAAGAATGGGCACCTGATGTTCGTCTACAACAACAGTTTCGAAGGCCGGCGCATGCCGCTGGTCGTCCGGGTCTCGACCGATAATGGGAAGACCTGGCCCCACTCGCGCATCATCGTCAACAAACAGGGCGATAGCGCTGCCTATCCCTACATGGTTCAGGGAGAAGATGGCACGATTCACATCGTCTATACTTCCGAACGCCGGACAGTCGTCAATCATGTGACGCTGCAGGAGAGTGATGTCCTGGGTCACGACGATGTCCCGTAAGGTTTCGTCACTCACAATCTGAGATTTGAAAACTTCCCTCACCGCCTGACCGGTGGGGGAAGTTTTTTTGCGCTCGGACCGATCCATTCTGGTAAACTCAAGTTATGGACGCTCAACCTGACTATCCTCAAACCACGCCCTGTGTGAGACGCCTGCGGTGGATCACCATCGCCCTCTTTTTTCTCCTCTGGTTCGCGCTCAGCTTTGGCGTTCACGATGCGCGGGCCTATGTGCTGCAGCACCTGCTGACAGGAGTCGCCTGGATCGTCATCTTTCTCCTCATGCGCTATCGCCTGCTGACGGAACCCGGCTTCTATTGCTGCATCGCGTTTCTCGTCCTGCATCTGATCGGAGCGCGGTACTTCTATTCGCTGGTTCCCTATGAGAAATGGTTGAATTCATTCTTCGGTTTCACGCTTGAGGAAACCTTCGGCTGGGAACGAAATCATTACGATCGCTTCGTGCATTTCTGGTACGGAGTACTCCTGTCGGTTCCCACCTGGAATCTTTACGCCCGATTTCTCACGAAGTCCCGGCTGATGCTGATGCTGTTGACCCTGCAGACGATATTGGCGACATCGACGCTGTATGAACTGGCGGAATGGATACTGACAATGGTCGTCGCGCCGGCGATGGCGGAGAACTACAACGGCCAGCAGGGTGACATGTGGGATACCCAGAAAGACGTGGCGCTCGCTTTTGCGGGAAGTGCAATCACTTGCGGTGTACTCTGGTGGAACCACCGCGTTCCGACAGAGAAAAGCCCGCCGAACGCTTAACATTCTTTCACCACCTCGGCTGGAATGACCGTTAATCCTCGTCATATTTCGAATAATGGGGCCGGGGAAAATTTTAGGTGTTGATTAAGTGAGCCCCCGTGCGTTTTCCGGAATATACGTTGGAAACTGCATCGTGACTGGCTAGACTCAAAGCGGTTCCGACGGGCTCATATACAGGATGCTTCGGGTTATTCTGATTCCGAAAACACCTTCCGTCGCTCGCCGGGATCTTGATTGTCGCTTCGGGTTTCGTGGGCAGACTTCTGCCTTCAACCGGAACCCGCCCCTTTCACGCGGCACAGCCGATCGATCCCAGTTTCCCAGCGTTTTGGAGCCATTCATGGCGGAGAGCCATCACCCCGATTCCGAGTTTTCTCTGGACCAATTGCAACCGCTGATTGATCAGATGTACTCGCGAAAGGATGAAGAACGGGGCGTGGAAGGAACCTTCATGTGGTTTATGGAGGAAGTAGGCGAATTATCGGCTGCTTTGCGTGAGGGAACGCGGGAAGAACTGGCTGCTGAATTTGCCGATGTCCTCGCCTGGTTGGCGACCATTGCGAACATCAGCGGCATCGATCTACGTGAGGCCGTCCGTCAGAAATACGCTGCCGGATGTCCGGGTTGTGGCCAGCTGGTCTGCTCGTGCGGACCAGAGGAAAAACCCTGATCAGTTAGATTGAATCGCCTGCGTAAACCCGACCGGAACAGCTCTCTCCTCACTTCTTCTTCCGCCCTGTCCGGTGATTGACATTTTCTTTGTCGCGGCGATAGTATTGAAGTTCGGATTGCAGAAACTGACCTCACACGGGACCTTCCGGAGCCCGTCTTCTGTTGTCTTTCTCCCACCTGCCTGACGTCTCAATCCATTCCGCCTCGCATTTCAAACTCGTATTCCACTTGCCCGAACTGAAACGAAGACGAAGCTTTCGTCCTCAGACGTGGTGGAATTCATTCCTTATGGCGATCGTGATCAACAGGTCCGACCAGAACCCGGTGGATCACGAGCAAAATCGTCTCCCTGTTTCATACTTTTTTCAGATGCAGTTGTAAGCCTGAGGACGCCGTTTACGGCGGTCTCTGATTTTCTGATAAATGACTTTTGTCTGTGCCATCTAATTCCACCTTCCCCCGGAGGACGCGAGTATACTGGACGGACAAGATTCAACCTCACAATCGGACTCAGTAGCAGCTCACTCGATATGTAAGCTCTGCTGACTCCCGGGAATGGTGCAACAGCCATGGCGACGGCGAATAAAAAACAGCATCCGCGCCCCGTAATGAGAATCACCCGTTACGACCGCGCCAGCGCATGGATGGTCTCGGTGGTTCTGGCCTGCCTGATCGGCGCCTTCATCTTCTTCCTGATGTGGTTCGGCTCGCGCGTACCCGCTGTCGACAGTGATATGGTCCCCGAAGTAATTCCGATGGCTGGCGGCGAACTCGATGGCGCCATCGACGAAACATTGAAGGTCGAGTCCCCCGAAGATGTGACGGATGACCCGTCGCAGGCGGAACTCCCCAGCGAAGAAACTCAGATTCTCGAAACGCTCGAGACGGTCGTGGAGCTTTCGGACGCCGCCTCGCAATTTGTACAGGATCAACCGCAGAACGACTCCATCTCTTCGGGGAAACCGGGGAGTGCCAATGGCACCGGTCGCGCTCCGCTCGGTGAAGGGGGAGGCCCCGGTGCGCTTACCCGCGCCCAGCGCTGGGTCATTCGCTTCGGCGACAAAGACACTCTCGACGAATACGCGCGGCAACTCGATTTCTTCGGAATTGAATTCGGCGTCGTGCAGGGGAACGACACGATCACCTACCTCAGTAATTTTTCCTCCCCGACTCCCACGAAACGGGTTGAAACGATCAGCGAAGAGGAACAACGCCTCTACATGCAGTGGCAGGATGCCGGTCGTCGCAAGGCTGACGTAGACCTGGTGAAAAAAGCGGGAATTGACGCAGCCGCGTTCCCCATTCTCCATTTCTATCCCGCCAAGACCGAAAACGATCTCGTCACCAAAGAACTCGCCTTCCGCAATAAAAAAGAACAGGAAATTCGCCGAACTTATTTCAACGTCAGCCGCAGGGCTGGCGGTTACACGTTCGTCGTCACCAAACAGCTTTATCTACGCTGACCGCGGAGCCCCCGGTTCCCACAGCGTCCCCCCGGAGGATGTCTCTTCCTCCTGAACGAAACACGTCACTCTCAACCTCTGTCTATTATTGGAATTCCAGATGGACTTCAAAGAAATCTTCCTCCACTACTTCGGTATCTTCATTTATATCGCGATGGCGCTCTCTGCGATGGCAGGATTGGCGTGTATCGCCATCCTGAACCGCAATGTGAAGCGGAAATCGATGGGGAGCCGGGCGAACTCCGAAGCGTTCCTCGAAGAGGTGGGGACCTACCTCGAAGACAAAGACTTCGAAGCCGTCATGGAGTTATGCGATTCGCCGCCGTACTGGAACAAAGCGGTTCCGCAGCTCATCATGGTCGCCATCGAGCGCCGCAACCTGGGGGTGACAAAAGTTCGCCGCCTGTTGTCTGAACGGTTTGAGCGCGAAATCCTTGCGGAACTCGAATACACAACTTCGTGGGTCACCACGATCGTCAAGACGGCTCCCATGCTCGGGCTGCTCGGTACGGTGACTGGTATGATCAGCGCGTTCGCCAAGATCGCCGCGATGCAGGAAACCGGGACCGACCCGTCTCAGCTCGCAAACGACATCAGCTTCGCGTTGTTGACGACCGCTTACGGACTGGCGATTGCGATTCCGCTCGTGGTCCTCGGCAACAAGATCAACGTCCAGATCGGTAAGCTGCAGGACTCGGTGCAGGACGATCTCGGTAGCTTCCTCAACGACTTCGAACGCGCAATCCGGAGCTAGTCAACGTGGCCAGACGAACTGTCTATATGGGGGGGAGCGAACAGGCACTCCTCGCCAAAAAGAAAAAAGGGGAAGAGGCCGATCTGGACATCACGCCCATGATCGATGTCACCTTCCTGCTGCTGATCTTCTTCATGGTGACGTCCACCATGCAGGAGACTTCCAGCATCAAACCGCCCGGCGCGCGGCATGGAGAAGGTACGAACAAGGAAGATTCCGTGATCCTTAGTATTGAGGCCCCGGAATCACTGTCGGAAGAACCCGTCATCCGCCTGGGTGATAAACCGACTTCCGAAATCATTAACCTGGGTCAGGTCGAAAATCGGGTCAAGACGGCGATGGAAGGCTTGCTTGATCACCACGTCATCATCAAGGCCGATCGAGACGTTCCGCATGGCTTTGTGCAACAGATTCTCCAGGAAATCGCGGGCATCGATAATGAAATCCAGTATCACATTGGTGTCGAAGACAAATCCCGATCCCAATAAAGACCGGTGTGAGATCGTCACCGGTTAAATCCCATACAACCACCATCTTAGTTTGTTACGTCATGCCGATTCAATTCCGTTGTCCTCAATGCAAGACTCGCCTGAGCATCTCGCGCAAGCGGTCCGGCAAAGAGATCAAGTGCCCGTCCTGCATGGCCGTCGTGCTGGTCCCCAATGTGGGTGGCGAGAAAAAAACGACCAGCAGCGCTGCGGAAGAATCTACAACGGAAGATAAGCCCGAGTCCTCCCGTTCTGTCAAGCGGGAGCCTCCTCCCCGGGAAGAAGGAGCGGAATCGACGGCCCCGAACGGTACGACTGCCGGAAAATCGATTGCGAAAAACGAGATCCTCCCCACCGCCGTCGCGGTCGGCCCTCCCCCCGACGAGGACGAAGACGAGGAAGAGTTCTCAATTCGCCCCATGGAAACCGATATGGAGGACATGGACCTGACCCCGATGGTCGACGTCACCTTCCTCCTGCTGATCTTCTTCATGATCTCCGCCTCTTTCAGCCTGCAGAAGACCATGCCGTTTCCTCCGCCCGAACGGGACGAAAAAGGGGCGGTCTCGATGCAGAAGGAGGAAGTTCTGAAAGAGAACTCGGTCGAAGTCTACATCGACGAAAACAACGTCATCTCCATCGGCAAAGACTTTGAAGTTATTCAGGACCCGGCCATGGTTGCCGAAAAGATCGCACAGTACGCGCGACAGGATAACATGAACGAACTCTTCATCACCTCCAATCCAGTCGCGCTGCACGACACCGTGGTCTGGGTGCTCGATTCCGCGGCCGAAGCGGGCATGCAGCGTATCCGGGTCAAAGTGGAAGAATGACGCCCGGTTATTCCCGCCAGGACACATCCCCTTTCATGATATGACTTTCAACCAGGTCCAACAGACCGGAAAATAAACTCGTATAAAGCAGTTACGGAACTTCCTTCATTCATCTGAGATTTTCAGAAAGCCAGTCAATAAGCCAGACCGGCCTCGACCCTACAGGCATTCAAAATAATGAGTAATGACGGACTCAATGCAGTAATCACACTGACTTTCCCCTCGGGAGAGGTGAAAGAAATCCCTCTCGAACGCCGTACCCCCATTTCCATCGGTTCGCACAAAAACAATGATGTGCAATTGAAAGATGCGGGACTGGGTACGATGCACTGCCGTCTCAACTGGACGGACAAGGGAGTCGTGATTGCCGCCGCTACCTCCAAAGGGGTGAGCATCAACGGCAGCCCTTCCCGAAAAGCCGTGCTGACGCTCAACGACGAAGTCGCCCTGGGCGATGTCATCCTGAGGGTCGCGGGTGACGATGCCGCCGTGGCCACCGGCCGCGCCGCCTCCGGGGTCGACCTGAAACCGGTCTCCCAGGACGATCTCTTCGGAGACATCGATGACGATCTCGATGAGGAAGATCAGGTCGAGACGGTCAAATCAAAACCGAAGAAGGAAGCGAGCGCGAAAAAGGCGAGCATTCAGGAATCAGCTGTATCGGCCATCTTGGATGATGATGACTTCCTTGATGACGAAGACATGTTCGATCCATCGAACAGCTACCGCGCTCCCAGTGCCGACGACGACGATGAAATCGACAACTTCGACGACGACGAGGGCGAAGATGTCCCTTCAGCAGAAGGTGAGTCGGACGACGAAGAGGACGTGGAAGACAGCAAGGAGGCCAAACGTGCCCAAAGGGAAGCGCGGCGCAACCGTAATGCCGTCCGTCCAGGTGAAGAAGAACTTCTGCGTTCCAAGTTCCTGCAGATTCTCGGCATTGGTTCCGTCACACTCGTTATTCTCGCGGCAATCTTTTATGTACTCTTCCTGAGCAACAACAGCCAGCAGATGTACGACGCGGCCCTCGACTACCACGAAAGCGGTCAATACTCGCAGGCGATTGAAGCCTGGAAACAATTCCTCGAAACCTATCCCAACGCTGGTGACCTCTCCGACGATGCCCAACTTAAAATCGGGCAGGCTCGCATTGAGAAAGAGATCTCGGGTGCCGCCGGAATCTGGGACAAAGGACTCGATCAGCTAAACAACTACATCCAGGACAACCGGGGAACCAAAGGCTTCGCCACGAGCCAGCGTGCCAACCTGTTCGACTTCGCGCGACGAATTACCGAGGGGGCGATCGATTCTGCGAAGACACAGAAGAAACGTGAATTCCTCGAAATCGCGACGGAAGCGCGCAAGAAGGTAACGGCGTACGCTCCGGAAAGTGAAGCGGAAGCAAAAGAGATCAATCAGAAGCTCGATGCCGCCTATCGTGAGGCCGAAAAGGAAGTCCTAAAAGAGGAATTCCTGGTCGAGCATCTTGCGAAGATTGACGCCGCGCTTGCTGAAAACGCGCCCCTCGTCGCACTCGAAGAGCGCCGCAATCTGCTGACGCAGTATCCTGTTCTCTCGGACGAACCCGAATTGGCAAAGAAACTCGGAGAGATTCTTGCCAAAGAAAAAAGTCTGATTCAATCAAGTGAAGTCAATGAGGACGGCGTCACGACCGAACGCGAGTCTACGCTTCCTCCGCCGCTTACGATCGCGGTGCATACCCGTTCCCAGACGTCCGGACAATCGGAAGGAGAAGTTGTCCTCATCCAGACGCAATACGCCTGTTACGGAATCGATACGATCACCGGCCAGCCGGTCTGGGAACGCTTCACCGGGCCGGAGAAATCCTTCTTCCCGTTGCTCGTCGATTCCGCTCCGGAAGGAGTCTTATTCTTCGACTCCCTGCATCACGAACTGGTCGTCGTCGAACTGAAGACCGGAAATCTGATCTGGCGTCAACCGCTCCGCACGGCGAACGACGAACCCGAACTGGTCACCGGCAAACCGCTGGTGCACGAATCGTCGATTTTCGTCACCACGGACCACAACAACTTCTATCAGCTCGATCTCCGTTCCGGTCGTACGATGACTCGGTTGACGATTTCTCAACCGCTGCTGGGTTCTCCTGCCTTAACGGCGGACGAGCAACATTGCATCGTGCCGGGGGAACAGGAAATTTTCTATTACTTCTCTCTGCGTCCTCTGCAATGTCAGGCGGTCAGCCTCTTCGGTCATCGACCCGGCAACATTGATATTCCGATCCTGTCGATGGGTAATTTGGCCCTCATCACGCAGAACACGGGAGCCGACAAATGCACGCTGAAGGTGCTCCGCACGGAATACCCGGATAATCCGGAGGAATTCCCGCAGCAGATCGAACCCATCGACTCGGCGACAATAGATGGTCGCGTCGTGAATCCCCCCTTCCTGCGCGGTAAGCAACTGGTCGTGCATTCGACTGGGCGCCGATTGACCTCGTTCACTGTTTCAGCCGACACCGGAACCAAAACCCTCACCCAGGACGGCACGTTCCAGTTCCAGAAAATGCAAAGTGAGACCCAGGCCGCCGCGACAGATGCCGACTCTGAAGAAGGGAGCAACGTCTTTCTCTATATCGGCCCGAACGGTCAGCTGTGGATGACGCAGGATGCCCTCCGCAAACTGCAGATCAACAGCGATCACTTCCAGCTGAACCCGAAAGAGACCGCCGAAGGCGAACCCGTTCAGCCGTTGCAGATGCAGCATGAACAGGTTTTCGTCGGTCGAAGTCACCCCTTCTCACCCGCCGTCTTCCTTTCGCAGGCCAACCGGCAATCGCTCGACAGTTACTGGCGAACGATCTGCGGAGCGCGCGTTATTGGCACTACCCAGTCGAATGAAGACACACTCGTCTGTCTGACCGACGCCGGCTCGGTCGTACAGATAAACCGGACCGATCTCGAGAATAGCCGGTTTCTGACCAAATTACTGAACCCCATCCCGCTTGATCGGGACAAAAGTGTCGCTGACTCCCCCCTCCGGGTGATGTCCATGAAAAATGGCTATCTCTTTGTTTCCTGGGGAACGACAGAGCCTTTCTACAGCATGGTCACCCGCATGGGACAGGTTCTGCCGCCGCAGAAACTTTCCGCTCCGCTCGAAACGGATCCGATCGAAATTGAAGCAGGCACCGTCCTCCCGGTCGCGGACAATCTAATATTGCTGCCGAGCGGTGCCAATAGCCGTTCGATCACCAGCCCGATGGAAAGTCCCGGTTCGACCTGGAAGGCGGTGCTTCCGCTCGCCGGAAACGACTTCCTCGGTCTCAACAGCGATGGCTATCTCGCCCGCTACGAGTTCACCAGCGCAGACCCCGCTCACTTCCGGGAAGTCACTCCGTATGAGCTCGGCGTCGCGGTCGATGTCAAGCCGGTGTTGGCGGGGGACAAACTGTACCTCGCCTCAGCTGATGGGAAACTGCACGTCATCGACACGAATTCACTGACCATTAATGCCACCATCGATCTTCCAGCCCCAGCGGCGGCGGACCTCTGGGTCGTCGACAACATGCTGCTGGTGCAGGCGGGCAATAATCTCGTCGGCTATTCGGTCGAAGGAGATCTTGAGCAAGCCTGGTCCGTCCCCCTCGACAACGGAGCCATCACCGCGAAACCGCTGGCCCAGGGCGGCCGACTGATCGCGACAGACCTTTCCGGTCGAGTGCTGGCGATCAATCAACAGGATGGCGTCGTGACGGAACTCACACAGATCGACGTGCCGGTCGTATTGCCGCTGATCCAGTTCGGCAACGAGACCCTGGCCGCGACGATCGAAGGCAGCCTGTTCCGCGTGACATCACTCTTGTCGCAATAGAACTTCCATCGCAAAAGATCGTTTTCCCTCACTTTTTCTGTTTTTGAACGTTCACCTGTAACATCCCGCTGGAGCTCGAATCGTTAGCACTGAAACCGGGACTCCGCTAAGCGGACTGAATTGAAGATGAACTCACGACCTCACAAAAAAATGATCGACCTTTCGAACGTTGTCAGCCTCCGTACCGTCTGGGTACTCGTGGTCACGACGCTTCTCGGGTTTGCCGCTGTGTCTCCTTCGATATTTGCTCAGGACGAACAACCGGCGGAAACCGCCAATCAGGACGCTCCTGCCGAAGGTGATCCGCCCGCCGAAGGCGAACCCGCCGCCGAAGGACAGCAGCAGTCAGGTCAGCAGGAATCTCTTCCTCGACTGGAAGACCTCACCGCGAACTTCCCCACTCCGGAAGAATTATGGAAGAACCCGCCGACCGACTGGCTCGTTCTGACCAAGCTTGAAGGAGGCAAAGAGGTCGTTCTGGAAACACAGCCGGTCATTCCCCGCCCGGATACCCTCGCTAAAACTGAGAAAGCGATCGAGGATTTTCCGCCCGTCTCCCGTGAGGCGACCGACAAGGAAAAAGAAAAAAACCGTCTGCAACGGCAAGCGTTGTTCAAACTGAGTATCTTCCTGCCGAATGACAAGAAGGAAAAAGAATACTTCATCGATTACCGCCTGATCGATCGCATCATCTACCACGAAGACAAGCTGCTGCGATGGGTGCGACAATACGGTTCCGAGGGCAAATTCCGCGAAGCCTTCGACCTGCTCTTCCAGTTGAAGCGCCGGGTTCCCGATTGGCCCGGAGTCGAAGATCAGCATGACAAGCTGATTCAGATCGAAGCCCAGCACAATCTGCGCGAGGGGCGAATGGAAACGGCGCTCGCCATGTACATTGAACTGTACAACCGAAATCCCAAATTCCCGGGATTGGCGGACGAACTCGGCGGTGTGGTGAATCAGCTCATCGATGAGAGCCTGCAGCAGGAAGAATACCGCCGCGCCCGCTTCTATCTACAGCGACTGCAGACCTACTTCCCGAATCACCCGCTCGTATCACAGTGGCAAAGCCGCTTTTCAAACGCGGCCCAGAAGACGATCGACGAGGCCCTCAATGAATTCACGAGTAAGAACTTCCAGTCGGCGCTGCAATTGATTGAAACAGCGGCTGACATCTGGCCGAACGCGGATCGTCTGAACGATACTCATCGCCGCATCGCGGATCGGTGGCAGCAGGTAAATGTGGGTGTTCTGCAATTCAGTGACGACCACAACAATTACCCTTTCCCCAGCGAGGCCGAGGAACGCATCCGTAACCTCGTCGAAGCCAAATTGTTTGAAGCCCAAAACGCGCAGGAAGTGGCCCTGTACGGCAGCCCGTACCTCAGCAACTGGGTCCCCACGCACCTCGGCAAAAAACTGACGTTCGATCTCCGCTCGCAATTTCAGAGCTGGGAACCGTATCAGCCCCTTACCTCATTCGATGTGTACGACGCCATCAACAGACGTCTCGATCTGAATTCTCCCGAGGCCGATGAACGACTTCGCAGCTACATCCGCGATGTAGTCATCAAGTCGCCTTCGCGCTTCGAAATCATCTTTGACAAGGTTCCTCTCCGCCCCGAGGCGCTCTTGTCGTTCCCGGTCAAGCATCGTGTCCCGAATCCGAATTCCGAATCCGATTCGAACCTCGCTGTGTCCGACGTATTCATCGATCCGAGTCGATTCGAACTTACCGATTCCACCGAAAACACGCGCACTTACACAAGGTCCACCCCGGAACCGGATAACCAGACTCTCTACCATGTCGCGACCGTCAAGGAAATCAAATACGAAAATATGGAGAGCGCCGTGCGGGGACTCGTCCGCGGCGAAGTCTCCATGATTCCCAGCGTGCGCGGCGAACTGGCGATGCTGCTTCGCGACGATGGTCGATTTTTCGTACAGCAGCGTTCTCTCCCTGAGACGTTCGTTCTGCAATTCAATCCCAACTGCGAAATGCTGAAAAACCGGGAACTGCGAAGGGCAATCGCCTACGGAATCGATCGCGACAAGATTCTCGCGGAAGAAATTCTCCATACCGACAACCCCGATCTGGGACGGCCCATCTCGGCTCCGTTTCCGACTCAGAACCAAGCGTATGACCCTCTTTCAGAACTGAGACCATACGACCTGACATTGGCATTCAGCCTCGTGCAGGCGGCGAAAGGCAATCTCAAAGAGAAGTTCGGTCCGCTGAAGCTGGCTTGTGTGCCCGACGCCGACATCCGTCGCGCCGCGCAGAAGATGGTAGACGAATGGGCCAGGATCGGTCTGCAGATCGAACTGCTCGACGAGAATGCCGAGACCTCGGTGGAGTCCGGATGGGACTTAGTCCTTCGTAAAACCCGGATGAGCGAGCCGATCGTGCAGTTGTGGCCCTTCATGACGATGAAAGAAGAGGCCCGTGCGGAAGACCTCGTCGATCTTCCCTCCTGGTTACGGCAGCAGTTGATCGACCTGGAAACCGCCGGCGACCTCCGCACCGCCACCCGCGCGCTTCATATGCTTCACCATCAGTTGCAGGCGAATGTCGAAATGATCCCTCTCTGGGAAATCAATGATTTCGTGGTCTTGCGCAAAACGATTACCAATTTCCCGCCTTCGCCCGTCTATCCGTATCAGGCCATTGAACAATGGTCGTCCCAGGCGTGGTTCCCGCAAGGGCTCTGATTCCGCTCACCGACTTATCACTACTCGCTGAATTGATATTCGATCATGTTGACCAGAACTTTCTCGACAATTAAACCGCGTCGCCCGCTCGCCAGCCTCACTCACTGGCTGTTCGCGATCGCTGTCCTCTTTACAGGGCTGACGAACGCGGAAGCGGCGCGGGAACGGGGAGTCGAATACGATCTGGACCGATACTCGATCAAAATCGAAGTCATTTTCGCCGACCAGCCCTATCTGACACCCCGGCTTCGGTCCGTTATTGTTCACAAACTGACTCAACTCAACGACGCCACCTACGGCAAAATGTGGAAGCGGACCGTCGAAGAGAACAGGACGCTGATGCCCCGTACCGACGCGCTGCTGCATCGTGCAAATCCGGAGAGTTTCACCGGTCTCTATTCGGAAGAGGAACTGGACAAAGTCTTTCTCTGTTTCGTTTCCCGGAACGGACTCAACTTCGAAGTCTCCGTGCGCGAGTGGGATGTTGTCCTGCGTACCTTCAGCCTGATTGAATCACAACAGGTGCTTTCCATCGAAGAAGTTCCCGTGGCGATGAACAACCTCATCGTCCGCGTTTTCCGGCCGATGGCGCGCGTTGAAAAAATCGACACGATGAAAGGCAAGGCCTGGATCACCCTCCGCGCGGGGGAATACCCGGCTCCGGACGCCGACGCGGCTCAAGTCGTTGAGGGGGACATCTTCATCACCTCGCTCCGCTACCTCGATAAAAACGGCGTCGTACAGCAGATACAATTTTTCGACTGGAACTACCTGCTCGTGGATGAAATCGACCGGGGACGGCTCGTCTGTACCGTCGTCTCTGGAGTGCCCACGCCGGTGGGAAGCCGTGGCCTGCGGCGCGTCGATCAGTTCGCGACACGCGTGCGGCCTCTGCGAGACTCGACCGACATCCGCATCTGCAAATTCAATCAGACCGAAATCCCCCTCGTCGCGCATTATGTCACGGCCTTTCTGAAGAATACCTACCGGGAGGAATCTGAGGACGAGGGCACTCAGTACCTTTCCGATCGTCAGGGGATTGTCGAAATCCCCCTCGTGAAAGAGCACCCGGTACAGTGGTTGTACGTTAACAGCGGCAGCGCCCTGTTGGGTCGCGTCCCTGTCGTCCCCGGTATCCGGGAATTCATCGAGTTGCCACTCCCCGACGACTCGACACGACTCGAGGTTGAAGGCCAGATTGAAGAGTTGAAGGGGCGTATCGTGGAACTGATCGCGTCACGTTCATCGATCATGGCGGAAGTGCGCGTCGCCGCGAACAAGGGAGAATGGGAAAAAGTCGACGAACTCCTGCCGAAGCTGGATGAACTTGAAACGGCCCAGGAACTGAAAAATCGGCTGAATACGATCCGTGTGCTGCCGATGCAGGAA
>PABD01000070.1 GCA_002702685.1 Planctomyces sp.
CCGATTCGATTAGTGATCCGGCTGTAGGTGTGTTCATGGGGATCATGTCACAGGACTATGCCTTCCTGCCGAGCCTCGACGACCGCGATGTCATCGGAGCTTTTGCCGGGGGAGGCTTTGCTCACAGCGCGGGGGTTGGCCGCATCAGTCACTACTTCGGATTCGAAGGCCCCAGCGTCGCCATCGACACAGCCAGCAGCAGTTCGCTGGTCGCCGTGATCCAGGCGGCGCAGAGCCTTCGCGACGGGCATTGTCACCTCGCGCTCACCGGTGGCGCGAATGCGATTCTCGCTCCGGGCAACTCCCTGCTGCTGTCGAAAGCGGGAATGCTCTCCCCTGACGGTCGTTGCAAATCGTTTTCTGCGGCCGCGAATGGTTTCGGGCGGGGCGAAGGCTGCGGCGTACTGGTGCTCAAACGGCTGCGCGATGCCGAACGCGACGGAGATCGTGTCCTCGCGCTGATTCGTGGCGGGGCAGTCGCGCACAATGGCATGAGTGGCGGCCTGACGACGCCGAATACCCGTTCGCAGGTACGCATCATTTCCGATGCGCTCAAGCAGGCGGGGCTCGCTCCCAACGAGATTCAGTATCTGGAAGCCCATGGAACCGGCACGGAGTATGGCGATCCCATGGAATTGACCGCGGCCGCCAGCGTGCTCGGCAAAGGCCGCCGTGAACCCTTATTGGTCGGTTCCGTAAAGGCGAACATCAGCCACCTTGAGGCGGCCGGCGGCATCTCGGGAATCATTAAAACCGTCCTCGCAATGCAACACGGCATATTGCCCCGCCAGTTGCATTTCGAGGAACCCAGCCCTCACATTCCCTGGCAGCGACTGCCGCTGAAGATGGTCACCGAACAGACCGACTGGCCGGCGGCGGAAGAGCGCATCGCGGGCGTCACGGCACTCGGACTTTCGGGCACCAACGCGCATGTCATCCTGAGTTCAAAGCCCGCGCCGGTCGAGTCAGCAACACCCGCCACCCCCAAACCTCAATCATCGCAGTTGCTCGTGCTGAGTGCGAAATCCGAGTCTGCCCTGCGACGAAAGGCGAACGATTACCTGACCGCGTTCTCCTCGCTCACCGAAGATGACTTCGGGGACTTCTGCCATACCGTATCCGCGGGCCGCGTGCATTTTGAATATCGCGCGGCGGTCGTGGCCGACTCAATGGAGGCGGCTATTCCATCCTTGCGACAACTCGCCGGGAAAGAGAACCGGACTAATGGTCAATCGCCGGGGGAGGTCTTGAAAACGGGCATCGCTCGATCGGCACCCAAAATCAGCTGGGTGTTCGGTGATGCAGAAGATTTCACGACGCACCTGCGACAACTCGCTGAATTCAATACGCACGTTCGCGCGAAATTCACTTCGCTACTCGACCAGCTTCCGAAAGAATGGTCGCTGTCTCTGACCGAGGACGCACCAGCAGATCGAAGCCGTGCTCAACAGGAAGTAGATACATTTCTGTTCCAGGTTGCACTGATCGAATTGTGGAAAGGCTGGGGAGTCGAGCCCGAGTCTGTGATGGGCTTCGGTGTCGGACAATACGCGGCGGCATGCGTCGCGGAAGTGTTGACAACGGAAGAGGCACTTCAGTTGATTGTGCGACGGGCAAAGCTGCGTGAACAATTTATGGACGAACTTCGGTCGGGTTCAGAAAACGATGCACTTCATCAACAACTCGATGAGTTTGAACAATTTGCCGACACGCTTAATTACTTCCCACCCAATCGACCTCTCATCTGCAGTTTGAGCGGCGAGGCCGTGCCGGTGCATCGTCAATTGAGTGGCAGCTACTGGCGACGACATTGCGTCGAGCCAATTAAGACGGAAGAAAGTTGGCAAACCATGCTGGCCACGGACGATGAGTTGGTTATAAATTTCTCGGGATCGCTGCGCGCTCCGCTGAATGCGAATGTGTTCGAAGGACTTACCACTGAGCGCACGACATCTGCCCAACAATTGAACCTGCTCGCGGAGTTATATGTTCGCGGCGCGAGAATTCGTTTCCAGTCGCTTTACCCCGATAACGACTTCCGAAAACTCTCGCTGCCAACCTACCCCTTCCAACGGCAGAACTACTGGATCACGGATGTCAGGCGTTATGCGAAAAACGAGACCGCGGCGGGTGTATCGGAATCCCCGGTGAAACTGGATGAGGCGCGTGGAGACTGAAATGCACAATGATGTTGATGATAATAAAGTTTATGACATTGCGATTCTGGGTGGAGGCCTGGCGGGCCTGACGCTGGCGAAGCAGGTCCTCGACAAGCGTCCCGAAACGACCATCGCGATACTGGAGAAGGAAACGTTTCCCGTTCCCGACGCCGCGCATAAAGTCGGTGAGTCGACAGTCGAGATCGGCGCTCATTATCTGGGCGAGATCATCGGCCTGAAGAAACATCTCGTCGACCAGCAACTGCCCAAATTCGGTTTGCGGTTCTTCCTGAAGGAACCGGGACAGACGTTGGCGGAGGGAACCGAGATCGGTGGAAGCGATTTCTTTCCCGCGCCTAGTTATCAGTGCGACCGCGGGCGACTGGAAAACCATCTTGCCAGGGTTGTCGCCGACATGGGCGCCAATTTGATCAGTGGATCCACGATCAGGCAGGTCGACTTTCCCGACCAGGAGGCAAGCACACCTGAATCTCCCGCACCGTATAACATCGGCTATCAGCATGAGAAACAGGATCACGCATTGCAGGCGCGCTGGCTGATCGACGCCACCGGCCGGATGAGCTTCCTGAAACGGAAACTCGACCTCGACGAACCTGTGGAACATAACGTGAACGCGGTCTGGTTCCGATTCGCGTCGCAGATTCAGGTGGATCAGTGGTGCGATGATCCCGGTTGGAAGTCGCTGACGGGCAAAATTCCGCGACGGTGGCTCAGCACGAACCACATGATGGGTGCGGGGTACTGGGTCTGGATCATTCCGCTCGCCACTGGCTCAACAAGTGTCGGCATCGTCTCCGATCCCCGGTTGCATCCGCTGACCGAGATGAACAGCTTTGAAAAAGCGATTGCCTGGATCGAGCGCAACGAACCGATCTGTCACGCACAACTGGCACGGCATGCGGACAAGGTACAGGACTTCCTGGCCATCAAAAAGCTCGCGCGAAATTGCCGCCAGGTCTTTTCACGGGACCGCTGGGCAATCACGGGTGTCGCCGGCGTGTTCCTCGATCCGTTCTATTCGCCGGGGATCGACTACATCGGCATCGGCAACATGATGATTGCCAAACTCATTGAAGAAGATTTTGCGGGCCGATCGATCGAGCAACTGGCTCCGACGTATCAGAGCATCTTCATGACGCTCTTCCAGAACAACCTGCTTACCTACCAGGACCAGTATCCCCTCTTCGGCAATCCGCGGATCATGTCACTTAAGATTGTCTGGGATTACGCGCTGTACTGGAGCTTCCCCGCCCTGCTCTTCTTCCATCACAAACTGACGGATCCCATTTTCATCCAGAGCCTGTGGAAAGGAATCGAAGAGCTGCGTGCAATGAATCTGCGAATGCAGCAGTTTTTCCGCGACTGGCATGAGTCGGAAGCGTATCCGCACGTCGACGCGGCCTTTATCGATCAGAAACAGGTAGAACTTCTGCTTCAACTGAATGCGGAACTCGATGAGAAACTCGATGATGCGGCGTTGAAAACTCGTTTTGAGCGAAATGTAAACATCATCCGTGATCTCATGCGGGAGACGATGGATCGTGTCGGGGTCCTGACGACAGATGGAGAGAATGGATTCGCGCAAGAGCCCCGACCGGAACCGCAATTGAGCAAGATTTTCGAAGCACTGCACCTGTAAACCATCCGTGTTGGAATATTTGTCGCGTCAATATTAACAGACTGTAATCCCCAAGCTGTTCATCCTCCGTTCATCGTTCGACGACAGGAAAAGGTAACATTCATGAAATCGGCAACCAGTGATCTGACAATTCTCGGAGGTGGTCTGGCGGGTTTGACGTTGGCCTTACAGGTGCGTCAGCAATTGCCGACGGCGCGCATTACGATTCTGGAAAAACGCAAGCATCCCGCCCCCGAAGCGGCTCATAAAGTCGGCGAATCGTCGGTCGAAGTGGGGGCGCATTACTTCGCCTCTGTGCTCGGTCTTAAAGAACACATCGTTAACGAACAACTGCCCAAGCTCGGCCTCCGCTTCTTCTTTCCCAGCGGTGACAACTCCCGGATTGAGGATCGCCTGGAAGTCGGCGGGCGTCGATATGCCCCTGCCCCCAGTTATCAGCTCGATCGGGGACGATTCGAAAATCATCTCGCGGAACGGTGCCTTGCCGAGGACATCCGGTTCGTGGACGAGGCGAACATCAAATCGTTCGCAATCGGTCGCCCGCATGAGGTCACCTACCTCCGGAATGGAGAGTCCATTTCCGAAACAAGCCGCTGGATCGTCGATGCCAGCAGTCGCCGCGCGTTTATCAAACGGGAACTTGGACTGGAAAAGGATTCCCCGCATGTCTCCAACGCCGTCTGGTTTCGAATCGGGAAACGGATCCGCGTCGACGACTGGTCGGACGATCCCGAGTGGCAGCAGGGACACGAGGGCGAACTCGGACGGTGGTACAGCACGAATCACCTGATGGGGAAAGGCTACTGGGTCTGGTTGATTCCGCTCGGTTCCGGATCAACGAGCGTAGGGATCGTCGCGGCGGAACCTCATCATTCACTCTCCGATTTCAATTCCATCGACAAAGCCATGGCGTGGCTCGAAACGCACGAACCTCAGTGCGCGGCAAAAGTGCGCGAACACATGGACGACCTGCAGGACTTCCTCGCTATTAAGAACTACTCTGTGGAATCCAAACAGGTCTTCTCGGCCGATCGCTGGGGGATCACCGGTGAGGCGGGATTCTTTCATGATCCCTTCTATTCTCCGGGAAGCGATTTCATCGCCTTTGCCAACACGTTCCTGACAAATCTCATCACGCGTGATCTGACCGGTCGCGGCATCCGGATTCGCAGCTTCGCTTACGACCGCATCTTCAAGAAATTCTATTACGGCACCGCCAGTGTCTATCACGATCAGTACCAGATCTTCGGGAATCCGCAGGTGATGCCGGTCAAGGTCTTGTGGGACTATCTGATCTACTGGTCGCTCACCGGGTTCATCTACATGCAGGGACGAATGTGCGAGCAGACAATGTACATGAGGAACCTCAGAAAGATCATCAAACTGGGAAACATGAATCATTTCATGCAGGACTTCTTCCGCGAGTGGCACCAGAAGTCCACCCCGACTGAGGCTCACGGTCTTATCAATCTTTCGGAGATGCCAATCATCAAGAAGTTCAACGAACAACTGCTTGAAGACTTCAACAGCCACCAGTTCAGCCGCATCTTTAAAGAACGTGTGCAACAGATGGAGACGCTGATGTGGGAAATCATCGATGAATCGGGATTAACTCCCGATGTACCCTTTCCGCGGAAAGAGCATGCCGATACGGTAAAAGGTGCGTTTGAGCACATTTTCGCCGCGACCAACCGACCATCCGAACCTCTAGTGGCAGTGGAGAGTCGGTAATATCTGGCGTGAGTCGAATCCCCTCCCGTAGAAGACCTGACAGCACGCTCCCCTCCCCTGATAACAGAAAGGGTAGCTATGAAGTTCTTCAAAGCCGCAAAAGAAGCGGCGTGGGATTTCATCGAAGATGATTGCATGTCGAGCGGTGCCGCGCTCGCCTATTACACGATCTTCGCTTTGCCACCTCTGTTGATTATCGTCTTTGCCGTCGCCGGACGATTTGGCGTTGACGACCAGCAGATCGATACCATCGTAAAAGAACAACTCGGCATTCCCATCACCGAGTTCGAAGGGGCCGATCTCAGCGACGCGAGTCTGGTCGGCGAGGAGAGCGGGAATGACTCCGATCAAAGTTCCGGCAACATTGCCGGACTCAGCTACGTCTCCCGCGCCTTCGGTCTGGGTGTTCTGTTCTTCTCCGTCACCGGGCTCTTCTCGCAGTTTCAATATTCATTGAACCGGGTCTGGGAGGTGAAACCGGATCCCGATCGGAGCACGATAAAGGAATTCGTCCTCAAGCGTCTGCTCTCTCTGGGGATGGTGGCGATCATCGCGTTTCTGCTGCTGGTGTCGCTGGTCTTATCCACGCTGATGGATGAAGCCATGGAGGCCATTCAGGGGCCAAACCCGGGGGGCGCCATGATGGTGCTGGGGATTATCGTGAACAATGTCATCACGGTGATCATCGGCACCTTGCTGTTCGCCTCGATGTTCAAGGTGCTTCCCGACGCGAGGACGAGTTGGCGCGATATGTTCGTCGGGTCATTTCTGACCGCCGTGCTCTTTGTGATCGGCAAGGCGTTGATCGGCTGGTACCTGCAGAACTCCAACGTCGGTTCCGACTGGGGAAGTGCCGCTTCCTCGCTGATTGCTGTGCTGGTCTGGGTGTATTACTCTTCGCTGATCGTTCTTTTCGGGGCGGAGCTGACCCAGGTCTGGGCGAAGTACTTCGGCAGCGGCATTCAACCCACACATGGCGCCGTACGGATGATCGAAGAACGTCGGACCATCCGTGAGGATCCGCCGCCGGAAGACGCTGAAGAACATCGTGGGTGATCAAAGATCATCCCGCGACAGACGTCAGTCAGCATCACCCACAACGGACGTGTTGTTGATAATGATCGTCCCGTCGAAGTGATCCGTCGGAATACTGAAGATTTCGGACGCACCCTGAATGATGTTGCCCGACCCGTTCAGGTCGAGCACCCCATCGATCGACTCGAAGATAATCCCCCGGTCGATCAGCGACGAAGACGTGTTCATCCCGATCTGGTTGTTGCTGACGACACCATTGCCGCCGGTCCCGACGTGACTGAAGAGAATGGCGGTAGAACTCGGCTCGGTAGCCCCCAGCTTGTTGCCATGCACGACAAAGTCGGCATTCTTCGCGAGATCGAACTGGAAACCTGTCTGACTCACGGCATTCATATAGACATTGTTCTGGTTCACGGCGATGTCCGAGGTTCCGGCCGTCTTAATATCAATGGCGACATCATTGGCTCCATTCAACTGGAAGACGTTCTGTTGAATATTGAGAGCGGATGTCTTCGTGGTGGACGTGCCATTGAACCTGAGAGCAACTTTATCCCCGCCTCCGGTGACAATCTCATTCTGAGCAACCGTCACCGACGACAATCCGTTCCAGTCAATATCCAGGCCTGCATCGGCGCTGTTGGCGACGATCACGTCACTCTTACTCAGCAGCACACCCAGGGTGGATCCTTCCGCTCCTGCCAGAGAGCTGATCTCAAATGCCGAACCGGCGTTCGCGGCAATTGTCGATTGACGGAAGCTGAACTCATAGGCTCCCTGTTGGACCGCGAGAAAGCGAATGCGGTTATGATCACTCTCCCCATTTGACTCGAGCAGTGAGGATGAGACATCGAGAAATTTCGTATTGAGCGAGTCGACACCCCATTCATCCACATTGGAGACTACCGAGCCCGCCAGATAGAACTCGTCGGAGTCCACGACCCGCACGCCGGTATTATTCTGATCGAGTGTCATGAATTGAAAGGCGACTTTACCCGAACCGGAAACGAAGATCCCTGCGTCGGCTCCGGTGATTGAGCCACCCGTGCCGAGGGCGTCGTTGCCATAGACGATAAACTGTCCATCGGTATCGACGACGCGGACACCATACTGGGGCGCATCGGAACTGGAGACCTTCGTCAGATGGATGTTGACCGTTGAGTTTTCAATGTCGGCCGCCGATCCACTTGCAGTTTCGATATTTCCATCCACGATCCGGACATCGTCGCTATTCTCGACTTTGAGGCCCGTGCCATTTTCGTTCGTGACATCCAGTTTCTTGAAATAGATGGTCTCGGTGTTGTCCGCGAGCACAACCCCGTTCCCGTCACCACTCAACTCGACGTCGACCTTGTCGAAGGTGACTTCTCCATCGTAGTCTTCGATGATGATACCATTGTCGGTGGCGTCTTGAATCTTCGTGTCACCCTTGAAGATGATCGCGCCGGAACCTTCTTTGATATGCAGGCCGGCTTCCGTCGTGTCGGCAATCGCCAGCTTGTTGAAGGTCAGGTCTTCGTCGATTCCTTCGAGATAAATCCCGCGTCCACCCGAACCGCTGAAGGCGAGTTTGTCGAACGTGATCGAACCGGCTCCATAGTCGACGATTTCGAGGGCGTAGCCGTTGGTATCATGAATGGTGGCATCGAGCAGAATGTCGGCCTGGTTGTTGGTGATGGCAATCGCTGATCCGGAGGCCCCTTCAACCAGAATATCGTCGAGGATGAAATCCCCGGAAACGTTATTCAGACCGATACCCCCACCCGAGTTGAAGATTTCGATGTCGCGGAGGGTTCCGTTCGTCGTGCCATTTGCATAGACACCGAAGCCGGATGCTCCATTAACACGGAACCCGCCGATTTCGGAATTGTTCGATAATGTAAACGCGTTGCCCGAACTGTTGAGCAACGTCGGGAGTTCCTGGCTGGAAGTCGCGCGGGGCAGCAGAAAACTCGACATGGTCCCGTTCTCTACGAGGTAGTTCCCCCCCTCGCCATAGATCTTCTGACCAGCCGCGACGGTGACAGACTCGCCGAGCGTACTGCCCCCATGCACAAAGATGATGTCCGCTCCCGACAGCTGAGCATCCGTAATCGTCTGGAACGGATCGTCGATGGTACCGGCATGCGTGCCGCTGGGGGTGCTTCCGTCGGAAAAGACGTGTTTTACGACAAGTTGCTTCGGGACACCGGACTGCCCACCCAATCCACCGGAAGATGTCGTGGTAACAGCCACGCCACTTTCGTATTCGCGTGCATCCGCGACAACAATGTTGTAATTACGATGCACGAATCCCTCGAGCATGTTGACCGGGTTGCTCCGTTTGGAACGCCCGACACCGTTGGGAAACTGATAATAGAAGGCGAGCATGACGTTATTGCCGAAGGTATCGTCGCTCGTGTATTCAATCTGTGTCTGCAGAGACTCGGTTACATCTCCCTGAAGCCGAACTTTGTAACCATTGATGTCCTCGCCCATGTCTCCCTGGAAATGATAACCGCCGCCAAACAGGCGGACGTTATGATCTTCCGTGAAATCGGTTGGAATCAGAAAACCGAGCTCAGCGTCGACACCCTGATAGGCCTGATTCGTACGCCGTTCGAGGTCGTAGACGATGGTCGTGCCGAGATAGCGATAATTGCTGTCGCGGAATTCTGTATCACCCGCTGTCTCGCCGATAGGGAAATAGAAGTTGGCGCGGGCATCCCATTTCTTTCCATAGGCTTCGAGGCCGAAGCCGAGCTGATGGAACAGCTCTTCGGATGTTTCATCGATGTCATAGAAGACGTTCGTTCCGAAAATCGTCTTGCTGGTAATCTCCTGACGATAACCGAAGCCAATGTTCCCCCCATAGCCGAGGTCATTGTCTACAAAGAATCGGAAATCGGTGAACCAGAGAGTGTCATCCTCGATCAAATACGGCATCAACTCGACGTTACCGATCGAGTCGTCCCGACCGAACGTCTGAAACGCGTTGTAACCGATACGACCAATGACCGACGCTCCGTCGCGGGATTTCTCCTCGCTGACCCAGCGTTTCTTCCGGGACTTGTCCGACTCCTCTTCCGCGTCGTCATCATCATCGGAATCATCGGCCCAGAGAAGATGATGTGTCACTACCCGGGGACCATCGCCGACCGAATGAAATTCAGGGAACACGTTCCCAATCGCGCACAACAATACCGCCGCGGCAAGGGCGCGTTTAAGTGATCTATGGAGCATGCCTGCAGTTTTCTGCTAGTCACATTGCGAGAGAATTCTTGAGGAGAGAGGGGCGGGTTCTAAGAGAATCTCCAAAATTGGTCAATGACATTTGGCAGATTCCGCCGGTACCAACGGAATCCGTCGCGTTTCCAGCCGGACCCACAAATCGCCCTAAACACTTACCTAAAAATATGTTGCGGCGAAACCAATTCAGGCCGTTCAAAATCGCCGCCCCCCTTTCGCCCGATTTCCTGACGTGGACCACGGACGTACAAACTGGCGGAGAAACGATCAGATCGGGGCGTCCAGCCGGGAGATTTCCGTTATTTCGGCTCAGGTTTTGATGCTGCAGGGGGTGGCACACGCTTTGCAGATTACGGGTGTCAGACGTTTTTTTCACTCACAACAGGAGAGGGTGTCATGACCCTGTCTACACATTGCATATTCACGCGCGGAAACAGCCCGATTATTGCCGCGGCGATTCATAATGGACACGACACTCGGGCGGATGTCGACCAGCATCTGTTACTCAGCGAAAAGGAACAACGACGCGAAGAAGATCCGGTGACGGGTGAATGGACACAGATTGCCAAAACCCAGATCGTCGGCCTTCGGTCCCGATTCGAAGTCGATCTGAATCGGCCGCGTGAGAAGGCTGTCTATAAGACATCTGATGAAGCATGGGGAATGGAGATCTGGGACTCCCCACCGGATGAGATGCTGATCGCGGAATCTCTGAAGGAGTATGACGACTTCTACGCCAGCCTGGAGAAGTTGCTGACCGAGATGTTGACCCAGTATCCCCGGCTCCTTGTTCTGGATCTGCATACTTATAATCAGTTCCGCGAAGGACCGACCGGACAACCGGCGAATCCGCTGGAGAACCCGGAGGTCAACGTCGGCACGGGAAGTCTCGACCGAGACTATTGGGGACCGATTGTGGATCGCTTCATTTCGGAACTGCATCATTATGATTTCCACGGTCGGCAACTCGATGTCCGTG
Source organism: Planctomyces sp. (assembly GCA_002702685.1). GTDB lineage: Bacteria > Planctomycetota > Planctomycetia > Planctomycetales > Planctomycetaceae > Polystyrenella. The sequence goes on from PABD01000070.1 coordinate 10,790, forward strand.
AAAACGTCAAATTCTTTGGCGGTCATTTCAGCCAGTGGATTCACGAGAATTTCCCGAGACAGATTTGTTGCCTGGCGATTGAATTCAAGAAATTCTTCATGGATGAATGGGAAGGTAAACCGGACGCCTTCGAAGTCGAATCGATTTATCGCGCGTTGCGCTCTACGCTGCCCGGTCTTCGAGAAGAATTGGAACAGCTGTGACCTCCCATCCTCTTCACGACAATGAAGCGAGCGTGGACCTCGATGATGACGTCGATATCGAGGAGCGGTATCACGCGCTGGCGGAATTGATCGGCCCTCGCCTCGCGAGAAACAAACGGGTACGACGAAATCTACCCGGTGCGGGACGACTCCGAATCGACCGGCAGTTGCCGTTTCTTTGTTTGTATCGCAATCCCTCCGACCGTGATGACGCAGGAACGAGAGAACTGGTGACGACGGAAGCCGCTTATCTGTTTGCGTCCGGAGACGACGACCATGCGCAAGGGCTGCAGAAACTATGTCAGACAATCGTCTCCTCGATGCAAGAGCATTTTGGGACATTTTTGTTGTTTGAGATATGGTCCGCGCCGGAACCATCAGAAAAATTCGCCTTTGAAATCGTAACCCCCGAACTGGATACGATTCCATCGACGGTGGAGACTCTCGAATCGGCCCTCGCGGAGATCTCGCTGCACCACCAACTGCCGAAAATCACGAAGAGCGCCGTATCACACGTAGTCCCTCCCGGTCTGCCAGCGATTGATCTGAGCGAGATCAGTGGAAACCCGGCCGCATCCTGCGTTATCGGGTTGCAGGTCAGCCCGGTCTATCGCGATACGGCGAGCGACACACTCTACCCAATTGTGCTCGACTCGCTACGCAGGCAGTTGGCGGTGGCAATTCGGAAAACGGTCGCTCAATTCACAGGTACGACCCCTGAACCAGAATCGAAGAAGAACAAGGTCAAACAGAAGAGGGTGAAACGCGTTCGTTCCTATCAATCTTTAGGACCTTCGTCGCTCGTGCAGGCGGCCCGACTGGTCGATCAGCAGCTGGTTGAAATCTCCGAGTCGTTCGACTTCCTGTTACAGGTAACACCGATCAACTCCGACGCGGCCTGGAACGAATTTCACGAAGGGGGCTGCCGAGAAGTCCCCCGTCTGCACTACCGCCCCCTCCCCTACCACCCGAATCTGCTTAAGCGGCGACTGTTTGATATCGAGATCGAACGGATTGAAGACCCGACGTTGGCCTACCTCTTCTGGGAAAAGCAGGAAGAGATCGATCGCAAGCTGACGGCGTTACGAGACCTTGATACGCCGAACTTTTTTTTCGACAGTTTGCAATTATTCGGATCAGCAGACGAATCTCTCGTCGAGTTGTCGCGTACGATTCTCGAACAAAACCCCGACTCTCCCACCGTTCCGGATTCTGAAGAAGCACATCGCGTCTGCGCGCAGGAGATGATGGAACACGCGAGGCAGGAGTTCGACTACTACCACACGCAGATGAATGAGTTCAACGCAACGGTGGAAGAGTCGGAGGAAATCGCTTCCGGGATGATGGTCTCTCGCGACCGACTGCTGATCTCTCACAAGCTGAACATTTCCGGTAAGCGGGTCGAACCGCTGTTACATCATGAAATCGGCACGCACCTGTTGACCTATTTCAATGGCCGCTGCCAACCGTTTCGCCACTTGTACGCGGGACTCTCAGGCTATGAAGAGCTTCAGGAAGGGCTTGCGGTACTGACGGAGTATCTCGTCGGAGGACTGACATCGAACAGGGTTCGGACTTTGGCAGGTCGTGTCCTCGCCGTCCATTCGCTGACAGAAGGCAACTCGTTCCTGCAGACGTTCGAGTTGTTGCATCACGAATTCGGCTTCTCTCCCCAGCGCGCGTTCACCACAACGCTGCGTGTGTATCGCGGGGGTGGGCTGACTAAAGATGTCATTTATCTACGCGGCCTCATCCTGCTGCACGACTATCTTACCGCCGGCCACGATATCGAACCTCTATACGTCGGCAAGATCGGTTTACATCATGTGCCGTTCGTGCAGGAACTGCGACGTCGACAAATCATTGTCCCTCCACGTATTCTTCCCCGCATCTGGGATGACGACAGAGTCCAGAAGCGTCTCGAAGCCTGTCGTAAGATGTCTATCCTTGAACTACTGGAGGCCGAGCAATGAAGATCGGTTTTGTTGTAAATGATGTCATGACGGAAAAATGCGTGTACACCACCACACGCCTCGCGATGGCGGCCGTCAATATGGGACACGAAAGTTATTACCTGGGCGTCGGCGACTTCGTCTATGCGCCCGATGGCTCCGTCGAAGCCCACGTTCGTTCCGCAAACGGAGAGTCTTTCGATTCGTTGAAGGATTATCTGCAGGCCGTGCAGGACGACGAGAAAGAGAGCGAACGTATCAACCTCGACGAACTGGATGTGCTGCTGCTACGAAATGATCCCGCGGACGATAAGGCCGATCGAACCTGGGCGCAGACAAGCGGTATTCTGTTCGGTCAGTTGGCCGCGAGCCGGGGCGTGATTGTCCTGAATGACCCGTTCAGTCTCGCGAATGCGCTGAATAAAACCTACTTTCAGCACTTCCCGGAGCAGGTCCGACCCAAAACCTGCATCAGTCGCGACGTTAAGGATATCAAGGCCTTCATCGAGGATCAGCATGATAAGGTCGTGATCAAGCCGTTACAGGGATCCGGCGGACAGAGTGTGTTCCTGATTGGCGAGGACGAAAAGGCCAACCTCAATCAGATGATCGAGGCCGTCGTTCGCGACGGATTCTGCATCGCCCAGGAGTACCTGCCGGGGGCCGTTGATGGGGATGTGAGAATGTTCGTCATGAATGGCCGTCCGCTCATGAAGGATGGCAAGTACGCGGCTTTTCGTCGTCGGAACGATACGGGGGACGCGCGCAGCAACATGCACTCAGGGGGCAAGTGCGAACCGGTCGAGATCACCGACTCCATGCTGGAACTCGTGGAAATGGTACGTCCAAAACTCATGGAGGACGGGATGTTTCTCGTGGGACTTGATATCGTGGATGATAAACTGATGGAGATCAACGTCTTCAGCCCGGGAGGCCTGGGCAGCAGTGAACAGGTTACAGGAGTTGATTTTACACAGGTCATCATTCAAGACCTCGAACGTAAGCTGAAGTTTCGCTCCTGTTACGGAGCTTGTATGAGAAATCAGAATATCGCCTCTCTTTAGTAAAAATGTCCCGAGAGATTTGAAATGCACCGAGTGAATACGGAAGGAGGAAAGTCGCTCCGTCCTGGAAAATGTAATCTATGAGTTGGACTGTTTATCAATCAATCGGCATCTCCCTGGCGCTCGGACTGCTGGTCGGGTTACAGCGTCAATACAGCAATTCCGATATCGCGGGAATTCGCACGTTCGCGCTCATCACGCTCCTGGGAACCGTCTGCGCTGTCGTGACGGAAGAACGGAGCACCTGGCTGACGGGCGCGGCTCTCTTGGCAGTGGCGATCGTGCTCTTTGTTCATAACCTTGCCCAGGTAAAACTGGGCGACGCAGATATGGGGATGACCACCGAAGTCGCGGCCCTGCTCATGTTCGGGGTCGGTGTGATGGTGGGAGAAGAGTTGACCGGTCCGGCCATCGTGACAGCGGGAATCGCCGCCGTGCTGTTACACTGGAAGAAGAAGCTCCACGGACTGGTCGGACATATGACCGAGAATGATATCCGCGGCGTGATGCATCTGACCCTGATCGGCCTTGTGATTCTCCCCGTCCTGCCTGATGAAACATACGGCCCGTACGAGGTGTTGAACCCGTACAGCATCTGGCGGATGGTGGTCCTGATTGTCGGTATCAGTATGACGGCCTATGTGGCCCAGAAAGTGGTAGGCCCGCGTGCAGGAGCCGTGCTCGGCGGGATCCTGGGGGGATTTATCTCGAGTACCGCAACCACCGTCAGCTATGCGCGGCAATCAAACGCAGAACGTTCCCTCGCACCGACATACGCGCTGGTCATCTTCATCGCATCGACGATTGTGAATGTCCGCGTCCTGATCGAGATTGGCATCGTCGCCCCGAATCTGCTCAAAGTCGCGGCCTGGCCACTGGGGTTGATGCTCCTGCTGATGGTGGTGGAATGCGGACTCTTTCTGTTCCTGTTCCGGCAGCAGTCTCAACAACCTCCGCTGGAAGACAATCCGGCGCAGCTTCTGCCCGCGTTGATCTTCGGCGGTTTGTACGCGGTGATTCTGTTCGTGGTCGCGGCGGCCAAGGATATCTTCGGTAACCAGGCCCTCTATTGGATCGCCGCCATTTCCGGTTTAACCGATGTGGATGCGATCACGCTGTCGACCGCGAACCTCTTCAGTGACGGCCGCGTCGAAGCCGAGACCGCGTGGCGCGTCGTCCTCATTGCCACGCTCTCCAATCTGGTCTTCAAGGCCGGTCTGGTCGGATTCCTGGGGACCCGCAAAGTCCTGCTCTACGTGGTCATCCTGTTCGCCATCACGATGGCCGGCGGGATCGCGCTCCTCGTCTGGTGGCCCGAAATCGACGCCGCGATTCCGATGCAGTTCTTTCAGAAAAATTAAAGAGGCTACTCTGCCGCCTTGCCACCGCCTGTTGACGGGAGAGCTTACTCTTGGCCAGTACCGGGCATGCGTTTAAGGTTAATAAAAAATAACAGATTAAAGGGTGTACTTCTGGACCCGCAGGGCGCGGTGCACTACACTCACGGCTGATTGCTGATTCTCACCCTGCTCGCGGTGCAATCTTGTCTCACGGACTTGGACCGATATGGCTCTCGATCACGGTTTCGACTCCAATATTTCCCCTGTGGGATCTACGGATCTTGACGTACTGCGAAAAGCACAGGAGCAGTACCAGGATTCATGGAAGGCACTGGTAACCTCTTATGGATCAATGGTTTACCGCCTGATCCGCAATTCCGGCATTCAATCCGCCGACGCCGCCGATATCACCCAGCAGGTGTTGATCGAAGTGGTGCGGAATCTGGGCAAGTTCGATCGCCAGCAGAGCGGTTCTTTCCGCCGCTGGCTTCGCGTGATCACGCGAAATAAAATCATCGACTTTTATCGCCAGCAGCAGGACCCTACGGCCGGCCTGACCGGCGTCGAATTGCCGGTAACCGATCCGTCGAGCGATTCGGACCTTCCGCAGGTTTCGGAGGAAAAGCTCCTACTCATTGATGTGATGGAGCGGGTTCGCGCGTCGGTCAACAAGAATACCTGGGACGCGTTCGAAATGATGACCGCGGGCATGGAGACATCGGATGAGATCGGTCAGAAACTGGGGATGTCGGCCGATGCAGTCCGCCTGGCGAAACGGCGCGTGATGATACGCATAGAAACGCTCGTGCGAAAAGAAGAGTCCAACCGCCGTGAGCAGGGACACAGCGATCCGTTTTCCTTATAGGCAGCCACTCGCCCGCCCCGTCCCTTGAGCCGCATTGTCCCCCCATGAATTGCCCCTCCTCTGCTGAATTGACAGAACTCGCTACAGGAGCGTTACCCGAGGAGAGGACAACGGAAATACTGGACCACCTGTCGGATTGCAACCGCTGTCTCACCTTCTGCGAAGAAAACTTCACCGCGACGACCCGTCATTTCATTCAGACGAAAGTCGATTCCGCGACGCGGCTTCAACTGATCACCACCGATGCCGAATGTAAAGATGTTCTGACCCAGCTCGAAAGCAACATTCCTGAATTTCGACAGGTGCTGCAGGCCACCACGCAGATCGGGCTGCGGCCCGGAATGATCCTGGGTAACTATCAACTGATCCGGCTCATAAGCACCGGCGGAATGGGCGTGATTTATGAGGCGGAGCAACTTTCGCTGGAACGTCGTGTCGCGCTGAAATTCCTATTGTCGCTCGGGCAGGTGACAAAGGAGCAACTGCAGCGATTTAAAAACGAAGCTCTGGCGGTGGGAAGGCTCGATCACGCGCATATTATTCCGGTGCACACCTTCGAAACGAAGGAAGAACTGCGCTACCTCGTGATGCCGTATGTGGATGGCACCAATCTCTCCCAGTTGATCAACAAACTGAAAACATTGGGGCGTGGTTCAACGCTCGAAAGCGCGCCGGACAGCTTCCAATTCAGCCCGGCGGTCGCTGCGCTTCTTGGAACAAACGCTGTGCTGAGCCGGGATTATCTTCGCCGAAGCATCGAACGATTCATTCCGATCATCGAGGCAATACAATACGCCCATGAACACAACATCATTCACCGCGACATCAAACCTTCGAATTTGATCCTGGATCACACCGGAAAATTATGGATCGGTGACTTTGGAGTCGCCAAGTTCGAGTCGAGCGACGATATCACACTGACGCAGCATCTGATCGGTACGCCGCGATACATGAGCCCCGAACAGGCAACGGGCGATGCGAAGAGACTCGATCACCGATCAGACATCTATTCACTCGGCGTTACGCTGTATGAGATGTTGACTCTGGAGCCACTTTTTCCGGCGACGGATTCCGCGGCGATGTTGATCCGGATTGCCACGGACGAGCCTGTTCCCCCGCGGACTCACAACGGGAATATCCCGGGTGATCTCGAAACGATTCTGTTGACGGCCATCTCCAAAGCCCCTGCGGATCGCTACCACACGGCGGGCGACTTTGCCCTTGATCTGCGTCGATTTCTCAATGGAGAACCGATACATGCGCGAGCCCCCACTCTGCTCGACAAAGGAATCAAATGGTTCAAACGTAATCGCATCATCGCATCGCTTTCGCTGTTACTGTTCCTCGCTGTTTCGGCAAGCTCTGTCGTGCTGGCGATCTATAACCACCGATTATCGACGGCCAACTCCCGGTTGAATGACCAGAAGCAGGTGGTGGAAGAAGCCAACCAGAAGGCACAATCCGCGTTAGCCGAAGCGCGGCAACAGAACTACGCACTCAGCATGACGATGGCGAGCAACGCCCTGGAAAAGCGTGACTCCAGCCGTGTCCAACGCCTGCTTGAGCCTTTCAAGCCTACCGGGAGTGAAACCGATCTCCGCGGCCTGGAGTGGTTTCTACTTCATCGAAATGAAACGCAGAAGAACGTGCAACGACAGCAACTCACCGACGAGTTGCTCTACACGCTTGCAATCGACCCCATGGAACGAATACTGGCGGTCAGTGGCATCGAGGGGATCATCTATTTGCTGGACCCGAAGACATTGGCGCTCGAGGGCAAGATTCCCACCGATCATATTGAGATCAATGGTCTCGCCTTTCATCCGTTTCGGAATCTGCTGGCATCCACGGGAGATGATGGTTCGATCTGTATCTGGGATCTGACGACACGGGAAATTACCCAACGCATCAGAGTCTTTCCACCTCCGTCTGAGAACGAGCCGAAACAGATGGTCCTGCAGATTGCATTCACCCCGCGGGGGAAACGAATCGTTGTCTCCTGCAACGACAGTGCGATCCGACTCTTCGATTTCAATCCCGACGAACCGGGAGACCAGACCGCGATCAGAGAGCCCGTTTTGAAGTTCGTAAACGACCAAATCCCCGAGACCGAGCGGCGGAACATGCAGATATTCAAGTTGCTGCCCGACAGAGGGGAAATTGTCGGAGGTGGCTTCGATGGTTCATTGACCATCTGGAAGCTTTCATCGGGCGAGCGCGTCAGAACGGTTCAAGTACCGGCTCCCGCAAATGTCGATCCCCACATCATGGCCCTCGACTATGACTCCCTGACAAAGACGGTCGCGATAGGCACGAAGGATCCAGGCGTCTACATCTGGAACCTGAGAGACGATTCATTTTTTCTGGTTGGAAGACACGATGACCCGATTGATTCGGCCAATTTTATTGAAGGTGGGCAACGCTTGCACGTCAGCGACCGAAGTGGCACTTCCAAAGTCTGGCCACTCGAACGATCGGAAGATCCGCAGCCGGATCTTTCCCTGCTGATCCATAAGGGCCGTTCCTATTACAGTTCGGTCTCTCAGCAGGGGGTGAAAGTGCTGACCGTGGGAGCAGATGGTCACGTCGCAGGGTTCACACCTGAGAATCTCGATGAGGACGCGGCCCATATTGTGTTTACGAGTTATGCGATCACGGACAAATGTGGGATCGCCGAGCAGGAGAACGCATTTTTTCTGCTGGATCGAGGGGTCTTGAAATATTTCATCAGCGACGAGCCCGGTTTTAAGTTGGCCTGGAATTCGCATGTATACGAAGATATTGCCGTAGGAAAGATTGGTGAATCCGGTTACCTCATTACGGCGGAACCTTCAAATCGATGTCGCATCTGGAACCGAAGCACAGGTGAAGAAGTTGCGTCGTGGAGCCTCAAAGAGGTCCATCCTCAGATGGTCGAGAAGTTTCTCTACTCGACCGCGACAAAGAGCCTCATCTGCGAAAGCAGCGACAGAATTATTTCGGTCATTCCCTGCGAAGAAATCGAGGGCCAGGGGATCAAGCCGATCTCCGGTCCCCAAGTCCAGTTTCCGGGCGTGTTACCGGTACTCATTCGCAATGACAGCTGTCTGGCCTACAAGGACGAACGTGCCTTCGTCATTTATAATCTTGTCGACAAACGGGAGGAGTTTCGATTGGAAGACGAGATGCATGCCATCGATCGATTCACTTTCACCACGGACCATGAGACGGTCTTCCTGGCCTTCTCCAACCGGACAATCGAAAAGCGGGATCTCCATTCCAGTGAATCTCCTCCAACTTCGTGGACTGCGCCCGCCCGGATTACCTCGCTCGCAATGACTCCGGATGACAAGACATTGATCGTCGCCACCGACGATCAGAAACTGACTTTGTGGAGCACATCGCAGGGAATCCTCATGCATTCGATTGAACACCCTGTCACGAAGCAGATGTGGTTCACCCACGGTGGCCAGTTGATAACAGAAACGACGCAGGAGTCCCTGGTATCGACGGAAACGCGTCACTTGCAGATTCTGGATTTCGGTCCAACATGGAATTCCTACGTTCAATCCCTGCACAATCATTCGCTGCACAAATAGTCGCTCACCCCGAATACAAATCGGACGGTGAAGATTGGACAGCGCCGCGCCTTCCAGTATGCTGGAAGCTGGTTGCCAACGCGCGCGGCAGGTCACGCTTGCGGCGAACGCATCCTTACGACGGGCCCTCATGGTCTGCGTCAGTTTCCGCGGTCCCTGCGATTCCGAATGTGCTCACTCCGACACCTTTGAACTTGATACCGAGAAGAGAGCTGCCATGAACTCCTTCCCTTTAAGGGCAAGATTGCGACGTCTGGCCCCCCTGCTGGTGATCCTCACAGTGTGCGTTTCTGCATCGGCCGAAGAGACCCGTCCAAAGAGATTTATATACAACTCTGACGCCAACCACATGTATTACTACAAAACGCCTCCCATGAGTGTCGAAGACCTGCAGGGATATGTTGACGAAGTCGTCGGAACCGGGGTCACCACGTTCTTTGCATCTCCCAACTGGGGCATGCTGATGTCCTATCCGACAGAAGCCACCGAGATGATCGGTTCGCAACTGACGGAAGAGGAACGGAAGGCCTACCTGGAGATCGGCAAAGAAAAGGAACTGACTTTCGAGCGCGCGATTGCCAATCTGTACGGTATCTACGCGGCAGGTCACGATCCGTTTCAAGTCATGATCGACCGGGCGCGGGAACAGAATCTCGAGGTGTTCATCTCTTATCGACCGAATGAGATTCACGATGTGCAGAACCCCGATAGCATGATTGTCACGAGTTTCTGGAAGGAACATCCGGAATATCGCGTCGGCACGATTGGCGACGAAATCAACCCGCTATTCGCTGAGATCATCGGAGGCTCTCCCGAGCACCGTGTTCATCCGCTGGTCGCTTCCTGGTTTCCGGGCGCGTTGAATTTTGCGATTCCTGAAGTGCGTGCCCAGCGTCTGGCTGAACTGCGCGAATGTTGTGAACGGTATCCCATTGATGGAATCGATATCGATTTCCAGCGCTTTCCGATTTACTTCCCGCAGGACGAAGGCCCGCAACACCTCGACACGATGACCAACTGGATGCGGGAGGTTCGTGAAATGACACGGGAGGTGGGGACGAAACGGGGACGACCGATCCTGCTTTCGGCCCGAATTCTCGCGCGTCCCCGTCAGAATCTGGCCATTGGCCTCGACCCCGTCACCTGGGCGCAACAGGATCTCCTCGATTTCATCACGGTATCGCATTATCTGCGGAACGACTTCGCATTGCCTGTCGACGAATATCGCCAGCAGATGCCGGCAACACTCCCGATCTACGCCTCAATCGAAGTCGAAAAGGAGGCCGATCGTTATCGCGAGATTGCCCGCGCCCTTTATGACAAAGGGGCTGATGGATTGATGATGTTCAACTACTTCACCCGGCGCGAAGGGGGCGAGGAACCGGATTTTTCCCTGTTCAAGGAATTGAGCGACCCCGCAATGCTTAAATCACCCGCCCAATAATTTCGGGAAGGGGCAACTGCGCATTCGCCTGGACGATGGTCATAGCGCTGATCGGAATGCGTACAGCGGCCACCTGATAGGAGTCAACGCTGACAAACGGTCCGCCTTCTACGGTCAACCGGCAAGATTTTGCGTTTTACCGTTTCCTTCAGGGCTTCCAGCGTCTAATTTAGATCCTGTCCAGGATAAGTGTGGCGGCTACCGGACCCGAAAAGCTCTTGAGAGTAACAGGCTACGCCGCCAGAACACGCTACGGTTATGTGGAATTTACTATAGAATCAAAGCCTGCTCGATATTCCCACCTGGTCTTTCGCCCGCCTCCACTTTTCCGCCCGGAGTTGCCCCCCATGAGAATTCTTCTGCTGACTCTCGCATCGGCTCTGATTGCCTCCTCCGCCTTTGCCGAAACACCCCGCGTCTATGACTGGCCGCAATGGCAAGGTGCGAATCGCGATGCGATGTCGCTGGAATCGGGCCTGCTGACAGAATGGCCGGAAGGGGGACCGCAGTTAGCGTGGCGGCGTGAGGGACTGGGCGGCGGCTACAGCGCGCCGGCGATCACACGGGGACACCTGTTTGGAATGAGTAACCAGGGAAACGATGAAGTCGTCTGGGCGCTGTCGGAAGAAGATGGCAGCGAAGTCTGGAGTACGGTCATCGGCCCCGCCAATAAGGAGGGAATGCATCAGGGAATCGAAGGGCCGGGCTGCACCCCCACTGTCGAAGGTGACCGGATGTATGTCATCGGAGCCTCCGGAACACTCGCCTGCCTCAAGGTAGCCAACGGCGATATCATCTGGACGTCCCACCTGGTCACCGATCTCGGCGGTGAGATGCCGACCTGGCGTTTTAATGAATCCCCGCTCATTGATGGCGATCAATTAATCTGCACCCCCGGTGGGGATGAAAATACGATCGTTGCTCTCAACAAAAACAACGGTGAGATGATCTGGCACTGCGCAGTCCCCGCCGCCGTGGAACTGACGGAAGAACAGAAAGAGCGACTCAAGCGTCCCAACTTTGCGAATTCGAAAGCCGGTTACGCGTCGGCTATCGCGATTGACTTTGAAGGTGTCCATCAGATCGTACAACTCACGGCAAAAGCCCTCGTCGGCATCAACGCGGAAGATGGCACACTGCTGTGGAGGTACGACGCTCCAGCCAGTCAAACGGGGATCAACTGCTCGACTCCCCTTTTCCAGGACGACCTGGTGTTCGCGTCATCGGCTTACGGAAATGGTGGCGGCGCAGTCCGGTTGTCGAAAACCGAGGATGGTGGCATCGCTGCCGAGGAAGTCTACTTCACCAAAGATATGCAGAACCATCACGGAGGCATGATCGTGATCAACGACGCGCTGTACGGAGCGAACGGCGGTAACGGTGGAGGCTTCATGTCCTGTCTTGATTTCAAAACAGGCGACATTCTGTGGCGTGATCGTGATGCCCCCAAAGGTTCACTCGTCGCGGCGGGGGGCATGCTGTACCTGTTCAGCGAAGATGGTGAAGCCGTCCTTTTCGAACCGAACTCCAAACAGTACGTGGAGAAAGGCCGGTTCAAAATCCCCACTCGCAGCGAAGCCCCCGCGTGGGCTCACCCGGTCGTCGCCAATGGCAAACTGTACTTACGCGACCAGGGCAATCTGTACTGCTACGACGTCCGCGCCCAGGCCCGGTAGTGGACGCTTTTCCTGCCTCGCAGAGCTTGTTTCCACTACATCCTGAGACACTTCGCGCGCAAACCTGGGGTAAACCCCTGCAGATGGAGTTCCATCTGTAGGGGGAAAGCACGTCCAGAACCCCAGATCTTCCCTACATAGCGGCCAAACAGGGGGTATTCTGCCTCACTCCAGACGGTAGAACCGAACAATTTATTCGCTTCCGCTCAACGTACAATAGTTCCAAAACGTTTGTCATCGAGCGGTCAAATTGCTGCTTCGCATTCGTCCGCCATTCGATCTTAGGGATAGAGTGATACCGTGCACCTGCGTCCGTGCGTAGAGGTCTGCCTCACTGAAGAGTTCTACGCAAAGCTGAAGGACGGACGTCCTGTACCGATTGAGGTTTCACTGCTCGTCATATCGAAATCACATGTTTCACCATCCGCCACGCTATCTTGAGTGAGGCGAGGGGGGGACATGATCACCCGCAGGCCTTTCTCACCAATCATGCCGACGAAACGATCCTCGTTATCGAGGGTCTGACTCGTTCGCCAGGTGCGCGCCCGCGTCCACCGCAACTTTCATTTCCGGAATACCTGAGGGCTCACAGGATGACCGACAAACGCATCGACCACTTCAAAACATATCGTGAGGAATCTTCAGCCTCCTCCAACACCTTCAGAGATGAAACAGCCCCGCTGCTGGCCGAATCACTGGCGTTAATTCACCTGCTGCGCTCGAACATGCAGGAACCGGTGAATCAGGCCTCTCTGTTCGACAACTGCCTGATCCTGCGGGGACTGGCTCAATGGCACGATGAAGAAGACATTTTCTGCCTGCTGCAGAATATCAATCGGCTGCTGGAACCAGTCGCTTATCAGAAGATGCCACTCGATAACGAAGCCCTCGATTTGATTGATGCGGGCTTTCGTCAGATCGACAGCGCCGTGGCCCAATAATAGTGGTACCGGGTTTAGCAATGCTGTTCACCCATTGCGGTATTCAAGAATTCGATATGGGGCAAAGTGCGAGTGCCGCGGAATTTCCCGTGCTATTGTATGGGAAGCCGTACGCTCAAGTGCTATAAAGGTCGACAGTACCACCTCTCCGTGTACGCCGCTGTCTCGAATTCAGGTCGACCTGTATGCCCCCAGCATTTCGTCTCTGTGCCACCCTGGTCCTCGTCTTATTGCTGCTGTCTTCGACGGTTTCCGCTAATCAACAGGAACCTGTCGCAGAAGAAGCGGTCGAACCACAGATTGAAGCCCCCGACAAGGTCGAAGTCGAACCCGTCGCCGTTGATGAAGATATCTCAGATCGTCTGGAACGCATCTTCTCGGCAACTGGCTGGTTCGAAGCGATCAACGTGGAGACGGAAGAGGGGATCGTGATCCTGGAAGGGCTCGCCGATGACGAAACTCATCGGGAATGGGCGGAGCGGATCGCGCAGCGTACTTCTGATGTCGTCGCCGTTGTAAACCAGATCGACGTCAAAACACCACCGGTGTGGGATATCGACCCCGCGATCATGCAGATGCGGGAACTCGGTCGCGACATGATCCGCATGCTCCCTCTGCTGGTGGTAGGTTTGTTCATCGTGATCATCTCTTGGTTCATCGCGAAAGTGCTGACCCGGTTGGCGCGCTCCCTGGCGGCGCGGCGTATCGACAGTGAATTGATCCAACAGGTCGTCAGCAGTGTCGTTGCCGTGCTGATCATGCTGATTGGCGTCTATATCGCACTCAAGGTCTCCGGCCTGACACGCTTGGCGGTGACGGTTCTAGGCGGGACCGGCCTCATCGGTCTCGCACTCGGATTCGCTTTCCGGGACATTGCCGAGAACTATCTCGCCAGCATCCTGATCAGTTTGAATCGCCCCTTCCGTGTTGGTGATCTCATTCAACTGGAAGGTTACACCGGGTTCGTACGTCGTGTAACGACCCGCGGAACGTTGTTGTTGACCATCGAAGGGAATCACGTGCAGATTCCCAACAACACGGTCTACAAAGCGGTCATCACCAACTTCTCGTCGTCCCCCCGTATCCGCAAGGAGTTCCGGGTGGGTATTGGTTATGACGACTCGATCACTGCGGCCCAGGAGGTAATTCTGGCAGTCCTGAAAGAAAATCAATCGGTCCTGCCCGACCCGACACCGCTCGTACTCGTCGACTCGCTCGGTTCGGCTACCGTCAACCTGGCCGTCTTTTTCTGGCTCGATGCAAAGCGATTCGATGCGCTCTCGGTATGCAGTTCTCTGATGCGACAGACGAAGACCGCACTCACAGAGGCAAATATCAGCATGCCGGACGAGGCTCGCGAAGTCGTATTCCCGAAAGGCGTGCCCATTGTATCGTCAGCAGAGCAACTCGCCGAGATGGGCTCGACGGAACTGAAGAAATCCGGAGCCGAAGCGGGAGAGAGAGCAGCGCGTATTGATCCTGATGACAAAGCGGAGTCCACCCAAGCAGAGGGTGAACTCCGTAACATCGACGGCACAATCCAGCGTCATGCCGCCGAGACAGAGGATGAAACTGACGAAAACCTGATCAAGTAAGGGGGTAAGATGCCGTGGTATGACAGTACCTCCCCTCGTGAATCCGCCTGCGGACGATCTCTGAACGCTGGATACTACAGTAAGGATCTGGTCGAATTCTTAAGGCCTGATAGTCCACGCCTGCGGCAACTGTCGCGGAAGTCTCGTTCACCGACGTGAAATCTGTTTCACTTCGGTGCCGACACCCATAAAGACATCGTCGGCCATGCCGAGGAACATGCCGTGTTCGACGATACCGGGATGATTGAGCTTCGCGACGAATTCCCGAGGGGATGCGATTGAGGGAACATCGAGGTCAATCACATAGTTCCCTTCATCCGTCACGAATGGAGCGTCGTTCCGTTTGCGAAGCCGGGGGCGAAGACCCGCTTCTTCGAATCGCAGGAAGATCGGGTGGTGCGAGAAGGGAATGACTTCCACCGGCACGGGAAACCCGGAAAGCGGATTCGAATATTTACCGGAATCCGCGATAATGACGAGGCGTTTCGAACAACTGGCGACAACCTTTTCACGAAGCATCGCGCCGCCGCCACCTTTGATCAACTCGAGTTCATCGTTGAATCGGTCGGCGCCGTCGATAGTGAGATCGACGACGGGATTCTCATCGAGTGTCGTAAGCGGAATCTTTGATTCAATCGCGAGCGACTCGGAAGCGCGCGATGTGGGAACTCCGGAGAGCTGCATGCCGTCTGCGACCAGCCGACCGATCGCATGGATCGCGTAGGCGGCAGTCGACCCGCTGCCGAGACCGATGACCATCCCCTCTGCAATGAGCGCGACAGCGGCTTCCGCCGCTATTTTTTTTTCGTGTTCAAAATCGGGCATGAGATCACCTGGAATCGAATTGCCACAACTGCCGTAGACAACCGCCGATTCTAACCACGAAGAATTCTTCGTACGGACCGGCCAGTGTAATGTTTAATAACATGGACGGCACTGTTCGGCAATGGCGGAGGTCTTTTCCGCCCGGCGTTATCCGGTAATCTCAGCTTCACTCCACGACATAAGGCCCGGCATAGACCCCGCTCGAGAAATCATCCGCCGCGGGGCCGGTTGCGCGTTCAAGCGATAATTCGAAATACGGAGCGGGTTGAATCTTTACGTAGTGGATCAATGCGTCGAATTCGACCTCCGTGATCACCGCCCCCACCCAACCAACAATCACGAATTTGGTGGGGAACTGGAGCAGATCCCCGACCGTCGTCAGAACTCCCGGAATCGTCGCGTAGAGAAACAGAATCCGCGGTTTGCCGATTGAATCTCGAAGTTCATCTTCCAGTTCATCTGGAAGGTCATACAGGCCATGCGTCACGAACGGCGTTCTCAGATATTCGGAGTTGTTACCGTTGAGCTGATTCACTCCGGCGACGTCGTTGTAGTCGAGTCCGGAGACGAGCTGACGCTCGAGGTTGGCGATATTCGCTCCAAAACGCCAGCTGTCTTTTTCGCTCAGATTCAAAAGCACCATATTTCCGGGAACATAGCGAATGCCGAGGAGGGGACTGAGGAGACCTCCGAAGAGTTTCGTCCGCTCAAACTGGTGAGGCAGAAACAATCCCTCCCACAGCCGATCCGACCCCCCGGTCACATAATGCCCGTCCGCGTGCCAGTTCTGGCAATCCATGATCATCAGCGGATTTCCGCTCAGGTCGAAGGGAACGCCGATCCCGTCCAGCAAGCGGTTTCCCATCAGCATTTTTTTGAGGTCAAGCGGGTTCAGCGAATCGATATGATCTCCTACATCATAGGGCAGGACCTTATCGGTGATATCATTTCCCATTCCCATCGCGGTCCAGATGGTGGCGTCGACTGCGAACGGAAGTATCTTCGCCCCTTCACCGATACCGCCCGCGGGATAAAACGCGGCAGTGGCGGAACGTTGCGGATCAGTTTCTGTGATGCCGATTACCCCCGCGAAGGCCGTAGGCAGAGAACCGTTGGCAAAATCATCGCGCCGCACGGTGACGGTCACCGCATTCCTGGGGGCGTTCGCTTTGCTGGACGTTGAAAAGTAAACGATATCGGTCGGCAACAGGTCGAGTTCGCAGCTGACCTCCGCACCAGCGTGACGTCTGTATACGGCGACCGCACAGTCGATGGCATCCTAGTCGTCGCTATGAGAGCCATCGTGATATTTCATCCGATGAGCGACGGTCTGCATCGCGGAGAGTGCGGACACATCTGCCGCTGACTGCAGTCGACCGTTCGTTACGGATATCATGCCGATATCCACAACGAGCGCCGTCAGTACCATAAAGATGACGATGAACAACGCACTTAACGGAAGGATGTTTCCGTTTCTATGGCTGGACGATTTCATTCGTCTTCGAAGGGCGATCAGCATGGGATGGTCAGACTTGTTAGACGACATGGAATCGGGATGGCGTCGTCCCTGCCATTACCGATCGAACGTTAACATTGGGGAGCACAAAGTCATATTTGCATCATTAAATGAATTCTCAATCACACACCCATTGGTCATTCATGAACCATGGTGCAGACACCTCGAAGTGTGTACGAGGCAAACGCACTGAACGGCAGCGAACAGATTTTGCTTGCGGGGATACGCACTTCGATGGTGACAATATCTCCCGGGATCGCATTCTCCAGTTCGTTCTCGGCCTCGTCGCGATCGATCAATACGTCGACTTCGATCGATTCCTTGTTGTGCGTGACATTCGTCGCCAGGAATTCCCGCGCCGAATCGCGAATGCCCCGGGTGTTCGAACCATTCACGACCGCGCGACGACAGGCATCGCACGCGGAGGTGGTCATCAGCTGTTGCGCGGACATGATGATTCCGAATTCAATGATCTCGAACACGATCAACAGGAAGAGGGGCAGCACGACGGCGAATTCGACTAACGCCGCACCGCCGCGTTACCGCAATCGGGGGATCTGGTCAGGTTGTTGCCTGGAATTAATCCTGCTTCTGAACATGATTGGCTCATCTTTCTTTGAGGAACCAATTGAAAACCATTCTCCATCCCGAAAAAAGAGACGCTCCTTCGCATCTCGAAAACAGTTCGTCCGACTCCTTCTGCCTGGGTGCGGACAGGTCTCCTGGAGTCAGAACGAATCAGTCGCCTGTCTGCGGCAACTTAGAGAATACTGAATGCCCACCCGCCCTGATTGTGAAAGTCGTAATTTCGCGACTGAGGGTCAGCGTGTCGTCAGATGGTGTATCGTACAATACAGCCTGATCGTCCCCGCCGTAATTCGCATAGGAAATATATCGATCAAATCCGCTCCCGGAGATGCTGAACCCACTCCCGACCATACTCGCTTCCAACATCGAATCGTTGAATGGAGAGACAACGAAGAATCGTCGGTACACAGGTTCGGGGAGCGTCTCTTCACGTGAGTTTTCCTGTCTTGAGTTTACGGTTGGCAATTTTGTCCTTCTCTTCCTAAACTGGTAACTGAACCTGTAATTTCATCTCAGTTACCAGACTTCATCCTCGCTGAATTCAGTATCCTCGCTGAATACAGTGACGGTCTTTTCACCTCTCCCCGGATGCTGAGATTCCAGTCAACGTCCACCACAGAGACGACAATGCAGAAAAGACACGGAGGAGAAGACGATGAGTTTCAACCCCAAAGTGGTTGGGATCGGAGAGATCCTCTGGGATGTATTTCCCGACGGAGAGCGTCTTGGCGGCGCCCCCTCAAATTTCGCCTGCCATTGCCATCAACTCGGAGCTGATGCCTACCCGGTCAGTTGTGTCGGCGATGATGACCTCGGTCACCGCACCCATAGCGAACTCGAGCAACGCGGTGTCAGCCCGGAGTTCATCCAGCAAAGCGATGCTTATCCGACTGGCCGCGTCTTGGTCACGCTGGATGAGGGGGGCAAACCGACCTATCAGATCATTGAAGACGTGGCGTGGGATTATCTAACCTTCACCCCGCAATGGAAATCACTCGCCGAAAGCCTGAACGCCGCCTGTTTCGGTGTGCTCTCACAACGGTCCCCCCAATCGCGCGAAACCGTCCGTGAGTTTCTGCGTCACATGCCGGAGGACTCGCTCCGCATCTTCGACGTGAACCTGCGAAAACCGTTCTACTCGAAAGAACTCGTGGCGGACTCACTGGAATTGGCGACGATCCTCAAATTGAGCGACGAAGAACTCCCCGTGCTGGCTGACTATTTCGGCCTGTCAGGAACGGTGCGGGAGCAACTGGCGGCCCTGCGGGAGCGTTTCCACTTGTCGCTGATCGCCTACACCCGCGGCAGCGAAGGTAGTATCCTGGCCGGCGCTCATGAGACGGACGAAAATGCCGGCGTCGACACGAAGGTCATCGACTCGGTTGGCGCGGGCGATTCTTTCACCGCGTCACTTTGTGTCGGCCTGCTGAAAGGCCTTCCACTCGCGGAGGTCAATGCGTTCGCCAACCGCGTGGCCGCTTACGTCTGCTCCCAGAAAGGAGCCTGCCCCAAGTTGCCACCGGAACTGAAATCAATCTGACGTGCCATGCATCCCCAACAAAAAAGGAATCGGAGAAAAGCTCTCTCCGATTCCTTTCTTTTTTATTCCGGTCGTGTCTTAAACTCATTCACGATCATGCAGCATTTCTGTGGGCCAGTTCCTGCGGTACGCCGTTGACGAGTTGGATCGAACGCTGTGCATAGCTGGCCGTTTCCTTGTCGTGGGTCACCATGACGATCGTGCGACCGTCTTCGTGGAACTCTCTCAGGAAATTCATCGCCTGCTTCCGGGTTTCGGGATCGAGGTTCCCCGTCGGTTCATCCGCGAGGATGATCTCCGGGTTGTTCGCTAACGTCCGCGCGAGGGCGACCCGTTGCTGCTGCCCCTGGCTCAACTCCGCGGGGCGATGATCCGTGCGATCCGCCAGACCGACACGTTCCAGAAGTTCCAGCGCCCGTTCCTGCTGCTCTTTCGCCGGGACTTTGGAGAGCATCATCGGGATCTGCACGTTTTCACGCGCCGTCAGCCACGGAACGAGATTGAACGTTTGAAATACGAAACCGATTCTGCGATTACGGAGGCTGGCCCGTTCTTCGAGCGACAAACCATATAACGAAACGCCATCGAGTTCGACATTCCCGGATGTCGGCGAAAGCATTCCGCCCAGCACTGACAGCAGGGTCGTCTTTCCACTGCCGCTGGGACCGACAATCGCCACGAAGTCGTTTTCGGGGATCGTCAGGCTGCAGTTATCGAGCGCGTGTACGGTGTTACCACGTCGCACGTAAGTCTGCGATACAGATTCGAGTTGATACATATTGTGATAGCCTCTGTTTGAATGGAATTCTGTTCGCCAGTGTCGCTGCTGATTCGCTCGGGAATCACGCGTCGTTGAATACGAGGCAGGGATCCAGCCCGGCCGCGCGGCGCGCGGGAAGATAACTTGCGGCGAGCGCGACGGCCGTCGCCGAAAGAATCCCAATCAGAAAGAGTTGTGGAATCGGCGAGACCTGAATTCCCAGCAGGCTCGGACCGAGTACGATGGCGAGGATGGTTCCGGCGATGAAACCACCAATCCCCCCCATGATGCCCAGCAGCAGGGCTTTGCCGAGGAACAGGCTGGTCACAAATCCCCGAGTGGCTCCGAGGGCCATCAGGGTACCGATCTCCTTGCGACGTTCTGTTACATTCGCGTACATGACGCTGGCAATACTGGCGGCCGCAACCAGCAACAGAATCGCAAAGAACACCCAGGAGAGGCGCGACATCAAACCGTTTACGGCCACCTGCGTTTCGACCACTTGAGCGATGGTGATGACACGGGTCTCGGGAAGTTCCGCGGAGAGGTCTGATATCAGATCCCCTGCGGCATCGTCACAACAGGCCATGATCTCGATCACATTCACGACCGGCCCTGCCCCGGAAAGATCCTGGACCGAATGCAGATGCGCGAACATGCGACTGTCGTCGATGGTACCGGTCGCCGGTAATACGGCAATCACGTTGAACTTCTCATCGAAGAGCGTCAGCTTCTTGCCGACTTTGGCGTTCAGTTGCGCAGCGACATCGCTTCCGAGAATGAGTTCCCGCTCGCCCAGCTCCTGAATGGTACGCGTATGTGCGAGCGATTCGGGCGAATTGTCCGCATCCAAAGTAGCCGGAGTCGCGCAGCAGCCACGATCGCTCCCGACCGCGTTAGTGAGCATTCCCAGTCCCTGCCACGCAGACTTCTTCTGAAATTCATTCTTAGGCAGAATGCCGGTGAGCGTGACTTCGCGGGAGTTCACCGTCGTTTCGACACACAATTTCGGCGCGAGATTCTGTACACCGGGGAGTTGTGCGAGGGCCAACCGGGTGACGTATTCTTCCGGCATTGTTCGCCCGTGCAAATCGGCGGCATAGTAGTCCTGCAAGGTCACCTCGGGGGGCATCACCAGCACGTTCGCCCCGAGCGATTCCATATCGCTGTTGATGCGATCCTCGGAATAGATCGTGATATTCTGAATGGCGACGAGCGCCATGACCCCGAGCGTGACCGCAATGAGGCTGGTGAGCATCGGCGTCGGCCGTTGCCAGACCTCTTTGAGGATCAAGTGACGTAGTTTCATGGATTCCATTCCTGTAGGGGAGTTCAAGCCGGGTAGCGTTTCCTGTCGCGTTGGCGGTGACTTCGATACCTTTAACGGCGCGTGGGAGCGGCCCCTTTAGCGGTTTGCCCCTTCACGGTTTGATTATGTTTGCAGTTTTCGTCATCACAGCATTTGCCGGCCGCGGCCAGTTTGGATGCGAGTTCATTCGCCGTGACGCGTTCATCGAACATGCCAACCATCACTCCGGGAGGCGCGATGAAGGCGACCACCGGTGTCTTTTTGTCGGTCGGAATTTTCAGTTGTTTAAGAAACTTCGCTTCCTGCGGATCGCCGGCGAGAACCGGAATCACGCGAGTCCGTTCGCTGTAGTGGGCATCCTGTTTGAAATGCGCGACCCCTGCGGGAATCTGTGACTGCGGACTCGGCAGGACACACAGCGCGACGAGTTGGTTGTCCTGAAGCGTTTTCAAGCAGGTCGCCTGAATGGGGGAAACGATACAGGCCAGCGCCTGTTGCTCGCTGATCTGCCTGGGAATGACGCTGCAGACAGCGCCATTGGGAGCCAGAATCGCTACCGCTGGCATGGGAAGCCGGGTGGCATCGAACTGTTTGACGAGCGCCGCTTCCTGAGCATCCGCGACGTGAACCGGCACAATCGTGGCGTCCGTCCGGTCGGCAAGCGTCGTGGTCAATGTCTCATGCATCTGCTGAGTCGCGGCATCATTCGCTTTGAAAAACAGGATGAACGCAAACTGATTCTCTTTCGCCGCCTCGGCAACGGCCTGTTCGGCGGGTCCAGCCGCCTGGGTAACCTGGGTGGTCAACAGCACGGCGGTGGTGAGAGTGCAAATGACGGTTCGAGAAAGGACATTCCATGTCATAAGTGGGCTCCTCGCAGTTTACATTGAGCCAGTCAGGAATCGTTCGCAATGATCCACTGGCGAATTTGTTTTATTCAGGGAGACGCGAACTTCGCGCGCGTAGCGTCAGAGAAAGCATTTCGCGCGAAGGATAAGCGCGGGCAGCGGACGTTCGTCCTGCCGTAATTCGGAGATGCACAGAACACGAACGAGCTCATTGATTTAACTGCGGTTCCAGAGCAGAACCATCGCCGAAAAGAAATTCAAAGCCGCGTCGTTTGAGTGCATCAACGCCAGCGTACTGTGAAACATGTACACCGCCTGGACGGTTTTGAATTCCAGACCCGCACCTCGGTAGATGTATCGACCCCGATCTGATACACCTGCAGGATTTCGGCGTCCTTCTGTGTCGTTTGTAGCGATTTTGCTGATGCCGCCGGAAAAGAAAAGGACGGATCATCCAATCACCTCGGTGGCTCTTCCCAGGTGAAGTATGATCCGTCCCGAAGCCTGATCTCATTTCCCTTCAGGCAGTTTCTACCGCAGGAGATTCGGCTTCCAGGTCCTTTTTCGGTGGGCGGCGGAACTGACTCGCCTTCTGCAATGAGCGAGTAATCGACTGCAGTGAACGACGAGTGACATTCATGCTCGCTTTTTCAAAATCTTCTCCCCGGCCGTAAACCACCAGCACGGAGGAACCATCCATATCGATCATGAGACGGCAGGACTTATCCACACCACCCCGCGGGCCGTTTACATCACTGAACGTCATCGAGATATGGTGTATCGCGTGCCGGAAACGGTCAAAGGTGGATTGAACTCGTTGCTCACACAATTTTTTGAAGGCGTGAGTCATTCTTTTCGTACGGTCGACAACTTCGATTTTCATTCTTCCACTCCCGTTCTATTGAAATCAGGAATCACAAACTTTGGCAGTTGATTCAGAAAAATCAGTTGGGCACTGGTTCGGCTAAACGGGTTTCGCTGGAAAGAGAACTCAGGGTTTCCCATTTGCTGCCACCGATATACCGGTGGCATTGTCCTTCATCAAGAACCAGTAGATGGAGCCATTCGCCAGCGAACATGTCTTCGAGGATTGAGTGCTTGAGCACGATCTCATCGACTCGTTGCCGGGGCGCGGCAATCATCACCTGTAACCGTCGAGGCAAGTGCTGGTAATCCTGTCCGTCATGCAGCGACTCCCAGGGAAGCCCTGTCATGAGGTCTCCCCCGTTTCCGGAGAACAGACCGAACTTGCCAACCATGTTATGAATCGTTTTGTTGCCGCTGCCGAAATGCCGCGTGTCTACGACGGATGCGTAGTACTGCATGTTGATCAGGTAGGTGACAATCATCGGGGCCGTCATGATGGTCTCCAGCACCTCTCCCGACGGGTCCATTGCCGCCTGGTAGTCGTGCAGGAAACACTGCCCATCCAGATTCGCTTTCCGGGATAATTCCCGAGGAGCCACGATGAACGCGGCGTTTCCGGAGAGTCCCCATTCAGGACGAACCTCGGACCAGTCCGCCGCCCGCGTCAGGAGTTGCTTCACCGAGTCGCTGCCGGTCAGTGGACACCGTTCGAGTTGAGTGTGGTGGGTGGCTTCGTCACAAACCTGCTTCAACTCGGCCATCAGGTCCCGATCGCGCTCCGCGATCTCATCCGACGGGAACAGGGTCAGTTTGTCGGCGGTCGTATTGTGCAGGCCGCCGACAAAACAGGTTGTCTCGGGAATCGAGATGCCTCGGAGTTCCAGCTGTTTCCGAATGTCAGGATCGTTCAACAGCAGGGCGGCAAACCGGGCGTTGGCTTCCCCCGAATGTCCTCCACACGCTCCGCAGTCCAGTCCCGCTTTGCCAGGATTGTTGACGGTTTCACTCGCATGCCCACACAGCACCACGACTCTTGAGAAACCTGATGTCATTCCCAGGTTTCGCAACATGGATTCGGCGAGCGAGACCAGTTGCGGCTGATCGACTCCTTGTGCTTTAAGCCCTTCGAAGCTCGGCGCGAATGATTCCGAACAACAACCCGCGTGCGTCTTCTTAGCGCCACGCAGACCAACGAGATTCTGACGAAACAGATCCCCGATCGACAACCAGCCGAATGTTTCGATAAAGCTGAAGGAACTGATGGCCGACTTCTGGAATGTTTTCCACGCCGATCCGAGTTGCTCGCGCAGACTTTTCGATTCAAGCATCTGGTCGCGTTTCAGGTAGTCGTCTGTCTGGAAATCTTCATAGACCTTGAACGATGGCTTCAACAGCACGGGAACCTGAGACGTTCCCGACTGATGGCCGAATGGAACGTATTCGATCGGCATTCCGAAGAAGCCGGCGAAACCCGACGTCCGCGCGTCTTCGGAAACGTGTTCGAGATGTCGCCGAATCCGTTCCGATCGAACATCGATGCAGAAAACGAACTGGAATTTGCTGGCGGGCGCGATTTCCTTTCCTGAGAATTTTCGATCTGTTACGGCCACATTGACTTGCGACAGGATATTCGATCGAAATGCGATCTCGCTCGCCTTCAGCAGCACATATCGCAGCAGGACGTCCGACTGCATCTCGGCATCGGCGGTGCGTAACATTCCGTGTTGGCGGAAGAAGCTGCTCCAGTCGATGCTGAAACTTTTCGTTTGCGACAACACGACTTCATAGGCGAGTCGCATCGCCAGCAATCCGGCCAGATCTTTGCTGTCTCCACCTGCCTCAAGGGAGTGAGAGGCAAGTCGGTTTGCCCACGAAGTCCAGCCCGGCATACGGAACGCCTGGCATAGCAGGAAGGGTTCCCAGAGGGGAACGGGAACATAGAGCTCAATCAATGAGTACAGAATGGCCTGCTCGGCATCCTGCGGAAGCTCTCTCACGTAGTCCCGAAACCCGTCCAGCCCCGCAACCTCCGGATTCAAATCGCCAGAGGCGGCCGCATGCCAGGCGGCGTACAGGCTCTCTCCTTTCCAGGGACTGCTCCAGATCGCCTCCCCCTCATCGTAATGTTGAGAGCAATGCTTCGAGATCTCGTCGAGAACGAATTGACTCCATTCGGTTCCGTGAATGCGATCGAAGTACTCGGAAACGGATCGAATGCGTCGTTCCCGGTTATCCTGGTCATCGGATACCGACGCGAGAGATGACTTATTTTGTTCCGCACCTTCCTCTTCCCGTTCGAGAAGATTAACGATTTCCTCCAGATCGGGCAGCGCTTCCACGCTCTCTCTCTTCACGATCATTTCCCGTACGGCGATGCAGAGATGATCGCTGGTGAAGGCACCCTGCTGATACTGTTCCCGGTAGTAGGACAGTGGCATCAGCAATTCGCAGTCGGAGTACTGCCGAATCTTGCGTCGCACGTCCAGGAAAGAATGATCGGTCAGTCCGTCATAAGGGCTCAGTGCGACATAGTCCTTGAGCGGCCATACTTCGGGCAGGATTTCATTCAGGCGGATCAACGTTTCCTTCATCGTGTCGCGGAGTTCAGCCTGTTCGAGACCGAATTGCTCTGCGAAAGATGAGTAGTGAGCCACCTGCTGCCGGGTATCGGGTGTGGTTGACACGATGACGACCTTTTCTGAATAAGTGAATGTGATTGATCTGTTTGTGAGATGTCAGGGGTATCAGTATCTGATGGAACAATCAGATCAGCTGGTGCGATGGATGAACTCGAATTGCCGGTTCAACCAGGTATCCACATAGAAACCATTGCGAGCGTGTATGAACCAGGCTTGGTTCCCTGTCAGAACCGGCTTGAGTTTCAGTTTCATCGAATGTACGAACAGGAAGACGATGACCGGCAGAATCAGGCAGGCCAGTTCGAGAAACATACCGACGGGCAGCGCCGCCGAACCGTGAGAATTCAGTGCGCCCGACATTCCGGCATGTACCGCCCCATCAATGAGGAACAGGACGACCACTCCGAGAAGCCCGAATTTGAGCAACGAGATTTTTCGGAATTGCAACACGGTCGCGATCCAGAACAGACTCGCGCAGCCGATTACCAGGATCGGAAAGAAGCCATGTTGGACCGTTTCCGCAGTGAGAAGATCCGCCCGGAGTAATCCTGCCACCGCGGCTCCCGTCAGGATCACGCCCGCTCCGCTGAACATCAGGAACCGTCGGAGTGTCAGCACGTTGTAGCGAGTGGACTTCGCGAGGGAGGATACGGAATCGAGCTCGCCACTGTTGAGGAAGGCGTGCGCCGTCAGAGGC
This sequence comes from Planctomyces sp., assembly GCA_002702685.1. GTDB lineage: Bacteria > Planctomycetota > Planctomycetia > Planctomycetales > Planctomycetaceae > Polystyrenella. The sequence goes on from PABD01000070.1 coordinate 37,037, forward strand.
AGCGGCGATCCCTGCGAGGCCGCCACCGCTCTCTCCGCGCTGCGCTCGGCGGGCCCGATC
>PABD01000071.1 GCA_002702685.1 Planctomyces sp.
CCAGCCGATCGAAGAGTGGCTACCGGGGCGTCATTCGCGATACAGAAAGGGACCACGGGTTCAGCCGCGTGAAGGCAGTTCTGATTTTGTCCGTGGAGGAAATGGACATGACGCCTGGGTTTCAAGATCGCAAAAAGACCGCCGCATTGATTCTCCGTTCCGTGCGTCGGCAAGTTTGGATGAGATGTATTCGCAAGGCGGCGACGCGGCCGAGCCGGCTCACCTGATCGCGATTGTCTGACGGCAGCAGTGCCGCAACGGTCGTCTCCCTCCGGACCGTTCCTGTTTTTCTGACCCGCATCGTCTCCCCCATTATCCCGGTGTCGCGCCTTAAAATCCAGCCGGAAATCACGGCAAATCTGCATGCGCAATGGGTCCGCTGGGGACGAGTCTGTGAGACAGATCGGTCTGCCCGTGTCGAGTCGTCGAGATCTTTTCGCGTGCGGAACTGAAATCAGTTAAGTTCTGAAATATCTGACGGTTATGCCAGTCGGCACGGGGGGCATCTGTTAAAATGGGATGCCCGGCAGAGTCAGCTCCAGTCATACAGCGGACCGTGATTGAATGGATACGGCCGCGGAGAACGCATGAACGTTCGGGAAGTGGGAATCGTCAGATGGATGACAACGGAAAATCGATTTTGTTCTTCGATGGCGTTTGCGGCATGTGCAATCGCCTTGTCGACTGGGTGATGCGCCACGACACGCGGGGCCGCATTAAGGTGGCTGCCATTCAGGGAGAAACCGCAAAAGAAGAACTGATGGAATCGGACCGCGAAGATCTGAATTCCGTCGTCTACCTGAATCACCTCGGATCGTTTCGAAAATCGAGTGCGATTGCCCGTCTGCTGTGGGACCTGGGGGGATTCTGGAAATTCGTCGGCTGGATGCTCTGGCTCGTACCGAAACCGCTGCGAAACCTGGGTTATTCGATCGTGGCGAAAAATCGCTACCGTGTTTTCGGCAAGAAAGAAGCCTGCCGGATGCCCACCCCGGAAGAACGAGCCCGGTTTCTCCCTTGAGGCAAGTCGTTCGAGCCATTGTAATGTATTGCAGGTGTAACGTATTACAGGATCGATCTGATCGAACGCACTCTCTGACCATACGACTCAAGCCTGAACGAGAATTTCTTCATGTATATCGCTCGCCCGCTGGGGAATTGCTGCCTCATCCTGCTGCTGACTGTCGGCTTCTTCAATCTGATGAATATCGCACGCGGCGCTGAAGAGACCGACTTCGCGCGTCCGAACATCGTATTGTTCATTGCCGACGACATGGCGTGGGATGATTGCGAACCGTACGGACATCCCCATATTCGCACGCCGAATCTTTCGCGCCTCGCGGAAGGGGGGCTGACATTCGATAACGCGTTTCTCACCATCAGCTCGTGTAGTCCAACGCGCTGCAGTCTCATCACAGGGCGATACCCGCACAGCACCGGCGCTCCGAACCTGCACGAATCGCTTCCTGCCGATCAGCACCTGTTTCCCGAAGATCTGAAGAATGCCGGGTACTTTACGGGCGCGTGTGGGAAATGGCATCTCGGCGGCCCCGCGCATCGAGGCTTCAACAAAGTCGATGGGAATCTGCATGCCTGGAAAGATTTCCTCAAGGAGCGGCCTCAGGACGCGCCGTTCTTCTTCTGGATTGCCACCACCGACCCGCATCGGAATTACCAGCCGAATACTATCGCGAATCCGCACACCGCCGAGGATGCAGTCGTTCCTCCATACCTGATCGACAATGAAGCGACACGGAAGGATCTCGCTGCGTACTACGACGAAATCGGTCGACTCGATGAGGAAGTGGGGGCTATCTACGACTCACTCAAGGAACAGGAACTGCTGGACAATACTCTGTTTGTTTTTATGAGTGACAACGGCCGACCGTTCCCCCGCTGCAAGGCCACTATTTACGACAGTGGCATCAAAACACCGCTCATTCTTCACTGGCCGGCTAAAATCAAGGCGGGCGAACGCACTGCGGCGCTGTCGAGTACCGTCGATCTCGCTCCGACCTTTCTCACCGCCGCCGGTATTACTCCGGGGGAAACGTACCAGGGGAAAGCCTTTCACAATGTGCTGGAGGATCCGTCGGACAGTTATCGTGAATACATTTTCGCCGAGCGGAACTGGCACAACTTTGATTTCTGGGGGAGGGGAGTCCGGTCGCTCAAGTTCAAATACATTCACAACAATTATCCCAATAACTACGATTCGCCTCCGGCAGACGCTGTCCGGTCTCCTTCGTTTCAGGCCCTCGTTGCCGCCCACGAAGCAGGAACGCTCGAGCCGCAACAGAAATACGCTTTCGTGCATCCGCGACCCGTGGAAGAGTTGTATGACCTGGAAAACGACCCAAACGAGTTTCACAACCTCGCGGATGATCCTGCTTACAAGGAGCAACTCGAAACCTTGCGGAGTGAACTTGCCGCCTGGCGGGAACGGACCGAGGACCCGGACACGCGCGAACCCATCCCCAACGACTTCGATCGGATCACGGGGGAACGAACCCGACCGACTCCGACCAGATAACCTTCATACGCACACAACATCGTCAGGGAGGCAGATGACATCGCACGGCGATCCAGTCTCTCCCGACTTCAAGGAGAGCAGTCAGACTCATGGCTGAGGTGAAAGCTGAACAAACGGAAAAGCGTGCCGGTTTTTATGGACGCCTGATTCGATTTCGCTGGTGGATTCTGGGAGCGATCCTCGTCGTGGGAATCGGGCTCCAGACGGCGGCCGTGATTCATTTTGCGGACGAACGAACGGCGCAGGTCTTTTCGTTTTATCCGGTGACTCTGTCGACACTCTTTCTCACCTTTCTCTGGTGGTGTTTTATCTCAGGCTTCAGCCTGAAAACGCGCGCCATCGGTGTCGCGTTGGTTGTCTTACCGGTGGTCGTGTTCCTGTCGCTCTTCGAATACAAACGCTTCCAGGGGGACATGTTGCCGACCTGGGAATGGCGCTGGCAGGCTTCGGCCGCCGAGAAACGCGCGGAGTTTCTGTCCGAACAGGCCGGAAAAGCGGGGGAACTCGAACAGAAAACATTAACTGTCGGCGAAGGAGACTGGCCGCAGTTTCGCGGCAAAGATCGCGATGGAACTGTTCTGGGATTAGGACTTGATCCCGACTGGGAGAACAACCCGCCGAAGCTTGTCTGGAAACATCCGATTGGAATGGGGTGGTCGTCCTTCGCAGCGGTGGAGGACTATGTCTTCACCCAGGAGCAACGCGGTTCAAAAGAGAACCCCAAAGAATCCGTTGTCGCATATGATCTCAAGACGGGCGACCAGAAATGGGTTCATTCCGATCCCGTCTGGTTCAGCGAAGCTCTCGGTTCGGACGGCCCCCGCGCAACACCGACGTTCTTCGATTCAAAGATCTACGCGCTCGGCGCGACCGGGATTCTGAATTGTCTCGACGCTTCGACAGGGAAGCTGATCTGGACGCGCGACATTCTCGAAGACGCCGAAGCGAATAACCTCAACTGGGCCATGTCGGCCTCGCCGCTGGTCTATGAGGATTACGTCGTCTGTAACCCAGGCGGGAATCAGGGCAAAGCAGTCGCGAAGTACAACAGGAAAGATGGGAGCATAGTCTGGCAAGCCGGAAGCCGCCGGGCGGGATACGTCGGTGCCGTACTGGCGACGATCGATGGTGTTCGACAACTGCTGGTCTTTGACGGCGATGGCCTCGGGAGCTTCGATGAAGAGACGGGTGAGGAGTTGTGGTTCTACGCATGGTCGAATCAACCGCAGGTGAATGCGGCTTTACCCGTGGTCCTCGAAGATGAAACGATCTTTCTCAGTACGGGTTACGGAACTGGCTCCGTGCGGCTGAAGCCTGTCCGTGCGGAAGATGGAAAATGGAACGTCGAAGAAGTCTGGAAAGCCAAAAATCAGTTCCGCCTGAAGTTTCAGGACGCCGTGATTTTCGATCACTATGCGTATGGTTCCGATGACGGTGTGCTCGCCGGAATCGATCTCGAAGATGGCAAGCGACTATGGAAGAAAGGCCGGTACGGTTACGGGCAGATCGTACGCGTCGATGACTACATCATCGTGCTGACAGAGCAGGGGGAAGTCGCCCTCGTCAAAGCGACACCCGAAGAGATGACAGAGCTGTACAAGATGCAGGGGATTGAAGGCGGGATCACCTGGAATCACCCTGCCGTCGCCGGCGATAAGCTGCTGATCCGCAACGCCGAACAGATCGCCTGTTACGAATTACCCACGAAGTGACGGAACGCGGCGAATAGCTCGCATTAACGAGTAGCCCCGTGAAGTTTTAATAAACGGGTAGCCCCGTACAATCGCGTCAGCGTTGTACGGGGCGCGTCTGTTTTGAAACCACAGATGGACACGGATTTTCGCAGCGGAGGTCGCGCTGCTATTGACCGTCCTCCGAAGCATGCCCAATTGAAGCGGTGGGAACGCTGTGTTTCTTATTAGAGGTTCGGTGTCGAAGTCTTTTCGCCTGTCTGTGCCAATCTGTGTTCATTCGTGGTTCCGAATTGAATCCGCATTGGAACCACCACGTCGCGAACCGGACCTGGAAGTGAAGTTGCATCGTCAGTCGAGCTTTTGAGCCGGGAACTGCAGGTCCACCCTCGTCTCATTCGGTTTGGCGGCGCTGCAACCTCCGCAGCTGGTGCCGCAGGCGGAACCTTGTTTGCCGGAGCGGACCTGCCGAAAGATCGTGCGGGTTTTGAGACCGATGTACCAGACGGCTCCCAATACCATTATCAGGGCGATGCTCATTTGCCAGAACTGATTCATGGGCAGGTTCTCCTGTATCGAAGAAGGGATGTCGTCACCTCAGGCGACGAACAACATACCGATCTGGTAAGTGAAGAAGGCGGCGATATAAGCGAGGATCGTCATGTAGGAGAAGGAAAAGATTGTCCAACCCCAGCTGTTCGTTTCGCGTCGAATGACCATCAACGTGGACACACATTGGGCGCACAGGGCGAAGAAGACCATGATCGAGAGGGCGACGGGGATATTGAAGACCTTACTGCCATCGGGCCAGGTGGATTCGCGGAGCGCGCCTCGAAGGCCCTCGTCTTCTTCATCGACATCTCCACCGAGACTGTAAATCGTTCCGAGCGTGGCAATGATGACTTCTCTCGCGGGGAAGGAGGCAACGACGCCGACGCCGATCTTCCAGTCCCAGCCAAGTGGACGGACAGCCGGTTCGATGAAATGCCCCGCTTTGCCAAGAAAACTGGTTTCAATCAATCTGGCACTGATCTCCTGATGTTCCTCCTCCAGCGCCGCGAGCTGTTCGCTGTCCGTTTCTTCGTCGAGGCTTTCCATTCTGGCTTCGAGCTCATGCTGAACAGCATGATCGCCGGGAAAATACCCCGCCGCCCAGATGACGAGTGTCGCCGCGAAGATGAGCGTTCCCGCACGCACAACGAAAGCTTTCGCCCGGTCATAGACGCGGAAGGCGACCGTGCGGATGGAAGGCCATTTGTAGTCGGGGAGCTCCATGACGAAGGGGGAGGCTTCCCCTTTGAACGCCGTCTTTTTCAATAGGAATGCCACCGGGATCGCCACCACGACACCAACGAGGTGCATCAGAAAAATAACGAGCGCTGGCAGGGTAAAGTCCCAGCCGCCCCCTTCCGCAAGTCCACCCATGGGGATGGAGAAGAGCACGACCGACGGGACGAATGTCATCGTCAGCAACCAGTAAACGGGGAATCGCGCGGTGCAACTCATCAGTGGCGCGATCAGCATCGTGACGATGCGATCGCGCTGGTTTTCGACGACGCGGGCCGCCATCACTCCCGGCACGGCGCAGGCAAAGGAAGACATCAGCGGCAGGAACGATTTCCCGCTCAGCCCGAACAGACGCATGAAGCGGTCCATCATCAGGGCCGCGCGCGACATGTAGCCACAGTCTTCCATCACCGAAATGAACAGAAAGAGAAAGACGATCTGCGGCAGGAAGATCAAGACACCACCGACTCCGGCAATGACGCCGTCAATCAACAGACTGCGGAGCGGTCCGGGCGCCAGGGAGGCTTCGATCCAGCCAGCGACGGTTTCCTGACCGAACTCGCACCAGCCCATAAAGGGATCCGCCCAGGTGATGATCGTCTGAATGATCAGAAACATCAGCCCGAAGAAAACGATCAGACCAAAGACGTTGTGTGTGAGAAGGCCGTCGATGCGATCGGAAATCGAACGCGGTTTGACGGCGTCATCTCGGGTGAAGAGCCCCGACATAATGGACTTGGCCCATTGATACCGGCATTCCGACTCGATGCGTGGAACGATGCAGTTCTGTTCGGCCAGTTCCTGTCGGACACTTGCGAGGAACTCGGCGAAGTCCGGGCCGGTATGAGTGAGACAGCGTCGTTCGACCGATCCGTTAACGTCGAGGATCAGGCGTTCGATCTCGTATTCTGCGAGTGGACGGGATTTCGTCTCGGCCAGTCTGCCGCGGACTTTTTCCATCGCCGCATTGAACGGGGCGGGGAAGACATTGAGTCGTTTGGGTTTGGGTTTATCGCGCAAGAGGGTCGCGAGAGCTTCTTTGATTTCTTTGCTCCCCGTCCCTTTTCTCGCGACGGCGGGGATCACCGGGATGCCGAGACGCTCGCGCAGATCCGCCAGGTTGAATTCGTCTTTGCGTTCCTTAAGAGCGTCCCACATGTTGAGCACGAGAATAGTCGGAATCCCCATGTCGAGGATCTGACTGACAAGATACAGATTCCGCTCGAGGTTCGTGGAATCGGCGATGCAGACGACCGCGTCGATTTCTCCGATCGACGGCGCGTGGCCCATCAGAACGTCGACCGACACCATTTCATCCGGAGTGCGGGGGGAGAGGCTGTAGGTACCCGGAAGGTCGATGAGATCGATCTCGATACCGTCCCAGTGAATACGACCGACCTTTTTCTCGACGGTGACGCCGGGATAATTTCCCGTGCGTGTATTCAGACCGGCGAGGTTGTTGAAGAGCGTACTTTTGCCGGTGTTCGGATTACCAATCAGGGCGACCTGACTGGTGCGTGTGACGGGAGGAGTCGTAGTCATAAAGCGGAGTCTGCTCCAGTGAGGCGGGGATGGGGACTGGAACTCCACTGGAAGTAGGTGAAGCCTGCAGGGCTCCAGTCGGTCTCACTGCTGGTGGGGCGTGTGTGTGGGGTCGGGAGAATGTCTCAGGGAACGCGAGTTGGCGTTCAGCTGATCGGCTCAATTTCGATGCGACGCGACTCTTCCGGACGGAGGGCGAGACGGAAACCGCGGGTCAGGTAAGTCGAGGGCTGACCGAAGGGGGCGCAACCGACGTACTCAACGACCTCGCCATTCATGAGCCCCATCTCCATCAGTCGGATGGCGATTCCGTCCTCACCTTCCACTTTGCAGATGCGGCCGCGTTGTCCTTTTGCGAGTTGATCGAGTTTCAGCTGATTCATCGTGGTCTGATCCTGACATTGACCACCGGGACGCGGAACAGGGTCCGGACGCAGGTGGGGAAGGGTGCCGATGTTCTTCATTTATCGGAATTTTAACACCCGTCGCACCGGAAAAGAACTGAGACTCAGTCTCAGGGTGGCGATTTTACGAGAGAAATTCTGTCTTGAACGCGTGTGCAAAGAGAAAAGCCCTGCCAACACGTCTTAATGACCGATGGCAGGGCCGATTTTTGCGTTGGGGCGAATGAAGCCCGAATGTCCATCTGGCCTGGCTTAGCCGGCTTTCGCTGAGAGTTCCTCGAGCGATTTGGTCGTCGATTCGAGCTGTTTCTTCAGTTCTTCCGTCTGCTTTTTCAGCTCTTCAACCTGTTTGGCGGCGGCTTCGGCTTTCGCTTTGGCGTCGTCACTCGCTTTCTGAGCGGCGGCGGCTTCGGCCTGCAGTTTCTGGGCGACTTCCTGTTTGGGAGCAGAGGCAGTCTTCTCGTTTTCCGCTTTGAGTGCCGTCAAGGCGGCAGCTTTGGCTGTTTCCTGAGCCTTGTGAATGGCAGCGATGGCTGCCTGGGCGGCTTCTTCGGCCTGTTTCTGTGCGGCTTCGGCAGCTTTGATCGCTTCGTCAGCGGCGGCCTTGGCGGCGGCAGCGGCTTCAGTGGCAGCTTTATTTTCTTCGGCTTTGGCGGCGCTGGTTTTCGCGGTCGCTTCAGCTTCCTGTTGTGCAGTGGTCAGAGAAGTCTGAGCCGCTTCGACCTGTTTGGTGTTCTCGGCTAGTTTCTGCTCAGCGGCGGCTTTCTCCGTTTTCGTCGTTTCGATCTTCGCCATCAGCTTTTCGCGTTCGACGACGAGGTCAGGGATAATGGCGACCTCTGGATTGGCTTCCTTGAACTGCTTGACGCCGTCGTAATTGACTTCCGTCTGCCAGATGTACAGTTTGTTCAGGGAGTCGAGTCCATTGAGTTTGCTCAAACCCGCATTAGTCACTTTGGTCCCATACAGGTTCAGGTACTCAAGTCCCTTCATATTCTGCAGATGATCGAGCCCGGCGTCGGTGATCGCCGTTTTTTCGAGGTGCAGTTTCTTCAGATTGACGAGCCCGGAGATCAGGGCGAGTTGCTCGTCCGTAACCCCTTTATTCCGCAGATTGAGGTGGACAATCAGGCGGGAGAGGGGGGCGAGGGCTTCCAGTCGCTCGTTGGTGACATCGCCGTCCGACAGGTGGTAGGCAACTTCAAGGTGCTTATCTTCCTGGGAGAGTTCAAGGACATGTGCCCCCAGTTCCCGGGCTTTGGCAATGGCTGCTTCTTCCTCGGGCGTGACGGTGATCTCTTCCGCCGAGAGCATTGGCAGGCTCATCGCGGAACAGAGCAACACTGTCATCAGGAACAGAGAAAAGTGCTTCAGTGAACTGGCGTGGGAAATATGAGGCAGACGCATCATCCTGGAGTCCTCTTGGCAGCTTGAACTGGGGTGTAAAGTTGTAAGGCAATGCACGGCATGTACTTACAGATTGAAAACAGGCGGGAGACGGGGCGGGCGGGTCGTCGTCGAGCGAGAACCTGACCGGCGTTAATCCCGTCCGGTTCTACCTATATTAACACACCGATTCCGCTGTCGGAAAGATATTGGCCGGCAAAGTAGATAAAAAGTCGTTGATCCGTCTGGCGAAAGTCGGGCTGAAACGCCTGTGTCGCTGGCGGGGAAATGGTCTCGCCCTAAATGGAGATTTTGACTATCGTTCCGCCCGCCGCGCGGGTCCGGATCGGTCCGGCGCAACCGGCATTTCTCTCTCCCACCGCCGGTGTATTCAACAGATATTCAAGGTTACCGGAAGGATTCCTGTACCCCCATGGCCAGTGGTTCAATTCCTGATCCCCGCATGACCCCGATTCATTCGCTGGGGGCGCTCGTCATCGGCGCCGTCGCCGCGATGGGCAATTTTGCGATGTTTGGCTACGACACGCTCCGCTGGACGCTCGTGGGGCGCCCGCCGAAGTCGGTCGTTCTCCCCGCGATGTACCAGATCGGTGTGCGGTCCATCACGGTCGTGATGGTGACGGGTTTCTTCATCGGGATGGTACTTGCCGTTCAAACATATGACCAACTTCACATCATGGGGCTCGAAAGTCGACTCGGGTCGGTGATCAACGCGACGTTGCTGAAAGAACTGGGGCCGGTGCTGGCCGCGACGATGCTTGCCGGTCGCGTCGGAAGTGCGATGGCCGCGGAACTCGGCACGATGCGCGTGACCGAACAGATCGAAGCGCTTCGGGCGCTCGGTGCACACCCCGTGCAGTACCTGGTCGTTCCCCGATTTATGGCCTGTGTCCTGTTGATTCCGTTGTTGACCGCCGTGGCCGACTCGCTCGGTATCTTCGGAGGCTGGTTATTCGGCACCCAGGTGCTGGGAGTGAACAGTTTCTTTTACTGGCGATACTCATTCGAGTTCATTACGTCTTTTGAAGTCATCACGGGCCTGATGAAGAGTTTCTTCTTCGGCGCGGCGATCGCACTCATTGCCTGTCAGCGCGGGTTCAATTGTGGATCGGGAGCCGAAGGGGTCGGACGCGCGGCGACGGAATCCTTCGTCTTCTGTTTTGTAGTGATCCTGATCCTCGACTTCTTCCTCGGCATGTTTTTCAACCGGCTCTATTATGTGCTGTGGCCAGTGCAGATCTCTTTGTCCTGATGTCTCCATCCAATAAGTAAGAGTCGAGTCTGCCGTGAGTGCTGCCTGAATGCACGAGTTTTCATAATGAATTACACCATCCCCCATGAACCGCCGATCATCGAACTCGAACGGGTATACCGTTCGTTTGGAACGCAGGACGTGCTGCGCGATTTGACGATCACGGTGGAGCGGGGGGAGACGCTTGTGCTGATTGGTGAGAGTGGCTGCGGTAAGAGCGTCACCATGAAACTGATGATGGCGCTGATGGGACCGTCTTCCGGTGAAGTCCACTGGAACGGGACGAATATCAAACAACTGAGTGAGAACGAACTCCAGCGGCAGCGGTTGAAATATGGTTACCTCTTCCAGGGGGCGGCCCTCTTCGACAGCATGAACGTCTTCGACAATGTCGCCTTCGGCGTGCGGCAGAACACACAACTTCCCGAGAACGACATCCGCACGATCGTGCATCAATGTCTGCGGGATGTCGGCCTGCCCGAGACGGTTTGCCCCAAGAAACCGGCGGAGTTATCGGGGGGAATGAAAAAGCGTGTCGGCCTCGCCCGGGCACTCGCGCTCGCGCCGGAGGTCATGTTTTATGACGAACCGACCACGGGGCTCGACCCGGTCATGACCGATGTCATCAATCAACTCATCATCCGGACGCGCGATCGCAACCGGGTGACGAGCGTGGTGGTGACGCACGAAATGAGCACAGTCCGCAAAGTTGCCGACCGCGTCGTGATGCTGTATCCGCTGGTGCGACTGGGGGCGACGGAGCCGCAGATCATCTTCACCGGCACTCCTGAAGAACTGTATGAATGCGATGACCCGCGAGTTTATCAATTCGTGCGGGGCGAAGCCGAAGAGCGGTTACAGGAAATGGCATCGGCTTAACTACAATAAGCGGGAACGACAAAAGCGGTTCCCACAATTTTTAATACATCGATCTGATAAACGGATTTATCATGACTGAACGACAGATGCAGTTCCGGGTGGGACTGTTCACGATTATTTCGCTCGTGTTGATCGGCGTGATGGTCTTCAAATTTGGCCAACTCGACCGGTATTGGCAGGCGTATTATACCATCAACGTGCATTTTAATAATGCCGGTGGCGTCTATCCCGGTACGCCCGTGAAGCGGCATGGTATTCAGATCGGCCAGGTGAGCGAGCTCAACCTTATTCCGGGGGAAGGGCATGTCCATGTCACGATCAAAATTGCGGAAGAGTATCAACTGGCCGAAAACACCGAGCCCCGGATTGTGCGCTCGCTGCTCGGTGGGGTGACCATCGAAATGACCGGGGGGAACTCCACGGAGTTGCTGGCGAACGGAGCGATTCTGGAAGGTCAGGCGGCCGCCGATCCGATGCAGATGGTCAATAACCTTGAGCGAAATGTCACGAAGACCTTGGGGACTTTCGCCGAGACGAGCGAAGAGTGGCGCGTCGTCGGTAAGAACGTGAACTCGTTACTCGTGAATAACAACGACAAGATCAACGAGGTCATCGTCCAGACGTCAGAATCGCTCAAACAGTTTTCGAACACGATGACGCAGATGAACCGGTCGATGGAGTCGCTCAATGTGACGATTGCCGATCCGCAAAACCAGGAGAACCTGCGTCGCACCCTGGCGGCGATGCCGAAGCTGGTCTCGGAAACGGAACAGACGGTGAAGCATATTCGCCTCGCGGTGGGTCAGGCCGAGGGGACGCTGTCCAACATGCAGACGTTGACGGAACCCCTTGCGCAGCGGAGCAGCCAGATCGCAATGAACCTCGATGGGGCGATCGAGAATCTGAACTCGCTGACGGGGGAACTCAACCGGTTCTCGCATATGGTCAATAAGTCGGACGGCACGCTGCAACAGCTCGTCAGCAACCCCGACCTCTACCGCCATCTGGACCAGTCGTCGCAATCGATCAGCGTGCTCCTCAAAAACCTGGAACCGACGCTCCGCGACCTGCGGGTCTTCTCCGACAAAGTCGCGAGCCACCCTGAACTCCTCGGCGTCAGTGGTGTGTTCAAGGGAAGCGCGGGTGTCAAAGAAGCCCCCCCGGTAGAGCAGGGGAGCGGCCCGATTCGCCAGACGAGCGGCGCGCTGGACTTCGGCCGGTCGCGGAAGTAAGACGACCGGCAGCACTCATTCTATTCCTCTGCCGCCCCAGCAATGCCGAAACCAATCGGTTTACCACGCTGTCGAGGAAGTGGCTGCGCTCTGTTGCTCAATACGAATTGAAGTCTCGCGTAAAGACGGTTATTCTCGAATAATGGCGGGCTGAGTTTCGAGCGGATCTCATAGCCTAGATGAGATCTACACATTCTTTTCTGCGAAGTTCGAAGACTCACTCAGACTTCCTCGTGGTGCAGGATTGAAATAAAGATTGCCGCTGAAGAATACCTCCCCCGACGGTTGAGGCATGCGTCATTGGCAATAAGAATCGTTTCAATAACAGGAGTCGTTACATGCCCCCTCGTAAAAGACGAAATCTTATTAAATGCAAACTGAAAGGCTCTCCTGAAAGATGGGTCAAACGTTGTCTGGAATTTTTTCGTGGCGTCGGAGAATATAATCCCACAGTTGAGTCAACCGAGCCTCAGGAGGATGACCTATACGAAGTTCTAACTATCCTTTCCCTCAATCATCTGCAATACGATACTGACGTTAGATCGTCGGATTTTCTTGACCCAGGATTCGATGTCGGCGTCGAATTGTTTTGCAGATTTTGGAGGGACCAAACAAATCGGCAAAAGCGCGATACGGACTGGTGGAAACCATTTCGAAATTCGTTGCTACTGGGTCTTTTAGCCGAGCGGTGGGATGAATTAGATGGCATCTGTCAATGGGTTCAAGCTGATCTGGATCCCGGCTATATTGGCGAAACGAAAGCCGACTACATTTTTGTGAAAGTCATTCTGAGTGTCGCCGCTGGATTACGTGAATCGAAAATGCGGGCGCTCGCGAGCATGGAAAAGAAGATTATCGACAGTCGAATGCCTGGGCCTGTCGCTCTATTTGAAGCGTGGGACGCGGCGAGGAACAACGATCAGGCAGGATTTGAAAAAGGCATGACGACCGCTCTCAAACAATTCAGCGCGCAGCGCGGTGAGCGTTTTGTTGTTCTTGAATGGATCGCCCTGCATGAATCAATCGTCAATCTGGCCGCGCGGCGTCTGGGACTGAAACACCCGGAACTTCCACCAGAGCTCGACGCCTACCTTATGACACCGGAAACCATCGAAAACAACTAGTTTTGTACGGGGGATCTGACAGATGGCTAGAATCGATCTGTTTCGGTTTGATTGGTCCGCATTCGAGGAATTTCTGGTTAACAAACCAGATGAGTTGGCCGCGGGAATCTGCGATGCGATCAGAAAAGACGCGGGTCCCCTCCAGAAGATGTTGAAAACCGGGGAGTTGTCCGAATCCAAAATCCGCAGCCTGTTTACCGCGAGAGACTGGTACAGTCGAAAGGGTCGTGAACAGCAGGAGTTGATGGATGCATTAATTGATGCGCTGTTCACAAACAAGGTTAAAGCTCTTGCTTCACTGAAACTGGAATACCTTGCGACGATCAGTTTTTTCACTTTGTACCAGGCAACGCAATGCGAGTACGGTATCGATCCCGATCCGGAGTATCCTTACCTGTATCATCTCGGTAACTATCCCTTGCGATATCCCGGCCAGGATCGCATGGGTGAAGAGATTGAGGGTTATTCCCACGGGTACAGTCTCTACTCCCCGGACATTGTAGAAGAACTATTTGAGGAATGTGACGAAGTCCGAGAGTACGTTGAACAGCAGGGAGACGGAGAATTGCATGATGAATTCATGTTCAACCTCTTCGAACCCGTCCAGGCCGCTGCGCAAAGAGGGGATGCCATCTTCGCTTGGTCCGATACTTGATGCTTACTCAGGCCGAATAATCACAAAACAGGCGAGGGGACTTTTCAGAAATGGAAGTTGAGATTAACGACACAATTGATTTGGCCACAATAAAGAAAACATTCCTGGATGAAATTGATGAGGTGATCTCAAGCGAGACGTTTTTGGCTGGCAGACAAAGCAACGAAGAGATTGTTTTTGTGGGTAGTCGAACAACGATGCCGTGCGAGATTTGCAATCTTCAAATACTTGCGGAAGATATTGAAATCCAGGGAGACGATCCCCGCAGCAAGGCCTTTTCCTTGAACCGATGGAGATGCGACATCAATTCGACACTCATTGGAGTGAATTCTTATATCGCCATTCCATTCTCCAGGGAATTGGCTTCGATTGAAGAGGAACATGGAAAGCTAATCTGGGAGAACAGGAATCTCGACCGTATCTCCAGCCACCTCGCTCAATGTCTCCCTACCCCATTGTCGTCGTCAAAGACTACAATTATGCATTTTCTACACTTGATGATCGCGAAACATTTTGAAGGAATCGTTGCGGCACGTGTATTAACAGTCAGTCGCCGTGTCTACTTACTGGAAGCGGTTTTTGAAGCCTATCGCCTCGGTCTGTTGCCATTTGGATGGAACCATAAAAACGATTCTCTCTACTGCGTGAACCCCCTCGAATAACGAGCCAGTCATCGTTCTTTGTTAAAATGTCTGCAACAAATGGGGTAGCAAGTATGTTGTAATGAGGGCCTGTTCAAGAACAGTGGATACACGGAAGCGTGGAGGGGATAAGTATGGCATTCGATGATATTGATTTGGCAGGGGGATTGCCTCCCGGTTGCGTGTTCAATCTGCTCTGGCTGGGGGCCTGCGTGTTCGGCGGGCTGATGATCACAAGTAAGCTGGACTGGCATTTCGGCCTGGGGATTGGAGCCGGCGTCGGTGTCTGGGCCGCCACTTCACTAGCGTGGTTTTTGTGGGACGCAGGTCTCATCGAACGGGAGAAGGAGAAACGGTCGGACGAATCGGAGCGGGAAGAGGAATAAGGATAGGGCATTGGAAATGGAGAGTTTGTCTCTGCCATTGGCTGATCCAGGCCAACCAACAAAAAAACCACGCGCCTCCATTTGAAGGGCGTGGTTTTCGATTCCACTCTTTAAACCTTGCTTCGTTAGCCGGCTTGGCGGGCCTGGTGCTGGTTCAGTTTGTTGTAGAGCGTTTTCAGCGCGATGCCGAGTTCCGTCGCGGTTTTCGGCTTGTCGCCGTGATGTTTGTCGAGGACGCGGAGGATGAACTCCATCTCGACTTCGCGGAGCGTTTTCTTTTCCGTAACGGCGTGCTCGATCGAGAACGTCTGCGGGCGGTTGAGCGAGATCGTCGCTTTGCCCGATGTTTCCCGGATGCTGGCCGGGAAGTCTTCCGGTGCGATCGGGTTGCCACCGGCGAGAATCACGGCGTGTTCGAGGACGTTCGCCAGTTCGCGGATGTTGCCGGGCCAGCGATGCGACAGCAGGAGTTCGATCGCTTCGGGGGTGATGACATTCTCGGGGACGCTGCTCCGTTTCATGTGACGGGCAATGAGGTGCATCGCCAGTTCGGGAATATCATCGAGACGTTCCCGCAGGGGAGGGAGCTGGACTTCGAAGGTGTTCACGCGGAAGAGCAGGTCTTCCCGGAACGTCTCTTCGGAGACCATCTCCTGCAGATCCTGGTGAGTCGCACAGACGACGCGGACATCGACGATCTTCGGGTCGTTGTCACCCACGCGGCGAATTTCACCCGCTTCGAGGAAGCGAAGCAGTTTGACCTGGGTCGCTTTATCGAGTTCGCCGAGCTCGTCGAGGAACAGCGTACCGCCGTTGGCAACTTCGAAAAGACCTTTGCGATCCTGCTCGGCTCCGGTGAAGGCGCCTTTGCGGTGACCGAAGAGTTCTGATTCGACGAGGTTGTCGGGAATCGCACCGCAGTTGACGGCGACAAAGGGGGCGTTGGCTCTGTTGCTCTGCTCGTGAATGGAGCGGGCGACGAGTTCCTTACCGGTACCGGTTTCACCGAGGATCAGAACGGTGGAGTCGGTCGGGGCGACGCGGCTGATGAGTTTTTTCACCTGCGACATCGGTACGGAATCACCGATCAGCTTGGTTTCGCCCTCGACGGTTTTCAGTCGCGATTCGAGCGCGATTGTTTTGTTCTTGAGCGAGAGTTTCTCACCCAGATTCTGCAGGACATTGTTGATCTCAAACAGTCGGCAGGGTTTGGGGAGGAAGTCGTAAGCTCCCTGGCGGATCGCCTGGATCGCTTCGTTCATGTCCCCGTGGGCGGTGCTGATGATGAATTCCGTATTCGGACTGTTCTCACGCAGGTATTCGACTACTCCCCACCCATCGATTTTGGGCATGCGGAGGTCGATAATCGCCGCATCGTACTGATTCTTCTTGATCGCCTCGATGGCGGCGGCCCCATCTTCGCAGATGGTGACATCGTGACCCATGCGTGGAAGTTCCAACCGCATGACGTCGCGGATCGCCGCTTCATCGTCGACAAAGAGGATGCGGAGCTTATGTTTCGGATTGGAAGCCAACGATATCTCCTTCATCGTTGTAGATTTCGGTTCCCTTCGAATCCTTTCGAAGTTTCAGGGGGCCGGGGTGATAACAGAATTTTGAAAACGTGACAATCTGTGATTTCGCTTTGAGATGAAAAAAATTCAATCGATTGAAATCTTTTTTGGATAAGCAGTTAGGGGAAGTGGCCGATGGCTGGCCGATGCCGCGAACCAAGCTTACGCGGCCCGTTTCAACTGCTGGGCCTGAGTTTTCGGGAGGCGGATCGTGAAGACCGATCCTTTGCCGATACCGGGGCTTTCGGCGTTCAGCGAACCGCCATGATCGGAAATGATCCGGTTGCTGATCGACATGCCGAGGCCGGTCCCTTTGCCATCTTTGCGATTGGTGTAGAACGGTTCGAAGAGCCGGTCGAGTGTCTCCCGGGACATCCCGAAACCATCGTCGCGGAAGGTCAGAAGGATCTCTTCGGACTTTTCGGCGAGGGTGATCACCAGTTTTCCGCCGGCGTCCATCGCCTGCAGTGCGTTCGAAACGATATTGATGATGACCTGTTTGATCTCCGGCCCATTCACAACAGCGAAGCAGGGGGTCGCGCGATCGAAAATGAGTTCGCGGCTGCGGTACTCACTCATATGGAAGACCATCTCGAGGACTTCATTGATAAGGGCGACGATATCTGTGCGCTTCCGTGCCTCATCCTGTCCCCGGGCGAATTCCAGCAGCTTGTGCGTGATGTCCTGACACCGCTTGGATTCGCGGCAGATCATGTTGAGGTAATGCTGCGAGGCTTCGATATCTTCCCGCTGTTCGTCCGTGGGTTGCAGATAAGCAAGACGTTCGGCGATGGATTCCGAGGCCATGCTGACCGCGGAGAGGGGATTGTTGATTTCGTGTGCGACCCCGGCGGCGAGGAGTCCGATCCCGGCCAGGCGTTCGGAGCGGACGAGTTGTCGGCAGCGGGCGTCGATTTCCTGTTCGCGGTCTTTGACCATGTCCTGAAATTTGTCGGCCATCTGGTTGAAAGACTTGGCGAGTTCTCCCATTTCGTCCTGTGTCTGCACCTGTACGCGGTAGGCGGTGTCGCCATTGGCGATCCGCGACGCTCCCTGGCGAAGTTTACGCAAGGGGATGACGACACCAAGATTGGTGCTGATCGTGAGGTACAGGAACATGCAGAGGGCGATAACGGCGGAGCAGCCGACCCACCAGAAACCGGCGTTGTAGACTTCGGTCGCTTCCTTGATCGTGTTCTCGATGTTTTCTTCGTGCTCGGGGAATTCGTCGGCGATGTCGAGCAGATAGAAGATGTTTTTCCGCAGGAGCGCGAGCGTTTCTTCGCGCTGCGCTTTGAGATCGAGTCCTTCAACGAGGCTTTCCATTTGAAACAGTTCGTTCCTGATGGTGACCAGGGTCCGGTTCATGCGACCGCGGACGGGGGTGTAGACGCGCGAGTTCGGGAGCAGGTCGAGCTTTTTGTGCGTGCGGCGGATAGTCGCCTGCGTTTCTTCGAGCTTGGTGAGAAAGGTCTTTTTCTGTCCGTACCAGAGCGCGGGATCGTCTGCGACTTCGACGTTCAGGGGCTCAGCGAGACCGGCAATCGCGGTGATGATGTTCGAACGGCGGGGGGCTTCGTGCATCGCGAACTGGAATTCGGAGACGGAAGCCTGGTAAGAGAAGAGTCCGTTCAGACCGCTGAACGTCAGGATGACGATCATCACGGCGACGATGAATAAACCACCGTACAGTTTGCGCCGAATAGAGCGGCTGAAGAACACGGTGACCTCCTTGTCCCTGTTTGTTTAGGCAGATTAACCAGGTTGGGTTTACCTGGTTCGGCTCTCGATCGGCACCTTCCGTGTGCTCGCGAGCGATGAAGTTTGTAAAGTTTACATTCAGGGGGTCAGAGCCGCAACACCTTTTTCGCCGCGAATTCTCCGAATCGATTCTGGCTTGTCCGGAGAGCGTTTTAAGATGCCTCGCCCGCGGAAGTACCGATTGAGAATCATTCCCCGCTGCGGTGTTTTTTGAGCGCGGTCATGAAACGCTGAATCAACTCGGCGTAATTCTTCAGTGCGTCCGTCGCGTTCTTCTGGCGGACGGCGTTCCGTGCTTCGAGCAGAACATCATCGACCTTGTTCCAACTGATCTGCCATTTATCCTGCTGGGCGGTGCGGATCAATTCATCCACGATGGCGTCCAGTTGTTTGAGGAAATTAGGGCTGAGCGAAGCGGAAGCGCTGCGATAAGGTCGCCAGACGATGGTGGAGGACTCGCTGAGGCTTTCGTCTACCATTTTCGGGGCGGCGGTTTCGTTTCGTCGCCAGCGGTTCCAGATAAGTAAGGTGATTGCGAGCGAGAAGCTGAAGAGGAAGGCGAGAATCGTGGCGGGCACTAATTTCTGGAGCAACAACAGCATTATGCCCATCATGCCCGCGAGGGCCGTTGTCGCCGCCGCAATTCGCCCCGCGATGACCAGGCGGTCCGTCGGCGGGGCAGGGGCTTCGGTCGCGGGGACGTCAGGGACATCTTGGCTGACTTCCGCGACGACGACACTGATATTGTCGACGCCGCCACGCAAGTTCGCGAGGTTGACCATTAACTTGCACGCTTCGCCTGAATCCAGCGTGCTGCAGATCATGCCGATCTCGTCATCGGCGAGATGGCCGGTGAGGCCATCCGAGCAGACGATGTAGGCGTCCCCCGGCTGCACGGGATACGGGCCTTCGACATCGACTTCGACGGAACGCTCCGGACCGAGTGAGCGGGTGATGACATGTCGGGAGCGGCTGTAGAGACCGGGGTCGATGTTCTCCCCCTTGGCCTGCTGTTTGAGTTCCCACTCGAGGCTGTGATCGCACGTCAGTTGATCGATGCGTTCGCCCCGCACCCGGTAGACACGACTGTCACCGACGTGGCCGATGATGGCGCCATGCGGTCCGAGCACCAGAGCCGAGCAGGTCGTCCCCATCCGTTGAAACTCGTGGTTGGCGGAAGAGCGCTCGTAGATTGCCGAGTTGGCCGCGACGATTGCCTGTTGCAGTTCTTCCTGCGGCACCCCTTTGGGGTGCGACTTGTAGTAATTGTGTGGGACGGTATCGACGGCGATCTTACTGGCGAGTTCCCCGACCGCGTGTCCCCCCATACCATCGGCGACGATGAAGAGATGGCCGTGTGATTTCCACAGTTCTTTATCCTTGAGAAGGCGAACTGCCAATGCGTCTTCGTTATTCTGGCGCCGAAAGCCGAGGTCAGTCAAACTGCCATACTGAATACGCTGCTCCCAAAGCATGAGCGCTTCCTGACCGTGTTGGTATCTATTGCTCTATATAGATAAAGGGTGAATATCGATACGAAGGGGCTGGAGTACAAGCTGAGAGTGTGGTTGGCATGAGCACCGCTTCCCGCCGCTGCGGTTATCGTAACTCTTTTGATCGGTTCACGTAAAGTAACCATTCTTCAGTTGCCTTTGTTTTAACTCGATGCCCGACGCCGGAGTTGGATCGATGGTTTCGATTCCGGTTAATCGTGGAGATCAGGTCGCCTAACCCCGGTTGACACTTCTTCAGTACGTTTCTAAGCTCGAATTGAGAATTCCTTCGGCGATACTGACTTTCCGTCCTGTCGTTGACTGACTTCCTCCTTCCACCCGATAACCGGTCTCCAACTCTCTCCCGATCAGGGCTTCACTATGGCCACCTTCAACACTACGTGCTCGCTTTCTATTCTTCGTGGCGCCGCTCTTGGTTCCTGTCTCGTGATGTTCTCGATGTTGCTCACGAGCCAACCGGCCTGGGGGCAGGATGAAGAGAAAGAAGACGCTCCCGTTACGATCGAGCGAGAGCCGTTGATGGTGAAATCTCCCGATGCGTATCAGTTTCGTTTTCATCTCGCGCCGACGCGTCGCGTCGAGGTCCGGGCTTCCACGAGCGGTTCGATTAAACAGGTGAATGTCAAACCGGGAGATACCGTTCGGTCGCAATTCAAACTGGCCGCGCTCGATGACACGCGTCAGCAGCTGAATCTGAAAATCGCCGCCGCCAAGCTCGAAGTGGCGAAACAGCTGAAGCCCTCGGACTCGGAACCGGCTGCGGCAATCAGCGCCAAACAGGATCTTGCGAACGCCGAGGTGGAACTGGCGAAATATGAGCTGGCCCTCACGGACGTGCTCGCTCCGTTCGATGGCAAGGTCGATGAACTGCTCCAGCGCGAGGGCGTTTTCGTCACCCCGGGAACGGTGATCGCCGTACTGATTGATGATTCCGAGCTCACTGTGCAGTTGCCGCTCGAACGCGCGAATATGAAACAGGGAGATACCATTTCGATTCAAGTCGAATCGAAGCAGGTGTCAGCCAAGGTGCAGAATATCTCGGGGCTTCCGGCGGAGCTCGACTCACTACGTGACTTGGGGGCATCCGTGGCGATGGTGACCTGTGTCGTGGACAACACGGGGAAGCAATACCACGCCGGCCAGACAGTCTACTCCCCACTCATTCCGCGGCACGCCGTTGCCGAAGTCGATCTCGATGCGGTCATCAACAGCCCCCAGGGGGGACGACAGGTGCAGGTAATTCGCGAACAGACCGTCCGCAACATCAGAGTTCAGGCGCTCGGACAGTTGGGCGATGACCGGATTTTTGTCAGCGGTCTGTTCGTCGATGGCGACGAAGTGGTGAATAATTCCTCCGTGGAGCTGAAGGAGGGGACGCTCGTTCAGTCGGTGTTCGACTCCGAAGACGCCCGTAAGGGGAAAGGCCGTACCAGCTCCCAAAATCCGTCCAATTCCCGAGGCGCGGAATTTTAATGTTGGCCCCCCACCGTCGTAATCCGTTAAGATGGAAAAGTCCGGCGGGCTTCGCTATTTTCACTTACGTTTCATGAACTTACGCAAAAGCTCCGCGTCGGTTTGGAACGGATAAGCTACCCTGCAGATGAGTGCGCCGGTTGAAAAGTCCACAGTTCCTCCCGGCGAGGCGCGGTCTATTTCCGCAGTCCCGGCATATGCCTGTTTCGGGGGCACCTGTTTCAGGAGCGGACTGAAAGAGTTATCTCCAGCGAGACGCTGGATCCGCTTTGAACGCGAAAGGTCTCGGTGTGTCTGACGAAGTCCCAGCTCTGATAGACGAATACGAACTTATCAACTGCATCGCCACCGGCTCCACCACGCAGATTTGGGAAGTGTCGGAGCAGGGGACTGGCCGTCGTTTCGCCATGAAGCTGATGTTGCCCGAGGCTTACAAAAGCAGCGAGCAGCGCAACATCATCAAACACGAAGCCAAAGTCGGTCAGGCGGTTGAGCATCCCAACATCATTCAGTTCCAGCATTTCTCCCTCAAGAAGCCGAATGGCTACATTCTGATGGAATATTTCCGCGCTCTGAACCTGAAGGCTCAGATCCGCACGGACTTTGAGGGTTTGCAGTCGCGGCTGAAGAAGATTGTCGAGGGGGTCTGCCAGGGGCTGGCCGCCATGCACGATAAAGGCTGGATTCATCTCGACGTGAAGCCGGATAACATCCTTGCCAACAAAAGCGCTGAAGTGAAACTGATTGACTTCTCACTCGCGCGGCGTCCGGGTAAGGGGCTTTTCAGTGGAAAATCGAAGCTGATTCGCGGTACGCGAACGTATCTCGCGCCGGAGACGATCCGCAAGAAACCGCCGGTACCAGCGACGGACATTTACAGTCTGGGTATTGGCATGTACGAAATCATGACCGGCAGCCCTCCGTTCAGCGGTATTTCCCCAGACTTGCTGTTGGAAAACCACCTCATCCGTGTTCCCAGCGCGCCTTCGAAAATCAATGAAAATATTACTCCGGAAGCCGACGCTCTTGTGCTGAAGATGCTCAGCAAACGCCACGAGGATCGCTTCGGGACAGCGCATGAACTTTATGCCGAGCTGCGTAAAATCAATCTCTTCAAACGCGAACCGCTTGAATTAAAGGCCGAGCGGGAGCGTCTCAAGAGGGAACAAGAGGCGGAGCGGCTCGCGTCGGAAGAATCCAAGCTCGACAGCCGCGCCGATGCGCTGCGCGTTCAGAAAGGGCTTGCTACGGTGACGCCCAAAGGGACCAGCGTGACACCGAAAAAACCGGTCGATCAGGTCGCGAGCAGTGGAAATTCAGGGCAGCCAGCTCAGCGCCGACCGGCCCCTCCACAACCGGGCCAGCAGCGTCCTGCTCCTCCGCAACCCGGCCAGAGCGGTCAGTTTCAAATGCCACCCGGACAACCCGCTCCCGGACAACCCGCTCCCGGGCCGTATGGGGCAGGGCAGCCCTACCCCGGTCAACCCTATCCCGGTCAGGGGTTTCCAAATCAGCCATTTCCCGGTCAAGGGTACCCCGGATATCCGAATCAACCTTATCCCGGTCAGGGTTATCCCGCGGCACAAGGTCAACCGGGGCAACCGATGCCTGGCCAGCCCTATCCGGGCACGCCACCGGGGCAACAAATGCCTCCCGGACAACAGCCTCCGCAGCGTCCTCAGCCCGGCCAGCAACTTCCCGGCCAGCCGGCCGCGGGGCAGACTCCTGATGGGCAACGGCCCGATGCCACGACCATCCCTCTCGGATCGCCCCTGCGACGCCCGGTTCCGCCCCCCGTTCCGAAGGAGCCAGGGGATGACTTGCCCGAGATGGACGAACTTCCA
>PABD01000072.1 GCA_002702685.1 Planctomyces sp.
CTGTTCGAAGTCGAAGCGAAAACCGAGCAGACGCTTTCGGACAAGGGGGCGTCTTTCATCGTCGTCGGTACGACAACCAACCAATCGCTCTTCAGTGAGAAGTCGGCTTACGCATTGCCGGAACTCAGCGAACAGGGACACCTCGTTAAAAGCATCGACGTGGATGGCAACTCGGGGCTGTTGATCGCCGGCGGTAGCCCGGTGGCGACACTCTGGGCCGTTTATGAATTCGGATACCAGAATGGTGTCCGCTATCTCCTGCAATCCGACATCTATCCGGAAACACCGAAAGAGTTCACGTTGACGGGTTATGATGTGAAGCTGGAGCCAGACCTGCAAACGCGCGGGTTTCGTCTCGGAGGAACATACCCGGATAGTTTCATATCGTGGAATGCCGCGCAATGTAAATCATTGATAGCGCAACTTGCCAAGCTCAAGTTCACGCATATCGAAGTCCGTGTCGAACCCTGGCATCCCTTTATTCACTACGAAATCGAGGGCGTCGCCAAGCAGACGGGGCTCCTCTGGAAAGCGGATACGTTTCCGATCGACCCCAGTCACCCGGGAAGTACCGCATTCAAGGGGGCTGATCAGCTTCAGAATACCGATTTCGCGGGGCTCGAAACTTACAAAGAACGTCTCGCTGCCGGCCAGCAGTATCTCAAGACATTGATCACTGCGGCGCATGAAGCGGGAATGACGATCGGTGTCACGCTCGATCCACTTGAGTCCACCCCCGAATTCCGTGAAGTGCTCGAGGGGAGTTTTGTCTCCAATGGACCGCCGTTGACGACAGGGTTTCCGTATGAGCTTCGACTGAATCACGATGGTTATCCGTGGTACAAGCCCGATTTTGAAAAGCTGGCCCGCACTCAACTGCAGGCGTACGCCGATACATACCCGGAACTGGATGTGCTGACGGTTCAATTGCCGGAGACGTTCGTGAATCCCGCGGAGGTCAAGCGTGCGCTTAAGGAACTGCAGGCATACACGGACGATCTCGACGACATTCCGGTGGCTGAAATCGTGAAACCGATAAGCACCCGCGCCCAGCAGGATGCCTCGAAGCTCCCGGGCGACACGTTGCTCGCGATTGCGTTCTACAATCGCCTCTTCCGCACAGGTCCGTTGGCGGAATTTAAAGAGTTTCCGCGATTGCAGTTTGCCGGCATCCGCCCGGTCTGGGGACCTTACGTGGCGGACCTGCTACCCAAATCCAATTCCGCAGTTGTTGCCGAGGCGTCACCCTGGACGGGGTCGAACCAACCGGAGGAATTGACTGCTCCGGCGGCCCCCGCACTGCTCGAGTGCTCGCTGCATCTCAATAATCTCAGCGTCATTGCCATGTCCACCACGCGTTGGCTCGCAGAAGAAGTCAAAGCGATGGAGAAGGGAACATGGAAAGGAGTCGTTCTCGATATGGGAACACCGGCGGAGCACGTACCGACGGCTCATTTTCTATCGCGCGTCGCATTTGACGCTGCCGTGACGCCGGAAGAAGCCCACGAGGCCTACTTCTCGACCGTCACACAGAATTCATCCTCCACGGATCGCATGTGGCTTGCATTCGGGCATATGGAAGCAGGCACGAAACTCCTTGAGCAACAGGCCTCGGGCTTTGTTTCCCCTTCCAGCGGTCGGGACATGTTAACCGCCCCGTTCAAGAGCCAATGGGACCTCCCTGGCGAATGGGAAGAGATCAAGGAACAATTCACCGCGAGCATGACCGAGCTCTACCGCAGCCATGATCAGGTGAAGACACCCGGACGGAAGGAACTCTATTACTACGCCAAGCGCAGCGAGGCCGTCTTGAGTTACCTGACCTGCGTTGAGGAACTGCATGCCGCTGCCGAGGCAGAAAAAGAAGAAGATCTCGAGCTGACCTCCGAGCACCTGTATACGGCGCTGGAAGCCCTCTACGATGCGATCGACACGCTGAATGATGTCGCCCGTAACCCCAGTGACCTCGGCACGATCGCGCTGCTCAATCAGTACGCATACGCACCGCTTCTCGAAGAGGTGGAACGGATTGAGGCGGCTCTCGAAGAGGCGGAGTAGCATTTTTCCGTTCGCGCGCGAAGTATTCCTGAGGTCATAACCGGCACAGCTGATATCTTCAGCGGCCCCTTTCGTTGTCTCCATAAACAACCCTGCTTACGCAACAGGAATATTTTCATCCTGTCGAAAAACAAGATAGTTGCACACAGCACGAAGCCGTGTGCCGGTGCGTCGCGTAGTGCACGCGAGCATCCCTGCTTGTTAACAAACAAGAATGAAAAAGATTCTCGAAAACGTTTTCAGGAGAAACGAAATGCGTTGGATTACATTGACTGCTGCCCTGGCCATCTGCGGTTTGAGCACTCAGGCGGAAGCCGGTCTGTTCAATCTGTTCGGCCACAAACACAACAGCTGTTGCGCTTCTGTTGAGCCGAGCTGCTGTGCCCCCGAGCCGAGCTGCTGCGCTCCCGAGCCCAGCTGCTGTGCTCCCGAACCTGTCTGCTGCCCGGCCCCGAGCTGCTGTGCTCCGGAACCGAGCTGCTGTGCTCCCGAGCCCGCTTGCGGATGCTGTGCGCCCAAAAAATGCGGCCTGTTCAGCAAACTCTTCGGCTGCTTCAAAAAGAAAAGCCACAGCTGCTGCGAAGTTGAAGTTTCCTGCTGTGCGCCGGAACCCTCTTGCTGTGCTCCGGAACCGGTCTGCTGCCCGGCTGCTCCCAGCTGCTGCGCTCCCGAGCCGAGCTGCTGTGCTCCGGCTACCTCTTGTGGCTGCAGCTCCTGCGGACACAAAACCTCTTTCTTCGGCCGTATGTTCCACTAAGAACTGCCGGAAAGAGGTTCTCGCTGTTCTTACCGCCTGATCAGATGCCGCTGAAGATTCACTACCGACATTTTTGAATGATCAACTGTGTTAAAGACCTTCGGTGTCATCTGGCCTCAAAGCAACTTTGATTGACACCTTGATGACCTGATGACCGAGGCCTTTTGCTTCAGACTGCAAACGCTCGATACTGAATCGATTCCACTCCCTTGAAATACAGTACATTTCAAGACCAGGATAACAGATAGCCTGTTTGCCATAGCAACGTTCACTGCCGCGGTTGAACAACGAGCACACTTACACTGATCAGGATGATGTTCCCTCTCCAGGGGCGCGTCATCCTGATCTTTTTTTGCGCATCACTCCGGGCGAAAAGAACACGAGCTACCGACCGATCCGGTAGAGATGGCTGTCCGTTCTCAGAATCAACCCGCCCGGAATCGGCGCGGGAACCGCCTTGATGATGCCGTCCAGCTTGTTGGTCCGCACAATGTTGATTTCTTCGCCCGGCGCGAGTACCAGGGTTTCCCCTTCGTGATTGCTGAACAGCAAGTGGCCGCTGACATATATGGGGGATGACGAATAGTTCCCACCAAAGCGATCCTGCCAGTACGCCTCGCCCGACTTCGCGTCGACACAACCTCCGACCCCCTTGTCGCTCACAAAATAGAGTCGGCCTTCGACGAGTATCGGGGAACTGATCTGCGGAACCTGTCGGGTGAAGGTCCATTGAACGTGGGAGTCGGTGACGTCCCCGCTGCCGGTGATATCGATCGCCCACAACTGCGATTTCGTAAATCCGGTACAGACATAAGCGGTCGTCCCGTCCACGAGAATCAGGGGGACATTCGAAAAGCCGTCGTACCGCACCCGCCAGATTTCTGCGCCCGAATCGACATCGTAGGCTTCCATCTGATCCGCCCCGGTGCTGATGACCTGCCACCGTCCATTCACTTCATAAACAACCGGTGTCGAATACGCCTTCTTGAAATCGGGGCGTTCACGAAATGGGCCCGAACGAGCCGTTTTCCAGATAATCTCGCCCGTCTGTTTATCGAGCGCAACGACGTATTGCTCATCCATGCCATCGCAGTTGATCAGCAATCGATCCCGGAACAACACCGGCGAACTTCCCGGTCCCTCCTTGTGGTCGATCTTCAGTTTCTCATGCTTCCAGACGATCTCCCCCGTTTCGCTGTTGAGGCAGGCTGTCCCCATGGTGCCGAAATGCACATAAACAAAACCGGGCTCGACGACAGGCGTCGGTGACGCATGGCTGTTCTGCGGGTTAACCGACACCGGCTCTTCCGGGCGGAAGACTTCGATCTCCTGCAGTTGTTCTCCCGTTTCAATGTCGAAGGAAAACGCTTTCAGTACCGCCCCCTCTTCCAAGGCGCTCGTCAGCCAGATCTTCCCCTCGGAAAGGACGGGGGAGGACCAGCCGAGACCCGGTACCGGCGTCTTCCACTGGATGTTCTCCGTCTCGCTCCACTCCAGGGGGACTTCGCCGACGGGCTGCGACGGATGTCCTTGTCCATTCGGTCCGCGCAACTGCGTCCATTCACTGGCGACGAACTCCGCCGCCACGATGGACGACGAACTCGTCCAGAGGCAACACACGCTTAAGAGGCAGGCCAGAATCTGATGAACAGGGAAAAGTTTCAGCATGGAGAGAATCCGCGGAGAGAGTGAACAGGGGGCAGCCCTGTTTAATATCAGGTTTAAAATAGCCTACCCGAAGCGGGGACCTCTCACAATCATCCGTCTCGGACGGCCCGCCAGGCATGGAGTGAATCGACGGTGGCCCGGACATCGTGGACGCGCAGCAGGTCGACCCCCAACCCGGCCAGAGCAAGGGAGATACCGACCGTACCCCACAGCCGTTCGTCGACGTCTCGCCGAAGCAGTTTGTCGATAAACCGCTTACGCGAATGCCCGATCAGCACCGGCCGCCCCAGTTTCTGGAGCGTCGGAACGCCTTTGAGGACCTCAAGGTTATGGACCGCCGTCTTGCCGAATCCGACTCCCGGGTCCAGCACGATCCGTTCGGGATCGATTCCCGCTCCCTCAAGTGTGGCGAGTCGTTCCTCGAAAAACTCACCGATTTCGCGGACGACATCATCGTATCGGGGATCCTGCTGCATCGTCTGCGGGGTCCCCTTGATATGCATGCAGATGATCCCGACGTCAGTTTGCTCAGCGCAGAGGGGGATCATCTCCGGGTCGAACTGCAGACCGGAGATATCGTTGACGATCAGCGCTCCCGCCGCGATCGACTGCCGAGCGACTTCCGCCTTGGTCGTATCGATCGATATCGGGATGTCGGTCTGCCGGGAGAGTTCCGCAATGACCGGTACCACGCGTCTGAGTTCTTCGTCCAGTGGGACCGGCTCTGCTCCGGGACGCGTCGATTCACCTCCGATATCGAGGATATCGGCCCCTTCCTCGACGAGCCGCAAACCGTGCGCGACCGCTGCTTCCACGGACGCATGATTGCCACCGTCGGAAAAGCTGTCCGGGGTCACATTCAGGATTCCCATCACCAGCGGAAACCGTCCAAGTTCGAACGTCTGGCCGCCGTATCGCCAGCGGCGCGTGGGAGCGGGAATATCGGGAGTCGGTTTCATCACCATACAGATATCAGCAATTTCCAGAGTCTGCGGTCGAAAGTCCCCGCCGTGACAGCGGGTGGGATCGGCGTTATTATCACATAATTCGCAGGTCACTGCATGCCTGCTGCGCCCGTTTTACTCGCTGTTGTTTCACTCCGTCGAGAAAGTCCTCTGTCCGTGGCTACTGTCGCTCTCATCACCGGCATCGATGGTCAGGATGGATACTATCTCTCCCGCCTGTTGCTGAAGCAGGGATACGAGGTGCACGGCTTCGCGCTGAGGCCGGAGCAGTCGCAACTCGGGGAAGAGGTTTCCCTGCATCCTTTCGATCTCCGGCAGCCCGCTACGTTGGGCGATCTGTTTGGGAAAATCCAGCCGGACGAGGTCTATCATCTCGCGGCGCAAAGTCATGTCGCCCGCTCTTACGAGCATCCGCTGGAAACGGCCGAAATCACCGGGCTCGGCGCCTTACATATGCTGGAGGCGTCCCGCCAGTGGCAGCTCCAGCGGGGGCGGCCCGTCAGATTTTTCCAGGCTTCTTCCTCGGCGATTTTCGATGACAAAGCGGGGCCAGTGCTGAATGAAGAAAGTCCAATCCATCCGCGCAGTCCGTATGCGTGCGCCAAAGCGTACGCGCATCTGCAGGTACGGAACTACCGGGAGGCGCACGGCATGTTCGCCTGCAATGGAATCCTGTTCAATCACGAATCTCCCCTGCGCGACGCGAGTTTCGTCACTCGCAAAATTACCCGCGCCGCCGCCCGCATCAAGTTGGGACTGCAGCAGAAACTGAAACTCGGCAATCTCGACGCCGAGCGAAGTTGGGGATTCGCGGGCGATTTCGTCGAAGCGATGGGGTTGATGCTGCAACAGGATGAACCTGACGACTACGTCATCTCCACCACGGAAACACATTCTGTCCGTGAATTCGTAGAGACGGTCTTTGCGTATCTTGATCGGGATTACCGCGACCACGTCGAAATCGATCCGGAGCTCTTCCGTCCTCACGACGCCCCCGTGCTCCGCGGTGACATCACCAGAGCGCGAACCCGACTTCACTGGGAACCCAAAGTCAGCTTTCGACAACTTGCCGAGATGATGATCGAACATGATCTCGAACAGGAAGCGTGAAGGAAGAGCGCCGCTTGCGTCGGGTGGGAGTCAGCTGTTAGGGTGGAAATCTACCATGCCTCCAGCGACAGGATCACTTTATGCTCGACTCGCCACTCTCCCGACGTGATTTTCTACTCAGCTCCACTGGCCTCGTGCTCGGCAGTTCTCTTACTCGTGTACTGGCTGCTGAAGCCCACGGTTCGAAGCCGCTGCTGAAACCCAAGTACGACGAAGTCGTCTGTCCCTGGACGCCGCGCCATCCGCGACACGATCATCAACTGATCTTCCCGCTGGGAAATGGCGAGCTGATGTTGGTCTGGTGTGAGTACTACACGATCGGCGAACCGAAATCGACGACAGCGGGACAGGGAGGGATCGGTGACGAAGTCGCTTGCCAGATCAGCGCGATGAATTCCGTGGATGACGGCCGAACCTGGACCAATCGTCGCGTGATTCAGGAGAACAACTGGAAACACAATGTCAAACATCCGAACCTGGTCCGGTTGTCCGACAATGAGGTCATCTTCACCTACGTCGGTTGGGATTCACCCGAGAACCGCAATGTCTATCTGCGGCGATCGATCGACAACTGCCAGAGCTTCGGGGAACAGGTCCAGATTTCCGAGCCGGGCTGGTACTGCAACAACGCCGATCGGGCGATCCAGCTCAGTACAGGTCGTGTCATTCTTCCAGCGCACGGACCGTACGCGGAAGACTACATCGGCGGCAGTTCATACAAGGGGGGGAACCTGCATTCGTTCGTCTGGTATTCCGACGATGGTTTCCGCACGTGGAAACGAAGTTCCGACAGCATGACGACCAAAGGACGCGGCTGTCACGAACCGACAATCGTGGAGCTCAAAGATGGTCGCCTCTATTGTCTGCTGAGAAATACCAATCAGAAGCAGTACTTCAGCATCTCAGAAGACGGGGGGGGCCACTGGACGGAACCGACGCCCACAGAATTAATTTCGCCGGAATCACCCGCCATCGTGAAACGGATACCGACGACGGGGGACCTGCTCGTTATCTGGAATCAGGTCGCCTCCAGAAGCAACTGGCCCCGTACCCCACTGACCGCGGTGATTTCTCGGGACGAAGGCGAGACCTGGTCCAATTTCGTCGACATCGACAACCGTGCTGATTTCGATGCCGCCTATCCTTCGGTCACCTTCCACGGCAACGAGGCGCTCGTTGCGTACTACACTCGCTCCACCAAATGGAAACGCGATTCGGAAGTCACGCTGCGCATTTACGACATCGATCAGTTTTACCGCAATGGCTAATCGAGTCGAGACTCGAGTTGTTTAAAAGTCCAACTGGCCGCGGACAGCGAAGATGTTGGCGTCGGTGTCTTCGACCACCGGACCGAACGTGGCGGAGCTCGAATTCAGGAAAGCGTGGATGTAGTTGAACTGGAATTTCGTAAACTTGTTCAAGTACCAGTTCAAACCGAGGGTCACGTCGTTCAGTTTGCCACCCTGGATGTTGTCGTCGTTCAGGTCGAGATAGGACCAGCGAGCCGCGACTTCCCACGCTCCCATTCCCCCTCGTCCGAACGGGTTCTCCGGAACGATGCGTCCCAGAACGCCTCCCGCTTTGTTATAGGGACGAACTTCTCCCGTCAGAATGTATCCCGCCTGAGCATAGGCTCCATGGAATGCAACCGAATCGCCGTTCAAGCGGCTGACCATCGTGTAGTAGATTTCGGCCTGTGTATGCAGAGAGCCGAACGAGCTGCCGACTTCACCATTCACCAGATTGACGTGTTCGGTAGGAATAAGGTCGGTATCGACGAAGAAGGGAACGGTGCTTGGAACGCCCGGCGGAACGAGAGCGGCTCCACCTGTTTCAGCGATGAAGACTTCCGGCTGGTTCCGGTATTGTACGAAGTCGTTTGCCGGATCGATGTAGACGTAACCCGCACCCGTGTGGACCACGCCGTCATCACCATTGTCGACCAACAGATGCGTTAATCGCGCCGATCCCCCGTAACCACCGCTGTCACCGATATTGCCGCCGAAGAAATCGGTTGGAAAGCGGAAGCCGGAGACCGCCCACGTCGTATCGACATCTTCATTGTGGCCGTAATACATCATGCCGATCTGGCGGAACGGGCAAAACGCCGAGGGGAGACCGCGCTCAATAAAAGTCAGTTCCCGCGCGCTCGTCAATACGTCCATGCCAAATGCCTGTCGAAAATGTCCAAAGCGGAAGTTTCCGAGTTCCTCATCTTTGACCTCGAACCAGACATCCATGAAGCTCGGGCGGCCGGGAAAGCCGAAGTCCATCTCAAGCGAATAACCGACGTTATTCCAGACATCGCCCACCGCCGCGAGTCGGGCCCGGCGAAAATCGGCACCGTCCTGGATATCTCCCACGATATCCTTGTTGGCGTCACCCTGATGGAACCAGGCCGCGTCGGCGTGGAAAAATCCGGTGAGTCGAACGGTCGGAAATTTCGGATCAGCGGGAACCGGTGGAGCGACCGGCGGACAGGGGGGGAATACGGCGTCAGCGGTCAGCGGCGTGTAGTGCATATTCCCACTTGCCTGCTGATTCGGGTTCGCCGACGACGCGTTCGCACTTTGGGTCGGCACGCCATATTCAATTTTCAGAGCGTCAATCTGCGCCTGCAGCTCTGCGATCTGCTTGGACATTTCCGCACTGGGAGTCGCGGCGAGGCCGGAAGTCGGCAACGCCAGGACATATAGAAATCCACAAATAGCCAGACTGCACGTTAAACGATCCCAGCGAAGTGGCAGGTGAAACACGGTCGAAAGTCGCATTGGAGTCCAAATGAATCAGGAGAAAACGATGACGTAGTCCTGCCCACCTTGCCGAACAGTCAGGCACTATCTATGAATCGGCGTTACAATCGTTACCGTTTGAACTCAATTTTCAAAAAAACAGGTTTTCAGCAGATTTCTACTCAAGCCGCAGTGCATTGCATTGCAGGGATTTACTGCAATGGATTGCATTCTTCCTGCAGATAGACCCGCATGCCCAATCTGGTCCCACATCTGGATAGAGCGTATCCTGTAAGTCTGTTCCGAGAGACTTTTTCCATTCAACGTGAAGAAACAGACCGAACATGTCGGAAGAAAAACAGCTGCTCGATTCGCTGATGAACCATGAAGTCGTGATCGACGTCAAGAGCCGGTATGTCTACCTCGGGCATCTGATCGACTACGACGAGCACTACCTCGTCCTCAAGCAGGCTGACGTTCACGATCTGCGGGACTCATCCACCACACGCGAGCTCTACGTCCTCGATTCCCGCCGGCACGGTTACCCCTACAACCGGGAACGCGTTCTGTTACGACGCGAAGAAGCAATCAGCATTTCCAAGCTGAGCGACGTTCGCGAATAAAGGCGCGCCGCCCCTGTGCTGCGGGGGACCAGACTTTCTTCGCGTCCTCAGCTCTACAGCGGGTGACGTTATTCCGTCTGTGCGACTTCGTCGCGGCGAACCACTTTCAGCCGAATCGGCACTGTCGCCAGCCCGCCGCCGACATTGGCTTTTAGGTGGAACATCCGGGTCTGGGCGGGGAGCCACTTCGAAGCGGTCAGATAGAAAGCCTGCTCCGTCTGTCCTTCCGGAATCATCAGACCATTCAGGCCGATGTTGTCGACGATGACGCCAAAGGGAAGATTGCGACCGCTGTCATCGCCTCCGAACTGCACGCGGTCGTCGAAGCCATTTCGCTCGATGCGCACCATCGCGGAGACGGTTTCGCCCGGATGGATCGTCAACTCCTGGATGCCATCTTCCGGATTGACTGTCAGTTCGCTGATGTGGGGGACGAACTCCATCGTGATTTCCGGATTCGCATCTTCAAGTTTGATTTCGCCGAGGGCGTTCACGTCGTGAACGACTTCCTGGCCGTTGATCATCGCTTTGGCGATCACCTTCGTAGACTTGGCATTCTCTTCCGTCGGGGCCGCCACATCCGCGGGGGCGAAAATGACCCCCTGAGCTTCGATCTGTCCTTCCTGGATCGTGATGGGACTTGAAGTGATAAAACCGGGAGGCAAGTCACTCAGGTGAATTTCAATCGGGCCTTCGAAGTTGTCTTCCCGTTCCACGGTGAAGCGAATCTCACGGCCGATTCCGCGCTTCAATACCGGGTTGTCATTGTGGAGCGTTACCTTGAAATCAGGCTTGGGTTGCCGAACAGTCAATTCGTATTTGAAGTCGCTTCCCTGGAATCCGCGGACATCGCTCACTTTGACGATGTAGTCACCATCAGCCGGCGCGGTGAACGTCAACTTGGAATCCGCGCCCCAGCGGCGGCGACTTTCGTCATCATTTTCATAATACAGCTGGAAGATCGGCAGGCCGTTCGGGACGACTTCGGCATCGGCAGGGTAGGGTTCGACGATGTAACACGGTTCCTGCAGCGCGTGCGCAAGGGGAGTCGTGTCGAAATAGCCATACCGGTTGCCTTCACCCGGATAAACGCGGAATCCGGAATCCGGTCCGCGGGGATAGAGCCACAGTTTGACAATCTCGCCGTTACAGAACAGGTACTCGTCCAGTTCCATTTCTTCCCAGTTGTGAATTCGGAAATCATTGCTGGTGAACGAGTCCTTACCGCGGAAGGTGAAATAGGAATCACGAACCGCTTTCAACTGCGCCCGCAGAACCTGGTTTCCAGCGATGTCGAGAATTTCCACTTTGGAATCGAGGGGAGACTTATCGCGCGACGCTTTGATCTCGGCGATCCACTGTTCCCCTTTCTTCGCGGTGAACCGATACAGATCGGAATCGGACCCGCTTCCATCCGCACTGAAGATCGTGCCGTTGATGCGGGCGGGAAGTTCGACTGCCTGAGAGTTCTCCGCCTTGTTATTCGGCTCTGCTTCCGAAATCGACTGCATGTCATCGACTTCGCGGTAAACGGGAGTCTCGGTGCTCATCCCGGCGACTTCTTCGGTCGATTCGGCAACCGGTTGCAGCGAGTACTGCTGGAACGTGCCGTCAATACGACCGACGAGGAAGGTTTTGCTGTCGGGCGAGATCGCCACCGTCGTGCAGAGTGCGGGTTGCTTTTCAAAAACATGGACTTGCTCGACGGTCCTGGCATTCCATTGTTTGATCGACCGGTCTTCGCTGATCGTCACGAGTGACTGCTGATCGGGTGAGTAAGCGAGTGCCACGATCGGACCGAGGTGCGCGTATCGCGCGTAAAGCAGCGGGTTGATCGCGACATGATCCGTGGATTTCAGTTGCCAGACACGAATTCGGTTATCGACTCCCGCCGCCAGCACCGTTTTGCCGTCGGGGCTGAAGGTGGCGGAATAGACTTCTTTAAGCGGCTGGCCGAGCGTATCCAGTCGCTCCCCCGTAGCCACGTCCCAGACCTTCGCGGTGGTATCGCCGCTGGCGGTGACGAGCAGCTTCCCATCAGGGCTGAAATCAAGATCGTAAATCGCGTCGTTGTGCCCGGCGAGTGTCCGGATTTCTTCGCCGGTCTCCGCATTCCAGAGGATGACATTGCGGTCATAACTTCCCGTAGCGACGATATCCCCCGCGGGGCTCATTCGAACGGTATAGATAATGTCCTTATGTCCGGTAAAGGACCGCACGAGTTCCCCCGACGCGACATTCCAGATAGCCGCTTCTCCCTGCAGGCCAGTGATACCGGAACCCGTAAGAAGTGTCTGGCCATCCTGCGAAAACGATACGGAGTTCACTTTGCCGGGAAACTCGGAAAGGCTGCGAA
>PABD01000073.1 GCA_002702685.1 Planctomyces sp.
AGCCGATGAGGCCGTTGGGACGCGCCGTGTCGAGCAGATATTCAACCCCCGCTTTGATCTGCGGAGCGAACCGTCCGCGGGAGGGGGTTGATCCTTCCGAAGCGAGGGCCATTCCGGCAAGCGCGGTCATGGCGACACGGTATTGCCCGCCATTCGCTTCCCAGTATCCCTGTCGGCGTTGTTCGCGTGCCAGATAGTCGAGTGCTTTCCCGATGGACGCCTTGATCTGCGGGTCGTTATCGAGTGCGGCGGCAGAAGCGGGCGCGGCCAGCAGGAGCAGGGAAAGGACCGTGAGCGGCCAGACGAGATATTTCCGTGAGGGGAGGTGATTGAGCATCCAGTTTTCTCGTTCGGGGTGAGGTCAGGCTGAGGAGAGAGTTCAGATCTTCGCGGGAGAACGCGGCGGAGACCGAGATTCAGCGATATTTAAGAGTATCCCGCGCGAATTGGAGCAACAAGGTGAGTTTTCAGCGGTCGTTAAAAAAATCGAAATAGATGCTTGACAAAAACAGACAGGTCTGTATATTTAAGTCATGAGCAAAACACGCACATCAGCAGCACGCAACCGAATCATCGAAACAGCCGAGCGGCTTTTCTATGCGGAAGGAGTGCGAGCCGTGGGGATCGACCGGATCATCGCCGAGGCGAACGTCGCCAAGATGACCCTGTACAACCACTTCGCCTCCAAGGACGATCTGATTCTCGCCGTCCTCCAGTACCGCGAGGAAGAGTTCGATTCGTTTCTGTCGGCGGCGATGCGGCGATACCAGGAAAAGGGGGAGACACGGCTCGAGGCCCTGTTCTCCGCCCTGAAGGAGTGGTTCCAGGATTCGACCTTCCGGGGATGCAGTTTCATCAACGCCACGGTCGAACTTGCCGATCCGCACCATCCTGCCTCCGCGTTCTGCAGCCATCATAAAAATCAGTTCCAGAAGCTGATCCGCGAAATCGTGGTGGCCAGTGGTTCTCCCAATGCGGAGCACATTGCGGCTGCGATCGGGCTCCTGATTGAAGGGGCGATTATCATGGCGGTGATGCAACAGTCAGCGGAGCCCGCCGACGTCGCCCGTGAGGCGGCGCTCAGGCTCGTCGCTGCGTAAAAAATCGAAAAACGCGTCCATTGACGACGTATCTTTTTTTGTTCTGAATATATACAGACTTGTCTGTATGTATTCGCCAACACAGGAGATTCTGAGATGCAACGTTTAACTTCCGTCGAATATGACCAGGCCACTCCCGAAACCCGCGAACTGCTCGATCAGGTCAAAGCCGCGTATGGTGCGATCCCGAACGCGGTCAAAGTGATGGCGAACTCTCCCGCCGTCCTCCGCAGTTACCTTGATTTCACACACGACATGAACAAGGTTACGATCGGACGAAAACTGCTCAGCCAGTTGAAACTGACGACGGCCGAAGCGAATGCCTGTGACTATTGCAATTCGATCCTGACTTCCGTCGGCCCCGCGACGGGACTGTCGGCGGAAGACATCCTTGATGGTCGTAAAGCCGAGTCGAGTGACGCCCGTTCCGCCGCCGCCTTCAAGTTTGCCAGCCAGGTGCTGGAAAAACGAGGCAAGCTTTCCGACGCGGAACTCGAGCAGGTGCGTCAGGCTGGCTTCGACGATGCTCAGATCGTGGAACTGGCTGCGGCTGTTGTCCTCGGTTCGTTTACGAATTTCCTGAACAACGTCGCGGATACCGAACTCGACTTTCCGCCCGTCGAACCGTTGCACTGCCATGCGGGGGCGACGTGCGCGAATTGACGATGAACAGCAACGACTAGGACCAGTCCCAAACGAGTTCAACTCCGCGGGACTGGTTCCTTGTTTCATCCCATCCATTTCTTAAGGACTCGATCATGTCGAGCTATCCCAGCGATGTCGCCTTCACGCCCGCGGTGAAATCAATCCAGACTGACAAAGGTTCTCGCGCTTCATATGCAAAAGTCGAATCGGGTCGCGGTTGGAATACGCAGGTAACTCCCGAACTCAACCAGTTCCTGGGAACATTGGATATGTTCTACTTCGGAACGGCCAATGGAGCAGGACAGCCCTATATTCAATATCGAGGGGGATCTCCCGGCTTTCTCAAAGTCCTGGGGGAACGCCAACTCGGTTTCGCCGACTTTCGGGGGAACCAGCAATACATCACGTTGGGGAATCTATCAGAGAATCCGCGGGCGTTCATATTCCTGATGGACTACGCCAATCAGCGCCGCGTGAAGCTCTGGGGAACAGCGCGTGTCGTCGAAGGGGATGACGAATTGAATCGCCAGTTGGCGGACCCGGAGTATCCTGGCACCGTGGAACGGGCGATCGTCTTTGATATCGACGCATGGGACATGAACTGCCCGCAACACATTCATCGCCGCTTCCGCCAGACCGACATCGCCCCGGTCGTCGAAGGATTAAAGCAGCGGATCGCGGAACTGGAAGCACAACTGGCGGAAGCGAGAGCGGGAGGAATGATTCTTGGATGAGAATCTCCGTCAGGACAGAATCTACCTGTTTCACTAAAACGTATTGATTAACGTTCCGCCGTCCACCACGATTGTTTCGCCGGTGATGTAACTTCCGGCGGGGCTGGCGAGCAGGAGCGCGGGACCGGCGAGTTCTTCGGGTTGGCCCCACCGTTTGACGGCCGTCCGGTCGGCGAATTTCGCTTTGTCTTCATCGGAGAGCAGCGAACCGGGAAGTTCAGTCAGAAAAGGGCCCGGTGCGAGACAGTTTGCGGTGATGCCGTACGGTCCCAGTTCCAATGCCTGTGCGCGTGCGAGCCCCATCAGGGCGGACTTTGTTGCCGAGTACGCATCGCGTCCCCGTTTGGAGGCGAGGCCCATGATCGACGAGATATGAATAATGCGGCCCCAGTTGCGCGACTTCATATTGGGAATGACCGACCGGCAGAGAGCCATGCACGAACTGAGATTGAGTTCCAGGATTCGATCCCAGTTTTCATCGGTGATCTGGTCGGCCTCTTCGGGAGTATTTCCCCCGGCGTTGTTGATCAGAATATCGACGCGCCCCATCTCGGTAATCGCCTTCTGACCGAGCGAATGCACGTCGGGCCGACTGATCATGTCGACGATGAAGAATTTGCCGCGAACCCTGGTTCCCTCGGTGATTTCGGCGAGGGACTTGCCGAGCGCTTCTTCATCCCGACTCGCGATCACGATGTCCGCTCCTGCGAGTGCGAGACCGCGCGCCATCGCTTTGCCGAGTCCGCGGCTTCCTCCCGTGATGAGGGCGACTTTGCCGCTCAGATCAAACATGTTTTCCATCGTTTCGGTCCCTGATTTCTGAAAGGTGGCGAGTCGAGTGGAATCGCTCTCGTGTTATGCGAGGCCGAGGACGTCATTCATCGTATAGAGTCCCGGCTGCTGATTGACGACGAACTTGGCCGCGGCGAGCGCGCCGTAGGCGTAGCAGTCGCGGGTACTCCCCTTGACGGTCAACTCGATCGTTTCTCCCAGCATACCAAAAATGATCGTATGTTCGCCGACATTATCGCTGACCCGCACGGCATGATAACCGATTTCATTACGGGGACGTTGTCCGGGGCGACCTTCACGTCCATGCTGATGATTCGAATGTCCCATTTCGGAAGCGACAATTTCACCGAATCGCAAGGCGGTGCCGCTGGGGGCATCCTCCTTGTAACGATGATGTCGTTCGATGATTTCCACGTCGACTCCTTCCGGAACGTTCTTCAGGAACCGGGACGCGAGCCGCGTCAGTTCCATCGTAACGTTGACGGCCTGGCTCATACTGGGGGCCCAGACGACGGGAATATCGACAATCGCCGCTTCCACAACCTGTTTCTGACCAGGGGAGAGACCAGTCGTGGCGATGACGAGGGGGAGCTTGCGTTGCTGGCATTTTTTAACGAGATCAACGAGTGCTTCCGGAACGCTGAAGTCAATCACGACGTCGACACCCTCGGGAATGTCGGCCGTGACGGGAACATCGATCTTACCGAGCCCCGCGAGTTCACCGGCATCTTTTCCAATGGCGGGGGAAGCCGCATGTTCGAGCGCGGCGACGACGGTGGAGTCTTTATCGGCGTGAGTCACCGCGGTTACGCGTTGCCCCATGCGGCCCGCGGCACCATGAACGGCGACGTTAAGAGGAGTTGTCATGGAAGAAGCATTCTGTTTGGTTGATCGTTGATCGTAGGTCAGGCACTGCCTGACGAACTTTTTTAGTCAGGAGCAATACCGGTTTGGACGTATGGTAGGACGGTGACGTCCGGAAGGGGGCTCCCCACCGATATTGAATATGGCTGCCGGCTTTCGCATGAGTGCGCTGTATTGATTGGGTGAACCGATGATAAGTCAGGCAGTGCCTGACCTACTGCTTTGTCTACTGTTGATCCCGTTCCCGGCCATATACACACTACTTGCTTGCGGAGATCACCCCTTCGGTCGGACTGGAGGCGGTGGCGTACAGTTTTTTCGGAATTCGTCCGGAGAGGTACGACAATCGTCCCGCGATGCACGCGTGTCGCATGGCGTGGGCCATGGTGACGCAGTCTTTCGCACCGGCGATCCCCGTATTGAGCAGGACCCCGTCGCAGCCGAGTTCCATTGCCATGGCGACATCGGAAGCACAACCGACACCGGCATCGACGATCACCGGGTAATCGGGATCATTCTCTTTGAGGTATTCGAGGCAAATGCGAATGTTGTTCGGATTGAGGATCCCCTGGCCGGAACCGATCGGGCTCCCGGCGGGCATGACGGACGTCGCTCCGGCATCTTTCAGGCGTTTTGCCGTGATCGGGTCGTCCGTGGTGTAACAGAGAACCTGGAAACCATCTTTCACCAGCTGCTCGGTCGCCGCAAGAGTGCCGATCGGATCGGGAAGCAGCGTCCGTTTGTCCCCAAGCACTTCGACTTTCACCCAGTTGGCACCGGGGTTTTCCAGACCTTCGAGGATCTCCCGCCCGAGACGCGCGACGCGGATGGCGTCGTCGGCGTTAAAGCAACCGGCCGTGTTCGGGAGAATGGTGTATCGGTCGAGGTCGATGTAATCGAGCAGGTTGCGCCCCTCGGAATCGATCAATCGCTCGCGCCGGACGGCGACGGTGATGACTTCGGAGCCGCTGGCTTCGAGGGATTCCTGCATCAGGTCGAACGACGAATACTTGCCGGTCCCGACGATCAAACGCGACGAGAGCGTATGCGTACCGAGATTGAACGGCTTGTCATTGATGGTGGCGGTAGACATATATAATTATCCCCCTCCGACCAGCGTGACGATTTCCAGCTGGTCATTTTCTTCCAGGGTACAGGTGACATGCTCGGCCCGGGGGACAACCTCCCGGTTTCGCTCGACCGCAATGAACTTCGGGTTCATCTTCAACTGCGACACCAGCTGAGCCAACGTCAGCCCGTCGTCAATCTGCCGTTCATCGCCATTGATAGTGATCTGCAAGGGTTCTGGCTCCAGTTTCTTTCAAACCAGCTGATACAACATGAGCAATTCGATTGAGTAAAAATGGAATCGCTATTGAGAGTTTATTTTTAACACGAAGACGCGAAGACACAATGTTTCTGTCAGGCCAGCCGAGGAAGCAATTCGTCCCTTTAAGCCTTCGTGTTAACGACGAACCTGGGAACGTCTCCGGTGTAATATGCTCCAGTTAATACTCACAACGGAGCAACTTTTCGCGTAATTTTGTGTGTTTCGTGGTTCCAGACTTATCGCAGTTTCACATTCAGTTCTTTTTCGCATGCGGCGACGATGTTTCCGTGGGCGGCGTCCACCTCGTCGCTGGTCAGCGTGCGCTCCGGTGAGCGGAAGCTGACGTGCATCAGGTACGACTTGAGGTCGGCTCCGAGCTGTTCGCCCCGGAAAATCCCGCCGTACTCGATATCCTCGAGCAGAGTTCCCGCGGCGCTACGAACAGTGGCCTCGAGATCCTTCCACTCGACCGATTCATTCATCACGAAGTTGAAGTCGCGCGTCATCTGTGGATACTGCGGCAGTTCAGAAGCGTGTACGACCTGTTTGCGATGTTCGATCAGCAGGGCGAGGTCCAGTTCGGCGACGGTGACCGTGTCCCGCAGGTCCAGCCTATCCTGAACAGGGCGAGCGATTTCCCCGACCCAGCCGAAGGGCTGCCCATTCAGGGTGAGTTCCGCCCCCCGTCCCGGTTCGAACTGCCCGATATCGGAGGATTTTGTTTCCAGCACCAGTTCATCATTAATACGCGCGACGAGTGTTTCGACAACCCCCTTCAGTTCCAGAACGGATCGACCACTCACCATGCTGAGCCGCGTCGGTTCGACTTCCCGTTCCGGTGCGCCCGGTTTGGCCTTCACATAAACCTTCGCGATTTCGAACAGTTCGGCGTTGAAGACGTTGTGTCGTTCGTTTTCGCGGCGGCAACGCAGGAGCGAGGGGATCAGGCTCTGGCGGAGGAGGTTCTCTTTCTTCCGCGTCGAATGTTCGACGTACAGCGGTTCCAGATCGCCGAACGGCTGGAACAGCTCGTGGTCTTCACGACTGACGAATGAAACCGTGTAGGCTTCGGAGAAGCCCAGCCCGTTCAATGTCTTGTAGATGATTTTCGTGGTCTGGTCTTTTTCCGGGGGCGTGCAAAGTCGAACGGGGAGAAAGCGATCTTCCGGGATCTGGTCGTAACCATGAATCCGCGCGACTTCCTCGATCAGGTCGACTTCCCGAGTCAGGTCTCGTCGCCAGGTCGGGGCAAGGAACGAGGCCTCCGCAGGGGAGGCTTTGCCAACCAGCTTGAGTCCCAGGCCGGTGAGAATCTGCACGATTGCCTCAGCAGGGATCTCGATTCCCAGCAGACGTTTGACTTGCGCGAACCGCAATGTGATTTCGTCAGTATTGTCTGTCGGTTGTTCACCGACGTCGATCGAGCCTGCGAGCAACTCTCCACCCGCCACCTGCAGGATGAGATCGCAGCAACGGCGGCTGGCCCAGTCCATCTGATGCACATCGACATACCGTTCGAAACGGAACGACGAATCACTGTGCAGGCTCAGTTTGCGGGCCGTGTTGCGAACGGTGAGCGGAGTGAAATTCGCGACTTCGATGAGCACGTTCATCGTGTGCTCAGAGATCTCGGTATCGAGTCCCCCCATGACACCGGCGATGGCGACGGGGCGTTCGGCATCGGCGATCACCAGCATCTCGGGGTCGAGTTCATACGTCCGCTGATCGATGGCGACGATCTTCTCGCCTTTGTGAGCCTGCCGAATCAGGATCTGCTCTTCCGAAATCTTATTCAAATCGAATGCGTGCAACGGCTGTCCGCATTCCATCAACACGTAGTTGGTGACATCGACGACGTTGTTGATCGAGGGAATGCCTAATGTCGCGAGCCGCTTCTTCAGCCAGTCGGGACTCGGGCCGACCTGCACATTGCGGATGACGCGGGCGATATACCGTTTACAGAGCTCCGGCGCGTTGTTTTGAATTGAAACGGCGGTCGAAACCTTTTCGGTACCAACTTTGGGCTCGGCTGTGGGGATCGTCAATTCCTTGCCGAAGAGCGTCGCGACTTCGCGCGCGATGCCGATGTGACCGAGGCAGTCGGCCCGGTTGCTCGTCACCTCGAGGTCGATCGCCGCGTCCCCGTTGACGTCGTTGACTTCTTCCAGGTTGAGGCCCGAAATCGTGAGCCGGTCCGTCAGCTCATTGAGACACATGTCGAGGGTGACGTATTCCGTTAACCAATCCCAGCTGGCAATCATGTCTCTGTTCTTTGTGGATCTTCGTATGAAATTAAAAGGGCCAGCGCCGCCGCAACCCCATCGTGGTCTGACACGATCCGCGCAAAAATGTTCAGTCGAACCGACGCGGAGAGAGAATTACCCCACAATCTACGTTTCTCGACCCGGGAGCGAAAGGGAAGAGCGACGGAGAAGCGCCGATTCAGTGTGAAAACGGGGTCCTGCACTGCAAACTGCACTGCAAAGAGGGGCGGCCCAGACAATCTCGTCAGAGTTGTCTGGGTGCCGCAGGCACACAAAGGCGTTCTACTTGATCCATGTGAGAGTCGAACGATGTCTCCGAAGATAAGCATTCAACGCTTACGGGTTGCTTACGAAATCCAGACAACACTTCGTGATTGTCTGGGCCGCCCGCGAACGCCCTAGGCGGCCCGGCGGGCGGATTTCGCTTCTGCGGGGAATTCCACCAGTTGGTGGATGGAACCTTCGACCGGGGCGGAGCGGAAGTTGCCATCCTGTTCTTCGAGCAGCAGGGGGACGGTGCTCGTCGGTGTCAGCATCGTGGAGATGACGCGGCCATTGATGGTGGAACCGGGAATGGCGGAGAGCTTGAAGCGGCTGAGAACCTGAGGAATGACCATCTTGAGGATGACCATGGCGAGCGGACCGCCAATGCACATCCGGGGGCCGGTTCCAAACGGAAGGTAGGCGTACGGCGACGGCTTAATCTGCAGCCAGCGATCGGGAATGAATTTATCGGGTTCCGGGTAAAGCGCCGCCATGTGATGCGTCATGTACTGACTGAAAACGACCGGGGTCCCTTTGGCCAGCTGAAGCGGCCCCAGGGTGAGGTCGCGGGCGCAAATCCGCTGTGAGTATGCCGACGCGGGCAATACCCGCATGCTCTCTTTGAGAATCCGGTCGAGCAGGGTTTCGGTACTGTTCGGGTTGAATGGATCGGCCAGGACACCCGCTTGCAGTTCCGCGTGCAACTCCTGCATGACATCGGGATGCTGCGACAGCAGGAGGAACGTC
Source organism: Planctomyces sp. (assembly GCA_002702685.1). Lineage (GTDB taxonomy): Bacteria > Planctomycetota > Planctomycetia > Planctomycetales > Planctomycetaceae > Polystyrenella. The sequence continues at coordinate 8,741 of PABD01000073.1, forward strand.
CAGGTGAAGGTGTGCGCGGTTGTCAGGTGGGCGGCGGCGAAGAGGAGCGCGATATGCCCCATCAGTTTGTTCTCATCGACGATCTTCTCTTCCGCGTAGGCGGCGAGCAGAATCGACAGGACATCGTTCCCGTCACCCGGATCCTGCCGTTTCATTTCGAGCAGCGTTTTCAGCTGTATTTCGAGTTCGTCCGACAGGTTCAGCAGGTCTTCGTACCGGTCGGTGTATTTGGCGTCAGCGACGAATGCCCCGGTGCCGATTTCGTGGTTCATCTGCACCCACTCGTGCAGCATATGTCCCAGGTTGTACGCGAATTCCGGATTGTCGAGTCCGAAGAGCATGCCGCTGGTGACCCGCAGCATGAACTGGGTCATCTCGGCGAGAATGTCGCGCGTCTCGCCCACTTGCCAGTCGTTGAGCATGTCGTGCGTGAGCTGGTTGATCCCTTCAAAGTATTTCTCGAAGGATTTTCGGGCAAAGGGGCCCATCAGCATCCGGCGATGTTCGCGATGCTCGTCGTCGTTCATGCTGAGGAGGCCACTTGTCAGCCGGCGCAAAGATGATTTACGCGAGCCACGAATGGCGAAGAACATCGAATGAAAATCCTGCGCATTGCTGAGCACCGGTTGATTCCAGACGGGGCCGAAGGCGAAAGCGACCTTTTTGAATCCATCCTGCAGCAGCGCGAGTGAGCCATGTTCCGCGTGAAGCTTCCGCATTTCGGCGATGGGGTCGGCCGCAAAATCGCGGAAGTCACCCTGCGTGATGGGGAGTTTGTCGCCAGCGGGCGAGAACGGGATCGATTCAGGGAATGCCATTGTGCCGTATTTCTGCAGATCAAACTGGAGATCGGTAGGGAGTCCGCCGACCACCGGCGCGCCAGTGGAGATGATTCAAATCGCCGGACAGATCAGGGAGCGAAAAGTCTCGTACATCAAGTTGTTACGGTTCTCTCACGCCCCCGAGATCGGAAGTCCGGAGCGTGGAATACCTTGTTCCCGAAAACAGGTCAACCTCGATTACCGGTCAGGCAGTGGTGGAACAGGCCCCTTGGTAAAAGTTACAATTTCATTTCACATTCATTTTACGGCGAGTGACTCAGCCCCGCCGAGACGAAGACCCGAACAGAGGGTTGCGGCAGCATTTCATCTCGATTTACAATACAGCATCTCAATATTTGAACTCGTTCTCAGCACTTCCCTTTCCTGTCTTAGCAGAGAGGCTCGATCGTCATGTTCACGATCCACACGAATCCAATCAAAAATATCAGTCGAACGCTCTTCGCCATCGCTCTAGTGGGTAGTTCATTTGCTTTTGCTCCTCTCCGGGCTGAAGAAGGCGTTCTCGACCTCGCCGACAAACGGGAGCTCTTCATCGACGACTATCTCGTTGACACGATGAATGGAACCGAGCTGCAGTTGAACCGGCTGCGTGACGAAGGCCCGGTGATTCAGTTCGACAAACCCTGGGAAGGCGCCTTCTGTGGTTACGTCACCGTTATCAAGGATGGCGACGAGTACCGCTGTTACTACCGGGCGCTGCCGAACGCCGGACAGGATGGTCGCGACGAGGAAGCGTACGCCGTAGCCGTCTCGAAGGATGGTATTCACTGGGAGAAACCTGTTCTCGGTCTCTACGAATACGATGGCTCCAAAGACAACAACCTCGTTCTGGCGAATCACGCCCCGGAAACGCACAACTTCGCGCCGATGCTCGATACCAACCCCAACGCCAAACCGGATGAGCGATACAAAGCGCTCGGTGGTACCAAGAGCGGGGGAGGGCTGGTCGCTTTCAAATCGCCGGACGGATTCCACTGGACCGAGATGCAGGAAGCCCCGGTCATCACCCAGGGGGCATTTGATTCGCAGAACGTACCGATGTGGTCGCAGACCGAACAGAAATATATCTGCTATCTGCGTGTCTTCGTCGATGGCATTCGTCGTATCTCGCGCTGCGAGTCGGACGACTTCATCAACTGGACGGAGCCGCAATTGATGTCCTACAAGGACAAACCGGCCGAGCACCTTTATACGAACCAGACGGTCGAATACTTCCGGGCGCCGCATATCTATGTCGCCACGGCCGCCCGGTTCTTCCCGGGGCGCCGCGTCCTCAATGAGGAACAGGCTGCGGAAGTCGGAGTGCACCCCAGGTACTTTAACGACATCTCCGATGGTATCTTCATGTCGACCCGCGGTGGTTATGAATACGACCGGACGTTCATGGAAGGATTCTTCCGCCCCGGTTTCGGTCTCGAGAACTGGGTCTCCCGCACGAACTACCCGGCGCGCGGTGTGGTCCAGACCGGCGAGAATGAAATGTCCGTTTACGCGAATATGAACTACGGTCAGCCGACCGCCTATCTCCGCCGTTTCTCAATGCGACTGGACGGCTTTGCCTCCATTCATGCCGACTACGAAGGAGGCACGGCGACAACCAAGCCCTTGACCTTTGACGGCAAGGAACTGACCGCGAACTTCGCGACTTCCGCGGCGGGTGAAATCTTCGTCGAAATCCAGGACGCCGACGGTAACCCAATGGAAGGCTTTTCCCTCGCCGATGCGGTCCCCACGATCGGAAATGAGATCACCCGTACGATTCGCTGGAAATCCGGAACCGATGTCAGTTCGCTCGCCGGAAAACCGGTTCGGCTGCACTTCAAAATGAAGGACGCCGATCTCTACTCGATCAAGTTTGAAAAATAACGGACGGAGTTCTCCATCTCCGTTAACCCCATACCACACACTGGCTTGTCGCCTCATCGCGGCAGGCCAGTTTTCGTTTATGCAGTGTGGTTACGGTGAGAATTGCCTCTGAGGCCGAGTGGGTTCTGCGGAAATGGACGGGTGGACATTTGAAGCGACTTTTATTTTCCGGCTGGGACGCTAAAATCTGCAATTTGGCCCCTCGCGCGGGCATTCCCTCCAGACATTACGGGTTATCAGAAGAATGACAGAGACGGGTACTCATTTGGCGTCCACAAACCGCTACCGCAGCTGGAGCGACCTCGAACGTGAAGAGAAAATTCTGGTTCTCGACTTTGGTTCGCAGACAGCGCAGCTGATCGCCCGCCGCGTGCGTGAGCAGGACGTTCTCTGTCTGCTCGTCCGTCACGACCTTTCCGCCGAACGGATCAAAGAGCTCGCCCCCATCGGCCTGATTCTCTCTGGCGGCCCCGACAGCGTTTACGGCGAGACGGCTCCCAAGCCCGATCCCGAAATCTTCAACCTGGGAATTCCGATCCTCGGTATCTGTTACGGCATGCAGACGATCTGCCATGCTTCAGGCGAATCGGTTCGCGCCGGTGAGCACCGCGAATTCGGCCGGGCCGAATGCCAGTCGCTGGATCCCAACGACGATCTGTTCAAAGAGATCCCGCAGGAATCTGTCGTCTGGATGAGTCACGGCGATCAGGTCGAAAACCTCCCCGAAGGTTTCGTCTCCCTCGCGAAAACAAGCACCTGTCCGAACGCCGCCGTCAAACATGAATCGAAACCAGTTTACGGTCTGCAGTTTCACCCCGAAGTAACGCATACCAAATTCGGTTCGCAGCTGCTGAAGAACTTCGTCCGCACGATCTGCGGGGCGAAAGGAACCTGGCAGATCTCCTCACTCATCGAACGCGAAATCGAAGCGATCCGCGAATACGTCGGCAATCGTCGCGTGATTTGTGGTCTCTCCGGTGGTGTTGATTCCTCCGTTGTCGCCGCGCTCCTTTACAAATCGATCGGTCCGCAGCTCTCCTGTATCTTCGTGAACAACGGGTTGCTCCGCAAAGGAGAGGTCGAGCAGGTTCGCAACGAGTTCAGCAACCACTTCAAAACAGACCTGCACGTTGTCGATGCCCGCGAGCGTTTCCTGACGGAACTCGCCGGTGTTACCGACCCGCAGCAGAAACGGAAAATCATCGGCCGTGTCTTCATCGAATGTTTCCGCAAGGAAGCCGAATCGATCGACGACGCCCATTTCCTCGCGCAGGGGACACTCTACCCCGACGTGATCGAATCTGGTGCCAACGCGGATGGCCCCGCGCATACAATCAAGTCGCACCACAATGTCGGTGGTCTCCCCGCAGAGCTTGGTTTCGAACTGATCGAACCGCTGCGTGACCTCTTCAAAGATGAAGTCCGCGCGATGGGACTCGAACTTGGCCTCCCACCGGATCTCATCTGGCGTCACCCCTTCCCCGGCCCCGGTCTCGCCGTTCGCTGCCTGGGCGCCGTTTCCGAGGATCGTCTCGTCACGCTCCGCGATGCCGATGCCATCGTCATCGATGAACTCCACAAGGCCGGTCTCTACCGCGAAGTCCAGCAGGCCTTCGCCGTGCTGCTCCCCGTGCAGTCCGTCGGCGTGATGGGCGATGCCCGCACCTACGAGGACACCCTTGCCATCCGCGCCGTCCAGACCGACGACTTCATGACGGCCGACTGGTACCCGCTCCCCTACGATGTCCTGCAGAAGATGTCGACCCGCATCATCAACAGCATCCGCGGCATCAACAGAGTGGTCTACGACATCAGCTCCAAACCGCCCAGCACCATCGAATGGGAATGAGGCGAGCTGTCCAGCTCTTTGGGGCAGCTTGTGGGCGTCGGTCGTTGATCGGCGCGTGGTGTTGCGCTGCCGAGTGGGCGGTGCGTGGATCGAATAACGTGGATCGAATGTTGGCGTGAGTTGCGAATGCTCTGACGCTCTTCAGGGTGCCACTGACTGGCTTGTCCAGCAGTGCCGATCCCGGTGGGGCTTGTGTAAGGTATTTCATCGCTAATCTCTCACTCCGCCTTCATCTGAGATCGGAATCGGCAGATTATCTTTCGAATAGGACGATCCAATGGATGATAATTCAGGCCAGCTCGGCTTTTATCTGGCTTCGCATGACATATTAGATGATCCCCGGCCGCGTAGCTGCAGCAACATAAGAGAAGTATCGGGGATGCGTGACGGTTCAAGGTACTTACTTGTAAAAGTTGATCCGCCCATAACAAAACCGTTCCGGGATGGACCACCTACGGAATTTCACAACATGATTTTGGCTCTAAAAGGCGGTCGTACGCTTAAAGAGATCGGGGGACACCCCGTGAGCGCGGACATGGTGGTGTGTCCGACATACACCGGAGGACCGGTGGATGAAAAGATGTGTTCGCGAATCGGCGTCGGGAGCCTTCACGCGACATACGCGGAAGCGCTGGCCAATTCACCGATGGAGGACTGATGGTGGAAATCGCGAGCATCTTCTGAGGCGCAGACATGGTATGGATCATCATCACCGCGGTGGGGATTTTCCTCGGTGCCTTTCAACTGGCGATCTATCTCTGGGATCGCCGTAATGGGACTCTTGAACCGGGGGACCCGGAGGAGCCCTATTGGTGTCCTCTCGATTTCATCACCGATGAAGAAGCCCGCCGCATCGCGACCGAGGTACTCGAGAAGCATGGCGAACCTCGGGGTGAACCCCTCTCCGAAGAAATGGCATTGCGAATCAACGCCGACGCCCGGGAGGTTCTTTCTTCCTGTCGCCGGTTGGCCTTCGACCAGTTCAGCTGGGTGATTGATTTACCCTCGGATATTGCGGACGCCCACATTCGCGACACGGAGTTGGGCGAGTTCCTGGTGATCGGTTATTGGGACAACGGGGAAGCCGCCTGCGTCCGCCTGGACCCGCACGACGCACGCGTCTATATCGATGAGTGTCCGGAAAGGGTGGAAGGAGTTCCCGATTTCGTTCAGGTCCTGGCGAAGACGATTGATCACTACCTGGCGATCACGAAAGAACGCGCTGATGACGCAGAGGAATGCGATTAAGATTTATCCGAATCATCAGAGCAGATACCCGCTCAGCAGGATCTTGATTTTTCGATGTAAAAAACAGAAAAGGGCGAACAACCATGCGGGAGATTAAATTCTACTGGCCGCCATTGATTATCAGTCTGATCATCCTGATCCCTCTGATCTGTGTGGGGTGCTGGGAAGTGCCGACGCTGATCTTGATAATGCTGATGGGAGGTGGGGACCCTGTAAGCGAAGTACGGCAGTCTGCTACCTTTGTGGTGACCGACTATGAGGAACGACCGATACCGCTGGCACTGATCACGTTCCGCACGAATTATATCGACGAGATATACAAGCAATCGACGGATCCGGAAATGATGTTTTCGTATGACGAACTGCCTCGAATGGACGCAGGGCGGCCATTCTTTATCGGCAGGACCGACGACGAGGGGCAGGTCGCAGTTACACTGGAAACAACCGCCATCGACGACCGCTTCAGCGGTCCCGTCCGGGAGGAACGGAAGATTTTCGAGTACTTTGACTTCATCGTTACCATCAAAACCGACGACTTCGAAGAAGACGTCAATGCGGCGGAACTGAAAGAGGACAGCGTTATCGAAGGGGCCCATTTTTCGATCAAGGTCATTGAAATTAATGAGCCGTCTTACACCGGTGATTGAATTGAACAGAAGGTCAGGCACAGTCTGACTTATCATCGGGGCACCGCAACAACATGAGCACAAGCACCCGAAGGTCCGTCATGGAACCGGTCACTCTTGCGAATTTGAGCCTTGGTTTACACTTCCGGTTCCGACCCATAGAGTTCTTGAAGCAACGTCGTCCTGCAATAGTCTATATACCGTCGGAACGAAGGCGATTTATCCAAGCATCTGCAGAACGCCTTGGTCCAGTATTTACCCCATGGACTGGTTGCACTAGGGAAGAGTTCAGGTTCCTTCTCGAGAACTTTTATGCTTTCGAAAAGGTAGTCCTCCTCTTTCTTGAGGTACCAGTGTGCGAGTTCGGCGAATGATTTGCCATCCGGATAGAATTGCCCCTCATCTTCCCCATGAATTCTATTCCACAAGTCAATCACTTCCCTCTCCAGTCGCAGACGCATTTCTTCTTTGGAGGACGCCGAAAGTTCGACTATGGACACCTCTGATTTTTCCCAGAGATAATATGCCAGAATGGTCTCCATATTACCCTCGATGGTATAGATTACGGGCCAGTATTCCTGAGGGTATTGTTCTCCTGTCGAAAAGAACTTGTGGAAAATGGAAATCCTCGACTGAAATGCGGAGCGGTGCCCCGATCGCATAGGAATACGTCAGACCGATAATTCTATCAATCTAGACGTGTCCAGTCGGATTTAATGTCGGGCACTGCCTTGTCTATGTGAATCAATTCGGCTTGGCGGAGCAATGGCTTTGTGGTACAAAGCGTCCTTCGCCTTCAATGGTTTAAAGCTCTTAAACGCCCACCGAAGTTGATTCTGATGATTAGAAAAACGAGTCTCCTGGTTTTCGCTTCATTAATCTTAGCGTACTTGTCGTTCGCATTCTTCAACTACCGGGAACGCTGGCTGCCGAACGGCTACTACATCCACAAGTTCGATCCTGAACATAAGGCTCTTTTCGACTCCAGGAACTGGGGAGTCGTGCCGGGTAGTATTGCCGAATATGCAATTCAAGGCGACATTGTGTACGGGCGAACGGAGTATTCTTATCAATACACGTCAGACTCGGACACGAAAGTGGGCTGGTTCATTCTGGACACGAATTCCGGCAGGTTGGAACACGGACTGGGAATGCAGGAACTCGTCGGCGAACTGAGAAAGCGGGGCGTCGATTTTGATCACGAGAAGCTGAATGCGATAAAATGACTGGCTTGGTGTTCCTCGAACGAGGATGTTTTTTTTCTCGTTCGGCCCAATCTCAAACCTTCTCGTGCGCCACGATCTCTTCCCATGTCTCCCGGCGGCGGATCACTTTGTACTCATTCCCGTTTACCAGAACTTCTGCCGCGCGGGGGCGGCCGTTGTAGTTGCTGCTCATCGCGGTGCCGTAGGCGCCGGCGCTGAATATGGAGAGCAAGTCGCCGCGCTCCATCGGAGGGAGGGGGCGGTCTTTGGCGAAGTAGTCGCAGGATTCACAGACCGGGCCGACGACATCCGCTTTTTCGCAGCCGTCGTATTCTTTCTCCCAGTTCATCTGCGGATCGATGGTGGACTTCACCGGCCAGACGCCGTGGAAGGAATCGTACATCGCGGGGCGGACGAGGTCGGTCATCGCTCCATCCTGAATGATGAACAGCTTGCCCCCTTCGCGTTTCGTGAAGACGACACGGGTGACGAGGATGCCGGCGTTACCCGCGATATAGCGGCCCGGTTCCAACGCGAGTTTACACTCCGCCTCTTTCACCCCCGGGACGATTACCTTCGCATATTCCGATGCGGGCAGACCTTCGTTGTGCCGGTAGCTGATACCGAAGCCACCCCCGAGATTGATCCAGTCGATCTCGTGGCCCTCTTTGCGGTATTCGGCGACGACGTCGATCGCTTTCTTAACCGCCTGGGCGTAAGGATCGGTCGTCAGGATCGGCGAACCGAGGTGCATGTGGATTCCCTTGAGGGCCAGATGCGGATCGGCCAGGACTTTCTTCGCGAGCTGGGACGCCCGTTCGATGTCCATGCCGAACTTGTTCCCTTTTTTGCCCGTCGTCGTTTTGCTGTGTGTTTTGGCGTCGACATCCGGGTTGAGTCGCAACGCAACCGGGCCGATCACACCCATGTCGGCGGCGATGGCGGAGATGGCGTCGAGTTCTGCTTCGCTCTCAACGTCGAACATCAGGATTTTTGATTCGAGGGCAAACCGGATTTCCGTATCAGTCTTGCCGACCCCGGCGAAAACGACACGCGTCGTATCGGCGCCCGCTCCTTTCACGCGGAAGAGTTCCCCGCCCGAGACGACATCGAAACTGCTGCCGGCATCGTTCATCACTTTCAGCAGCGTGAGGTTGCCGTTGGCTTTCACGGAATAGCAGATCACCGGATCAACTTCCGCGAAGGCGGTTTGGATGTCGTTCAACTTCTCCAGTAATGTCCGTTTCGAATAGACATACAGCGGCGTGCCGAATTCTTCGGCCAGTTTCGCGACGGGAACCTCTTCGCAGTACAGTTCATCATGCTGATAGTGAAAATGACTCATCGATCAATCCGGTTTCAAACGGTTCAGGGTGGGCAAAGCTATGATAAGTGTGCCACTGCTGGCTCGTCCAGCAGTGCGAATGCAGAAGGTAGAAACGGATGCTCCCTCATCGTATCTATCCGCGATGGTTCTGAAGGAAGCAGTTCATGGTTATTGAGGAATCGCGGTGTTGCAATGGATAGGAAGCGTCTCCAACCCTTCTCGTGATCGGCACTGCTCGACGAGCCAGCAGTGGCACCCGCTGTCGGTCATTCCGATAACTTGGGGATAGGTCGTACTACAGGTTCTTTGCGAGTAATTCGGCGATCTGCACCGCGTTGGTGGCGGCGCCTTTACGCAGGTTATCGCTCACGCACCAGAAGTTAAGACCATTGTCGCAACTGATATCCTTGCGGACACGACCGATGAAGACATCATCCGAACCATCGCAGGTCGATGGCAGCGGGTACTGTCCGTTTTTGAGATCATCCACCACCGTGATGCCCGGAAAGGCGGAGAAGAGTTCACGAGCTTTTTCCGGAGAGATCGGGCTCTCAGTTTCGACGGTGATCGTCTCGCTGTGGCAGTTCGCAACGGGGATACGGACGCAGGTCGGATTCACTTTGAGGTCGGGGAGGCCCATGAT
>PABD01000074.1 GCA_002702685.1 Planctomyces sp.
CCGGTTCGTCGTCGGAGACTTTCTGGAGCGCAACGGCATTGATGCAGTACCGCAGACCGCTGGGCTCGGGGCCATCGGGGAAAACGTGGCCGAGGTGCGCATCGCAGATATTGCAGACTGTTTCGACGCGGACCATGCCGTGACTGGAATCGACATTGTAGGCGATGGCGTTTTCGTCAACCGGTTGCGTAAACGAGGGCCAGCCCGTGCCGCTGTCAAATTTCTCGGCGGAGTCGAAGAGCAGGGTGCCACAGCAGACGCAGGCGTATTTCCCCGGTTCAAACCGCTGGCACATCTCACTACTGAAGGGCCGTTCGGTTCCCGCCTGACGGGTAACGCGGTACTGTTCCTCGGTGAGTGAGCGCCGCCATTCGTCATCGCTTTTCGTCAGTTTGCGTCCTGTTTGGGGATGTCCCTTGTCGGCCGTTTTCAGAATGTCTGCCCAAGTCAGCATCGTCGACTCACTTTCCTAGATTAGAGTGGATGTCCATCGCAGCACGTTGTCCGTTCACCCATCATTGTAGGGTGCCATCCCCGGAGAACCAACGGGCCATTTTCCGGTCAGAAAGAAGTACGACAATGCCGACAGCAGGGCGAGGCCGTAATCAGCCTTCTTTCAAGTGCTTATTGAAGAATTCAATCGTCCGTTGCCAGGCAAGTTCGGCGGCTTTTTCGTCGTATCGGGGGGTCGTGTCGTTGTGGAAACCGTGGTTGGTTCCCTCGTAGACGTAGGAGGTGAACTCTTTTCCCTGCTCCTTCATGGCCGCTTCAAAGGCGGGCGCGCCGGCGAGGATGCGTTCATCCTTTGAGGCGTTGTGGATCAGCAGTGGCGCTTTGATTTTGGAAACATCGCTGAGTTCCGGCTGACGACCGTAGAAGGGGACCCCGGCGTCGATGACATCGGGAATGCGGACGGCCAGTTGATAGACCATACCACCACCGAAACAGAAACCGACGGCGCCGACTTTGCCGGTCGACATTTTATGAGCGTCGAGGAACCGGGCGGCAGCGATGAAGTCTTCGGTCATCTCTTCGCCATCCCGTTTGCTCTGCATCTGGCGGCCTTCGTCGTCATTGCCCGGATATCCGCCGAGCGGGGAGAGGGCATCGGGGGCGAGCGTCAGGAACCCGGCGACGGCGAGTCGGCGGGCGACGTCTTCGATATACGGATTCAGCCCGCGGTTTTCATGGATGACAACCACTGCGGGGAATTTGTCCCCTTCGGCCGGATACGCCAGCAGCCCTTCGATTTCGCCACCGCCATTCGGCGATTTGTAGAGAATCCGTTCCGCTTGGATTCGCGGATCATCTTCTTTGACCTGTTCGGCCCAGGCGTAGTTGGGCGAGAGGCTGGAGAGCAGGGCTTCCACCGTCAATCCGCCGACGGCGAAGGCACTCAAGCGTTTGATGTAGTCCCGTCGATTGAGACGACCGTGGGCGTAGTCGTCATACAGGTCCAGGATTTCCTGATCGAAGTCGGAGGCTTTTTTGCGTTCCATAATTTGTTCTCAACTTGAATTCTCAAGAGGTCAGTCACAGCGCATCGCCGAACCAATCGACGACAGAGGAGAGGTGGAACTATCGTGACTTCTATCTTCGCTGACGTATCTGGGGGCGCCAAGGTAAACCGAGTGCTGAGGCGCCCGGATTGACGTGTTGCTGAAGAATTCAAAAATGCCTCTTAAAGCCGGGGGAGCACGCTTTGGAATTGTGTTTCGGGAATTGTCAATTCGGTGCGGGATTCCGTGGGAAGATTGCGACTCAGGCGGGGAAACTTGCCGGACTCAGCGGCCGCGAAGATACCGGGATGTATGTAGCTCTTGCGGCAGACGGCGACCGTATTCCCAAGCACGGCGGCGGATGCCTTGACGGCTTCGCGGCATGCTTTCTGAGGATCGGCTTCGGGATCGTCAGTGTAGATCTCCACTAGAACCGAAAACGCCGTAACACTTCCCCACCAGGTGCGAAAATCCTTCGATGTGATTTCCTCCCGCGCGACATCGTACAGATATTCGTTGACCTGGGTGGAATCGATGCAACGAATCTCGCCCTGTTCGTCGAGATAGTTAAACAGGAATTGACCGTTGAGTTCTTCACACTGGCTGATGACGTCGGCAACTTTCGCGTCGGAGAATTCGACTTCGCGTCGCTGGCCGCTTTTGCTGGGGAAATCGAGCGAGACGCGCATCCCTTCCAGCGCGACATCTTTCGACTGGAGCGTAGTTGCTCCCCGGGCTTCAACCGCCTGCTGACCACCGACGCGGAGTTGGGCCTTGTCGAGCAGCCGGACTACTGCCGCCAGCACGCGGCGTTCATCGAGTTTGTCCCGGTTCAAATCCTGCCGTACCCGGCGCCGAATTCGGGGCAACAGATCCGCGACCTCTTCCAGGCGATCGAACTTGGCGGTCGCGCTGTACGTCTGCCATTCCTCGTGATAGATGTACTGGATGCGCCCCGCTTCGTCTCGGCCGCGGGCCTGCATATGGCCGCGTGGACTGGAGCAGATCCAGACCGCCTCCCACGGAGGCGGAATCACGAGCGAGTCGATGCGGGACCGCGTCTTCTCGCTGGTGATGGTTCTACCGTTCGCCCCGATGTAGGTAAATCCGCGACCGCAGCGGCGACGCGTGATGCCGCGCTCGTATTCGTTGATGTAGATCAGCCCCGCTTGTTTGGCGCGCTGCTCCGAACGTTCTGTTAGTGAAACACCGGTCGACATGAAACTGCTTCTCTAAACCGCCGGCGGCAAGGAAAGCTCTGTACCCTTTCCTCCTCTCTGCGCCGGCCCACGAATAACAGCGGCAAATTCCATACCAAGGCAAATTCCACACCAGCAGAAGCATGTGCCGAATTAACCGTGGAGGCGCGAGACACTTCTAAAAGTCAGCGGACGCTCATAAGTCTCGTTGAATTTCGGAGTGGGACTTCAGGACCTCTCCGCCATCCTCTTGTTTGATGAGATACGCGGGCTCATCCTGACTGGCATTGCGAGTAATCTCGGAGCCGCTGATTTTGCGAGTCACTTTCTCGGTAAAGCGTTCATCGACCTTACCGTGCCCCCAGCCATTGGCCCATTTCCACTTCACTTTCGTACCGATGTTGTAACTGCCTGACATGGAACATACCTCTCCTGTAAAAATCGGTTCCGGGAAACAAATTCGAACGGAGACCGACCTTTTTCCCGATCGGTCTTACAGGAGGGATAGTGCATCGAGGCTAACCGTATGAGTTAATCGCGCCTCCTTCAGCGCGCAGGTGTTGGCCCGTAATCCAGCGGGAATCGTCGCTCGCCACGAAGGAGACGATGTCGGCAATGTCCTCGGCGCGCCCCAACCGCTGGAAGGGAGAGAGTTGGCGGAACTTCTCTTTACGCTCATCATTGCTGCGGTCGAACATTCCCGGAACGGTGGCGCCGGGTCCTACGCTGTTGACGGTGATCCCGCGTGCCCCGACCTCCTGTGACATTGCCGCTACCAGTGCATCCATTCCCGCCTTGGTCGCGGAGTAGACTCCACTTCCCGCGATCGGTTTGACCGCGAGCTGAGAGGAGATGAAGATAATGCGACCATTGTCGTTCAGGCGTCGTCCCGCCTCTCTCAGAGTGAGGAACGAACCGCGCAGGTTCACGTTTACCACCTTGTCGAATTTTTCGAGATCGAGATCCTGAACCGGCCCGCCGCCGCTGACTCCCGAGTTGGCGACTACGACGTCGACGCCGCCGAATTGCTTAACGGTTTGATCGAACAGCTCCGCGATAGACTTTTCATCGCTGACATCACCTCCGAGCGAAACGGCGGAGCCATCTGCCGCTTTGATTTCACTGACGACATCTTTCGCCGCGCCTTCGTTCGAGTTGTAATGGACTACCACGTTGAATCCATCCCGGGCGAGACGTTTGCAGATTGCCGCTCCGATTCCACCGGAACCGCCGGTGACGATGGCCGTTCGTTTTCCGCTACTCATGGCGTGGATGACTTTCCGTTTCGATAAGAGTCAAATGTCGTTCAGCTGCACAGTTTTTTCGTGATCTCCGCAACGTGCTTGCCCTGGAAGCGGGCGATGGAGAGTTCGTTTTCACTCGGTTGACGAGAGCCATCATCCTTCGCGAGTGTGGTCGCGCCATAGGGCGTGCCTCCCGTGATCTCATCCATGACGGTCAAGCCCGCACACGTGTAAGGGACACCAACGATCACCATTCCATGGTGTAACAGCGTCGTGTGAAAACTGGTGATCGTTGTTTCCTGACCGCCATGTTGCGTCGCTGTGGAAGCGAAGACACTGCCGACTTTGCCAACGAGCGCGCCGTTTTTCCAGTGACCGCCAGTGGCATCGAGCATGGTCCGCATCTGCGCCGCCATGTTTCCAAAGCGAGTCGGCGTACCGAAGATGATCGCGTCGGCTTCGGCAAGTTGTTTGACGTCGAGAACAGGCACGTGTGCGAATGACTTGCGTGCTTCCTTCGCTCCCATTTTTTCGAGGACCTCGTCCGGCAGAGTTTCCGCCACCTGATACAATTCGACTTCCGCTCCCTCCACCGATCGAGCGCCCTCAGCGACCGCCTCCGCCATTGTATAAACATGTCCCCAGGTGCTGTAAAAAACGACTTGGATCTTCATGCAGTTGCTTTCTGTGTACGGTAATTCTCAGAGTCCGGTTTTGAATTTGCCGGGCTTTGTCGTTGCGCGTCTTTCTATCGTAGGGGCCCTGACTGAAAAAGCAATCAGCCGCCGGGTGGGAAGCCTCGGCAAGACCCTGGAATGGCGATCGGTTGGTCCCGCATTTGCAGTTGATAATCGACAGGGATGCTGCGCGATGCAGCAGATGACCAGTACGAGCAGAGGAACTCCGATGACGTCGCTGCAGGATATTCGGGATTTGCCGCTGGATAACCGGCGGGTACTGATGCGCGTGGATTTCAACGTCGCTGTCGATGGGCAGAGAAATGTTCTGAATGACAGGCGAATTCGCGCGGCTCTGCCCAGTATTCGACACTGTCTGGAGCATAATGCTCAGGTAACATTGATCAGTCATCTGGGTCGACCGGATGGTCATGCCGATCCAAAAGTCTCGCTGGCGCCTGTTGCTCATCGCCTCCAGGAGCTACTCGACGGACGCTCAGTTCGACTGGTCGAGGACGTATCAAAATGGTCTCCCAACAGCCAGAGTAACGGCGACCTGCTGCTCCTTGAGAATCTTCGCTTCTCTGCCGGTGAACTCCACAACGATTTTGAATTTGCGCGTCGACTGCGGGTCTTCGGCGACTTTTACGTGAACGATGCTTTTGCTACTTCGCATCGCCCGCATGCTTCGATGGATTCACTTCCCCGACAATTTGAACCGCGCCATCGCGCGATCGGAATGCTCGTCCGCGAGGAACTGCTGCACATCGACGACATTCTCGACAATGCAAACGGGCCGGTAGTGGCCGTTGTCGGCGGCGTTAAAGTCGGTGATAAAATTCATGTCATTCACAAGCTGCTGGAGATCGCCGACACGATTCTTATCGGCGGAACGATGGCCTATACCTTTCTGAAAGCGGCCGGGCGCGATGTCGGATATTCACCGGTTCAAGAGGATAAACTGGAAGTTGCCCAGCGTCTGCTGGAAACGGCAGGCGATGTACTGGTACTGCCTGCCGATCACATCATCGCCGATACGCCGAACGCGGCCGGCAAGATCAAGAAGGTGAAGACAGATATCCCTGATGGCTGGTGCGGCATGGACATTGGCCCGTTGACCATTCGCGAATTCGCACACTGCATCCACGACGCGTCGACGGTGATCTGGAACGGGCCAATGGGGATGTTTGAAGAGAAGCCATTCCGCAGCGGCACGGAGGGGGTCGTGCGAGCGCTGGCGCAGACGCACGGTAAAACGCTGGTAGGAGGAGGCGCCAGTGGTCACGCGATCGATCAGTTCCACGCGGCGGATGAGATCACGCATATCTCGACGGGAGGGGGCGCATTCTTGATGTATCTGGAAAAGCATCACCTTCCAGCTCTCGAACTTATTCCGGAGAAGACCACGGTCGCGTCCTGAATCGCGATCCGAGAGTTAAGTCGAAGCTTTATTCAACGGTCCATCTCCGCGAAGAGTCGGTCGGCATCTTCGCGATGACAGAGTTCGGTCCCTTCGGTCATTACGCACGCGCTGCCGCAGGCGACACCAAAGCGCGCGGCATCCTTGAGGGGCATCCCCCGGTGCAAGGCCAGGACGGTACCCGCAACTGTGCTGTCCCCCGCCCCGATCTTGCTGCGCATTTTAACCGAGGGGGCACTGATGCGATATTCTTCATCCCGCGTGACGAGCATCACGCCTCCCCGACCGAGAGAGACCATGACGACTTCGACCTTGCCACGATCAATCATGCTGTGTGCGGCGGCGCGAACGTCGCTGTCACTGCGGATAACCTTACCGGAAAGATCTTCGAGTTCGCGCTGATTTGGTTTCAGCAGGTAAACGGATTGCTCCACCCCTTTGGCGAGCGCTTCACCACTGACGTCGAGAATCACACGAGTGGAACTGCCCAACCGGTCAATAATACGTCCGTAAAAATCAGCGGGTACACCTGGCGGCAGACTGCCACTCAAAACGAGGTACTGTGGAGCTGGATCGAGGCGCAGAACGGCCTGTATACATCGCTCCTGCTCTTCCTCATCCAGCCGCGGTCCGGGCATGCCGAAACGAAACTGCTGATTCCCACCCGATTCAAAAATGATCACATTCTCCCGCGTGTGTCCGTCGGTAAGAATCGTATCGTAGCGCACGCTCCGTTGATCGAGCAGTTCACGAAGAAGCTGCCCGATGGCGCCGCCGCAGGTGAACAGGGCAAGTGCTTCGCCCCCCAGTTGGGTGATCGCGGTGGCAACATTGATGCCCCCGCCGCCTGGGTCGTATCGCTCATCGTGGCAGCGTAATTTTCGGTCGGGGACGACATCGTCGATCTTGGCGCTGTGATCGACTGTGGGATTGAGCGTCAGTGTGGTAATAGCGGTCATGGTGGTCGCTTTTCAACCAGCGAGATGGCAATAGTTCCCCGCCTCGCTGAATTTATAGACTCCGCGAGCTGAGTGCTTTATGCTGAAGGGTGTGAGATTTCTTCTGAATTGAGATGGCATGCAATCTCTGCGCCGATGGGTGCAGGTTTATCTTGGCATATTTATTGCGAGACCAGTAATTATGAAGACTTCAACCAACATGCCCATTGCCCACGTCACCCCCGAACTTCCACTCGACGCCATCGTGCGGGAGCTGGGAGAAGAAGCCGAAGACTTACTCGGCCATCAGTGCACGACAATCAGCGCCGATCAACTGACCCTGCCTGGCGGAGATTTTATCGATCGTGTCTGGATGAACTCGGATCGCAACCCGGCAGTTCTCCGGTCGATGCAACAGCTCTTCGATCACGGACGTCTGGCGGGGTCAGGCTACCTCTCGATTCTGCCCGTCGATCAAGGAGTCGAACACTCGGCCGGCGCGTCCTTCGCTCCCAATCCGATTTACTTTGACCCCGAACAAATCGTCAAGCTGGCTGTCGAGGGGGGGTGCAACGCGGTTGCCTCCACATTCGGCGTGCTGGCCTCTGTGGCCCGGCGATACGCCCACAAAATCCCGTTTCTGGTCAAGCTGAACCATAACGAGCTACTGAGCTCACCGAATCAGTACGACCAGGTGATGTTCGCGCAAGTCGAAGATGCGTGGAATATGGGGGCGGTCGGCGTCGGCGCGACGATTTACTTCGGCTCCGTTGAATCGCGACGGCAGTTGCAGGAAGTTTCCGAAGCATTCAGTCGGGCGCACGATCTCGGCATGTTCACCGTCCTTTGGTGCTACCTGCGGAATCCGGACTTCAAGGTGAAAGGGACGAACTACGAAACGAGTGCCGATCTCACCGGACAGGCGAATCATCTCGGAGCGACACTCGGGGCCGATTTTCTCAAACAAAAACAACCGACGAACAACGGAGGGTACGCCGTGCTCAACGAGGGAGAACAGAAGTTCGGAAAGTTTGATCAACGCATGTATGACAACCTGGCAACGGATCACCTCATCGACCTGACCCGGTATCAGGTTCTGAACGGCTATGCCGGTCGCTGCGGTCTGATCAACTCGGGTGGTGCCTCCGGCGCGAATGATTTTCAACAGGCCCTGCGCACAGCCGTGATCAACAAACGTGCTGGCGGTATGGGGCTGATCAGCGGACGCAAGGCGTTTCAACGACCGATGCACGAAGGAATCAGGCTGCTCAACGGCATTCAGGATGTTTATCTTCACGATGACATCAAAGTTGCGTGACGCTACGGAATCTCAACGAAGGGAGTATCCTCCCGAACTTACAAATCGAATATAGAAATCGTGCCCTGCCGACGACTTGCCGGGTGGTGAGATATCTGATTATCCCTTGATCGACGACTTCCGGCGCTCGTGAGTCGACGTTTCCGCTTACCCCTAAAGCTCTGATCGGGACACAACCGAATATGACATCCGATGCTCCAGTTTACGCCCGGGATTCTGAATCCGTCTGCGAGGCGTTTCAAGTTAACGCGCAGCAGGGACTTTCTGCGAACGAAGTCGAAACCCGCCGCGAACAACATGGTCTGAACGAACTCCAGCATACGAAACGCCGTAGTGCGTTCTTCATTCTCTTCGACCAGTTCAAAAGCGTCGTCATTATTATTCTGGCGCTGGCGGGAGTCGCCGCAGTCATCTCGATGCAATGGACGGAAGCGATCGCCATTGCGGCCGTGGTCATCGTCAATACGATCATCGGTTTTGTCAGCGAATACAAAGCAGCCCGCAGCATGGAAGCGCTCCGCGAAATGAGCGGACAGAACGCCCGTGTCCGCCGAGAGGGGCAGGAGCAGACCATCAAAGTCGAAGAGATCGTGCCGGGGGATATCGTGCTCGTCGATGCCGGCGCGCTCATTCCCGCGGATCTGCGGCTCATTGAAGCAAACAAACTTCGCGCTAACGAAGCCGCGCTCACCGGCGAATCGGTTCCGGCAGACAAGACGATTCAACCGGTCGACGCGGAGGCTCCCCTCGCCGAGCGACGATCCATGCTTTATAAGGGAACATCCGTCGCGGAAGGAACCGCCGTGACGATCGCGGTGGCGACGGGGACCGAAACGGAATTGGGGCATATCGCCAAATTAGCGGACGAAGCCGAAGCGGGAACCGCCCCATTACAGGAACGACTCGACCAACTCGGACGCTACCTGGCCTACATCACCATTGCCATTGCGGTAGCCGTGGCTATCGCCGGGCTCGCCGCCGGTCGCGAAACGATGTTGATGATTGAAACGGCCATCGCCCTCGGTGTCGCGGCGATCCCCGAAGGGTTACCCATCGTCGCCACGATTGCCCTCGCGCGCGGGATGTATCTGATGTCGCAGCGAAACGCAATCGTCAACCGATTGACGGCGGTAGAGACCCTCGGGGCGACTCGGGTGATCTTCACTGACAAAACGGGGACGCTCACCGAAAACAGGATGACATTAAAAACACTGGCGACCTGTGACGATGATTTCGATGCGACGGCGGATCTCAGTAAATTGAACGACGTCGCGCAGCGTATCCTGCGGGTCGCGGTATTATGCAATGGCGCGCGGCTCGATGAAGAAGAGGAAAACCACGCCGGTGATCCTACCGAAATCGCGCTGCTCCAGGCGGGAACGTCCCACGGTTGGCCACGCGAACAGTTACTGGAGGAACAACCGGAACAGCGGGTCGTGGAATTCGACCCCGATACGATGATGATGGCGACGTATCACACGAGTGATGACGGCATCTATATCGCCGTTAAAGGGGCGCCGGGGAACGTCATCGATGCCAGCGATCGCTTTATCGGGAACGATCAACAATCTCATCCACTGGATGAAGCAGTCCGGGCGCATTGGCACGACCGGACACATCAGTTGGCGAGCGCGGGGCTGCGGGTCCTCGCGATTGCGGAAAAGTATGTTGATAACAACGACGCCGAACCCTACGAAGGTCTGCAGCTACTCGGGTTTGTCGGGCTGCTTGATCCGCCTCGCAAAGAAATCAAGGATTCGATTAACCGGTGCCAGGCGGCCGGAATCAAAGTGGTGATGGTGACGGGGGATCAACCGCAGACCGGAGCCGCCATCGGTGAATCGGTCGGGATTGGAGACGAAGAAGATGCCCCTGTCATGCATGGGAACGATCTGATCCACCCGGACGAGATGACCGAGCAAGACCACGACCGCGTACTGCAGACGGCCGTCTTCGCGCGCGTAAGCCCGGAGCAGAAGTTGAACCTCATCAAGTTGTATCAGGACCGGGGTGAGACGGTGGCGATGACGGGTGACGGAGTCAATGATGCGCCGGCGCTCAAGAAGGCCGATATCGGAATCGCCATGGGACTGCGGGGAACGGACGCGGCAAAACAGAGTGCCGATATGATTCTGCAGGATGATTCGTTCGCGACGATCGTGGCCGCGATTGAAGAGGGGCGGATCATCTTCGGCAACATACGGAAGTCCGTGATTTTCATGCTCTGCACGAACATCGCGGAGATCCTTGCCGTGACAATCGCTTCACTCGCAGGGACACCCCTTCCGCTGCTGCCGCTGCAGATTCTCTTTCTGAACGTCGTCACCGACGTCTTCCCGGCGCTGGCGCTGGGCATCGGCAAGGGAGGTGCCGAGGTAATGGATCATCCACCACGCGAACCGGATGAACCCGTGCTGACGAAGCATCATTGGACGATGACTCTGATGTGGAGCATCTTCATTTCAATCTGCGTGATGACTGGACTGATGGTGGCATTGCGATGGCTTGGCTTTGATGACGCGCGGGCGATCACGGTTTCCTTCCTGACCCTGGGGTTTGCAAAATTATTTTTTGTTTTGAATCTACGCGACCACGATGCACCACGATTCAATAACGATGTCACCCGCAACGGCTGGATCTGGGGTTCGGCGGTGCTCTGTACGGGACTCCTTCTCGCCGCAGTTTACCTCCCGGGACTGAACGGGGTGCTGCAGGCCGTCGATCCGGGACGCAATGGATGGCTGCTTATCGCCGGCCTGAGTGTGACCCCGGCGATCCTCGGGCTGGTCGTCCCCGGCATTCGATTCCAGCCCGAACTCGGCCATTCCCATCGGAACGCCTCGAACATCGCCGCGAAACGGTCTGCGGCCGAGAATTCCGAGGCTGTTGGCACAGAAAACGCAACGGAGGGTACACGGCAGCACGGCGCTAAGCAACACGCCGGGGAGAGTCGTGAGGACCTGGAGGAAGCCACTCGCAAACGGGATTGAAAAAAGCGCAAATTAAAAAAACAGGCGATGATGACCCATGAGATATTTTCTTTTCCCATTCCAGATTCTTATCGCCCTGATTCTCGTTTCCTCTTCCCTGAATGCGCAGTTCTCGGGGGAACTGCTGAACGAGGCTGAGATCATTCCCCAAGTGGGGGAATCGCTACCGCTGGACGCCGAATTCGTGGATGCCACGGGGGTTCCTGTCCAACTCGCGGAAGTCACCCGTGAGCGGCCCACGATTTTGTGCCTGGTCTATTTCGATTGCCCCATGCTCTGTAAGCTCGCGGCCGACAGCGTCGTGAAGGGCGTCACGGAAATCGACGCGGATGTGGGAGACAAATTCAATGTCGTCTTCGTCAGTTTCAATCCCGTCGACACGCCGGAAAAAGCAATGCAGGCGCAGGCGGCGGCGCTCGCGCAATATGGTCGTGTCGGCGCGGGAGCCGGTTGGTATTTTCTGACGGGAGAGCAAGCTGAAATCGACCGCCTGACGAAAGCCGTCGGTTATCACTACCGCTGGGATCCCGAAACGAAACAGTTCTCGCATCCCTCCGGACTGATGATTATCTCTCCCGCGGGGGTGATCACTGAATATCTCGACGGCGTCCGGTTTTCTGCAGCCGACCTGAATTCCGCCGTGAAACGAGCCGCCGCCGGGACGGAAACCAAGAGCGAAACGATTTCCTTCGCCCGTTGTTATCTGTATGACCCGACCACAGGCAAATTCGGCGCCGCAGTCCAATGGACGGTGCGAACACTCGGACTGCTGACGGTGGTGGGTCTCGGCTTCACGGTATTTCGACTGACCCGTCACCAGCACCCATCCCGCAAGGATTCCGTATAATGTTTCGATTCAAATTGCTCATATCGGTGCTTATTACAGCCGCGACAGTGTTCTCGATGCTGGTCGCTTCAATCGATGTCGGCACAGGGGCTCAGCAGCAGGAGTTGAATGCGTCAGAGACCCCAACAAATGAAGAGTCGATTGCCTACGGGAAATATCTGGTGCATGACGTTGCCAAATGTATCGAATGCCATACACCGCGTGATGCCAGTGGTGAGTTGATCGACTCCCGGCAGATGGAAGGGGCCCCCATACCGGTTGAACCGCCGGCATTCGTCGACTCATGGGCGGCGGCCTCCGCTTCTGTAGCGGGACTCGGCAACTACGAACCCGACTTCGTGCGGCATGTGCTCATGCATGGTACGCGACCCAATGGGGTGGTTCCAGATAATCCGATGCCTCAGTTTCAGATGAAGCAGCGTGAAGCCGATGCCATCGTCCGCTATCTGGAATCGCTTTCAGCACGCTAGAGTCTGTTGCAATGCTGTGTCGCCATCAGGGCCGGGCTTGTTCCACTTCAATGAGGTCATGCGCCTGAGCTTCGTTCCAGCCACGAGAATGGTAATCCGCGGCCGTCAGAATGAGAGCAAAGCCCAGCCACAGCAGCCCACCGACGGCCGCCAGTCGGGAGACATTGCTGGTGGACCTCAGATTCATGAAGATCAGCGCGACGAGAAAGGTCTTAATCCCGGCGATCAACAGCGCGACGAACAGATTGAAGGCACCGAGGTCGACGTAGCTCATCCCGATCGTGATTGCCAGCAGCACCATCAGGGCGGCGAAGTTATAAAACAGCGGTTTCAGTTCAGCCGAATGACTCATCAGCGCACCAGGTAAAATAACGGGTAAAGAAAAATCCAGATGACATCGACGAAGTGCCAGTAAAGGCCGATCCCCGTCAGCAGGTTCGCGTATCGCTGCGGGTGCTCGCTCCGGCTCAGCAGGACCGCCATTCCCCCCACGAGAGAAATCCCGATCACCATGTGCAGCGCGTGTAACCCGGTCATGCAGAAGAACAGCGTGAAATACATTTGAATCGTCTGCGTATCGCGAACGGACGCCGGGAAACTGGATGCATCGAACCCGGGCCCGGGGAATAACCCTTTGTGAATCAGTTCGTAATACTCGTAGAACTCCATGCTGAGGAACGCGACGCCTAGAAGCGTCGTCGCACCGAGGTAGCCGCCAAGCCTCCGGCGAAGCTTTCGCTGGTCAATATCCGCACTCGCCTCTTCGATCGCGTGATCAGAGATTGCCACCAGCAGACTGCCGATGAGCAGGACGGCCGTCATCAACCCGCCCCCCACGACACTCATCTCGTGACTTCCCTCACGGAATGCCTCGAAGTACTCGTAGCGATAGACGGCGTAGCCGACGAAGAGTCCTCCAAAAAACAGGATCTCCGTCGCCAGGAATATCCACATCCCCAGGATCGCGGCAGATCGCTGTTGCTGCGCATCATCAAAGGGCAAGGCAACTTCGATAGTGGTTGAATGCGACATGGTGAGAATTCCGGTTTGAATATCGGACGAGGACGCCGGGCAACACGTGATTTATGTTCCGTGGGAGCTTGTTATCCGGCGTTGTGGTTGTTCGGGCGAAGTCGGTTCAAGTTCTCCTTCGCTCATCGTGAAATCGGGCCCCGCGGGGGGATAGTCATACGCGGGATAGTCCACGACGGGAACCTCGTAGAAATTATGTTTGATCGGCGGAGATGCGGCTTCCCACTCAACTCCCCGCGCGTGCCAGGGGTTCTGTCCTGAAGAACGTCCGAATTTATACGACCAGATCAGGTAAAACAGCGGAAGGACATAACCGACTCCCAGGATCGAGGCCCCGAGACTGCTCATGACATGAAAGACCTGGAATTCATCCGGGTAGACATGATAGCGGCGGGGATTACCGAGATACCCGAGAATGAATTGCGGAAAGAATGCGAGGTTGAACCCGAGAAAGACGATCAGGGCATTGATGCGGCCGAGCCATTCGTTGTACATCTTGCCGGTCATCTTCGGCCACCAGAAGTGGATGCCTCCCAAGTACGCCATGACCATCCCACCGACCATGACGTAATGAAAGTGGGCGATGATGAAGTAGGTATCGTGCACATGGATGTCGAATGCGAGGGTGGCGAGACAGATACCGGTCAGCCCGCCGATAGTGAAAAGACCGATGAAACCGAGCGCATACAGCATGGGTGTCTTCAGGAAGATCGTCCCCTTGTACAAGGTAGCTGTCCAGTTGAAGACTTTGATTGCCGACGGAATGGCCACCAGCATGCTGAGAAGCGAAAAGATCAGTCCGGCGTAAACCGATTGTCCGCTGACGAACATATGATGTCCCCACACGAGGAAGCCGAGACTGGCAATGGCGAGCGATGACATCGCGACGAACGTGTAGCCGAAGAGTGGCTTCCGTGCGAAACAGGGAACGATTTCACTGACGACCCCCATCCCCGGCAGGATCATGATGTACACCGCCGGGTGCGAATAGAACCAGAACAGATGTTGAAAGAGCAGAGGATCTCCTCCGATGGCGGGGTCGAAGATGCCGACATGGAAAATGCGTTCTACCGCGATCAGCGCGAGCGCAACCGCGAGGACCGGGGTGGCGAGGACCATGATCAGGCTGGTGGCGTACATCGTCCAAACGAAGAGAGGGAGACGGAACCAGATCATTCCCGGGGCCCGCAACAGGTGAATCGTCACAATGAAATTGAGGCCGGTGGCGATCGACGAAAAGCCGTTAATGAAGATCCCGGTCGCTGCGAGAATCACATATGTATTCGCGTAAGTACTGCTGTACGGTGTGTAAAACGTCCAGCCGGTATCGACCCCTCCAATAATGATGACCAGTAATGTGAACAGGCCGCCCGCCATGAAAATGTACCAGCTGGCAAGATTGAGTCGTGGAAATGCCAGATCCCGCGCTCCGATCATCAGCGGGATCAGAAAATTCCCGAGTACGTTAGGCACGGCCGGGATCAGGAAAAACCAGACCATCACGATGCCGTGCAGCGAGAACAGTTTGTTGTAGGCATCGGGCGAGAGCATATCGCCTCGCGGTGTCATCAACTCAAGGCGAAACAGTACAGCCGCCGCGCCACCAATAAAAAAGAAGAACGTGATCGACAGCATGTACAGAATGCCGATCCGCTTGTGGTCGGTGGTCAACAGCCACGAGCGGAGCGTCGTCCCGTCGTTCAAGTAATTTGTATCGTTATTCAGAGCGTGTTCCATCATTCCTGACTTCATCCTCCCTCCCCGTTCGCGCTCTCGCTATTGCTGTTCCCGGGAGATTCTTCGGGTATGGTATCGGGGCCGGCGAGGGGACCGGTGGCGTCTTTTATTGACCGCAGGTAGGCGATGATCTCAAACATCTGATCCGGCTCGATCTTGTCCTCGTAACTCGGCATAACGGATTCGTATCCGGCGCGGCGATCTGCCTGGGGATCGATGATCGAGCGACGCAGATACGGGGCATCGGCCGTGGCCGTCGTTCCATTTTCGAGCGGTACGGTTTTGCCATACAGACCATTCAGCGGTGGTCCGGTCTGAAACCCATCGACAAGGCCGTGGCACTGCAGGCAACCGAGACGATCCACCAATCGCCGTCCACGCTGCGCGAGCGGTTCTTTCTCGGTAGCGGCCGCCCAGCGCGTGTACTCTTCCGGTTCCTGCACGACGACTTCCCCGACCATCTCCGCGTGACTCGTTCCGCAATACTCGGCGCAGAAGAGGTGATACCGTCCCGGTTCCGTCGCCTCGAACCAGAGAGTCGTATAACGCCGGGGGAGCACGTCCTGCTTGTTGCGGAATGCGGGGATGAAAAAACTGTGAATGACATCCTGGGAGATCATCGTGAGTCGAACCGGTCGCCCCGCGGGGAGATGCAGCGAGTTGATCTCTCCTCGACCACTTTCGTGGGCAACCTTCCACATCCATTGTTTCCCGACCACATTGACCTCGATCGGATCAACCGGGGGCTGATGTGCTTCGACATATACGACCGCCCCCCAGAAGAACATCACCAGCAGGATTCCCAGAGGAATGGTCGACCAGACAATTTCGAGGGCGAGTTTCCGTTTCCCGGAGATGCGGGATTCGCGTGGGACCTGCCGCCGATGCCAATAGCGAATGATGAATACCAGGATCGCAAACATGATCAGCAGTGAGAAGAACGTGGAGATCGCGAGAAGAGCCCACGCGATGAGGTCAATCGCGTAAGCCCCCCGCGATGCGGCTTCCGGTAGAATCTGGAATTCATCGATCATTTTCCGATTCCTCCTCTCCGCTTCCTTCATTTGCCTTTGTTTCAAATTTCACATTAAGCTCGCGCTGGACCATAACTTCCATCGCGCGGTTGATCGGTATTCGCGCGACCTGTTC
>PABD01000075.1 GCA_002702685.1 Planctomyces sp.
CGTGCTCGCCATTCGAACGCCCAAGTCTAAAACGCCCAAGCGCGAAAAAATTTCTGCGGTGGTACCGACCGAAGAACCGGTGGCCGACGATAGCCGCGAACCTGCAAAGGCCGAGCGTCCCGTAACGGAAGAACCGGTCGCCGTGGCGGAATAGTGCGCACATCCTGCACTACTGAATGACATTTCCCTGTTGCTGCAGGGCATCGCTGAGATTGGTGGTCGCTCCGAGGCGACAGTTGGCAAGGATATTCGTCGCGTCCGCATCGGACCACTCGATGCTCGGGGTTTTCTCACCCGGCCGCGTCTCCATCACGGTGCAGGCACTGACCAGGGTATCGGTACAGCCTTCGAGATACATGCCCGCCGGAAGGCCATTGAATACCTGTAACCCGGTGATGGACATCCTCCGGCAGTTGAGCAGCTCCACCAGGGCGCGGCGGCCGGTGGCGTTGGTGAAGGGTTCTGTTTTGCCATGAATGAGCGAGCCTGAAATATTGCAGTTATCGCAATTGACGAACTTCATTCCGGTGCTGTCCTGGGTATTCCGGTATTCCTCGTTGTACCCGAAGCAGTTTGCGCCGACGATAATCTGCGTGGAATCTTCCACGAGGAGACTGCGTAGATCTGCGTTGCCAAAATGATTCCCGCAGAGCGTCACACCGAGGGACGAACTGATATGGATATTCGTTTCCTGGCTCGTGATCAGATTGCTGCTGATCGTCCAGAATCCGAATTTCCGGTTGCCTTCCGTCTTCGAGCCGATAATGCGGATGTTCGCGCCATTCCGGGAGGGTGTCGCCTGGATGGTATTACTCGTAATCGTGCCTTCGCGAACGGAGCCATCCTGGATATCGATATAAATCTCCGCCGTCGGCAAATCCTCGATACGGAACACTTCGTCGTTGTTGTATTCGATATCGTTGCCGGTGATGTGGAAGTTCCGAATTTCGCCTCCTTCGACCCGAATCCCACCCAACCGGTTGTAGCTGATGTGACTGTCACCGATGATTGCCTGGTGAAGATTACAATGATCGAAGAAAACCCCCACGCCGGTATTATGATAGATATGGCATCCATCAATGATGACATTGCGGGCTCGGTCAGTCACGTGCACACCGTGATGCACATTGCGGATCAGCACGCCAGTCAACGTCGGTTGCATCACCCCTTCGATGCGGACTCCTTCCGCTTCCGGATGCGCTCCTTCGATTTCGAGATTGGCAATCTGCGGCATTCGCTCGTGCTGCCATTCTTCCGGCCGGAAGGTGAGGGGATTGGCCGTCTTCCCGTGTGTCGCCTTCAGATAGAACGCGGGCCCCGGACCGGCCATGATGATTTTCGCCACGCCGCCGAAGCCATGAATCGAACGACGACCCGTTTGCGCCAGGTCGACGATTATCGGTTTGGTGATCCGATAATCTCCCTTGGGGATTTCAACAGGGCCATCCCCCTGATGGATCGCGTGCTGAATCGCGGTGGTATCGTCGGTCTGACCATCTCCCACCGCTCCAAAATCGCGGGCATTACTCATAAAACCGGGCGTCTTTCGTGATTTTGAACGCCAGTGACCCACACCGGCGCAAATTATTTAATTGTGTTTGTTATCGCCCCCATTCTAAACCGTCTGCGGAAGCGGGGACAACCGGTCAAACCGCGGAAGGACAGACTCCAGCGTCTCGCCAGCTTTGAAATTTACCGGCAAGCGGGCTACATTACCTGCGGACTCGCTTCCATCGGTCAATTAAAATCGACTCGTGTCTTACCCCTCCCGATTCCTGATGGCACAGAAACCCCTCGACATGGGCTACGATGTGAATATCAATTACGAACTGAACGACCGCGCTCTCTTCAGCGTGGAAGAAGCGATCGATATCGCCGACGAACTCAAAATCGACGTTCACGAGCTCATCAATGGAGCGCGCGTCCTCGATTTTGGGGTCAAAGCCAGGGGAGGGCTCGACGCGGGAATCATGCTCGGCTCGATCTGCATGTCGAATCTGGGAGACGTCTTTATCTCCCATCGCGAGATCGGTGACATTACCTGCCCGCACGTTAATGTTTCGAGCGATCATCCCGTTGCCGCCTGCCTCCTCAGCCAGTACGCGGGTTGGAGCATCAACGTCGACCAGTACTTCGCGATGGGTTCCGGTCCGATGCGTGCCGCCGCCGTGGTGGAACCGCTGTTCGACAAGCTCAAGTTCCGTGAGAAGGCAAACACGGTGGTGGGCGTGCTCGAAAGCCATCAGCTCCCGACCGAAAAGGTCGCGCGGTTTATCGCGGAGAAAACGAACGTTGAACCGGACGACGTGGTGTTGGCCGTCGCGCCGGCCTCCAGCCTGGCGGGCTCTATCCAGGTCGTCGCCCGCTCCGTCGAAACAGCCATGCATCAGCTGTTGGAACTCGGCTTTGATCTCGATCATATCGAAAGCGCCGTGGGAACCGCGCCGCTCCCCCCGATCGCCGCCGATCCACTCACCGGGATCGGCTGGACCAACGATGCCATCCTGTACGGGGCGCGGGTCAACCTCTGGGTTTCATGTGAAGACACGGTTCTCGAAGAGATTGGTCCCAAAGTCCCCGCCAATTCATCCGAGAAGTTCGGGCAACCGTTCATGATGCTATTCGAAGAAGCGGGACGCGATTTTTACAAGCTCGATCCCAGCCTCTTCAGCCCGGCCGTAGTCACCTTTCATAATCTCTCGACCGGAAAAACGTTCCAGTTCGGCGAGGTCCGTCCGGATATTCTCAAACAGTCTTTCGGCTGGTGAACCGGCTCAATGGATCGCGGCATGGAGTGTCGCGAGTAGCTTCTCGACATCGGTCGGGCTGTTGTAACCATGGATCGCAATCCGCAGGCGACCGGCGTGATGCATTACATGGATGTTCTTCTCGAGAAGCTGCTGATAAATCGCTTCGGAATCGCGGTGACGAAACGCGATGATCCCGGCTCTATTCTGTTCCGCTGCAGGGGTGAGCAGCTCAACATTCATGTGCTGCAACTCGCGGTAACATTCTTCCACGAGCGGACGACATTGTTCGTTGATCTTCTCGACCGACTGCTGCCGGATGTAAGCCAGCCCCGCGCGGATCGCGTAGATCGCCGGGTAGTTGGGCATACCAACAGAAAAGCTAGCCGCTCCCGGTTTGGTCACCGTCCGCTCGAAACGATCCGCGTCGAACGCATTCTCGAGGTTGAACCAGCCACCGGCGGGAACAGTCCATTCTGCGGCGCGATGTTTGGGAACACCCACGAGCCCACCGCCATGACTTGCCAGGATCCATTTGTGCGTCGAGCTGATAATGAGATCCACATCAGACAGATCAAGTGGTATCCGCCCGAGTGCCTGAGTGACATCGAGCGCCAGCAACGCAGACGACCGGGACCGAACGAGATCACGAACGGCGTCGAGATCGATTTTGAACCCGTTAAAGAAACTGACCAGCGATGTCGTCACCATTCGAGTACGGGGGGAGAGCAGCGGAATCAAGTCGGCGGGATCGAGCTGAAAATCACGCGATTTCCAGACTTTCACAATCGCAGGTGAACTTTCCTGCAGCCACGGAGTCGCTCCCGCCGGGAAATCAAGATCGTTGATGATGATCTCATCACCTTCCCGCAGTTGCAGAGCCAGCGCCGCGAGGTTGAAGGCTTCCGACGAACAGGAACAGAAACTGACTTCGTCGACACTCATGCCATAAGCGAGCGCGAGTTCTTCTTTCGCACCATTCCACTCGGCCTCGTGCAGCACCCGGCCCGCCATCCCGTGCAGTTTGTCCTGTCCGTATTGCTGTAGCGACTCCAATACGGCGAGTGGAGGAATTCCCTCGGCGGCAGTATTGAAATAACTCCGTTCCGCCAGCGACGGAAAATCAGACGAAAGCGATTCAGGAGTGAGCATGGTATGGGTGAGGATCTAAATCAAATATTCAAATTATGCGATGATGTCGTGCACCACGTTTCCGGCGACGTCGGTCAAACGGAAATCGCGGCCGGCGTAACGGTAGGTGAGGCGGAGGTGATCGATCCCCAGGAGGTGGAGCAGGGTGGCGTGCAGGTCGTGGACGTGGACTTTGTTTTCGACCGCATAGAAACCGTACTCATCGGTATTGCCGTACGAGATTCCCGGTTTGACACCGCCGCCGGCCATCCACATCGTGAAGCCTTCGGGGTTATGGTCACGTCCGTCGTCGCCGGCCCCCTGGACAGTCGGAGTTCGACCGAATTCACCACCCCAGAGGACCAGTGTATCTTCGAGTAGACCGCGTTGTTTGAGATCCTTGAGCAACCCGGCGATCGGTTTGTCGACCTCTTTGGCATTGATCGCGTGTTCTTTTCGCAGTTCACCATGCTGGTCCCATTGGACGCGAGTATTGCTGTGCGTGATCTGCACGAAACGGACCCCGCGCTCACAGAACCGGCGGGCCATCAGGCACTGACGACCGAAATCGGCTGTTTCCGTTTCGTCGAGACCATACAGATGATGCGTTGCTGCCGATTCCTGCGTCAGATCGATGGCGTCGGGCATCTCGGTCTGCATACGGAAGGCCAGTTCGAAGGACGCGGTCCGGGCTTCGAGCGCAGACTCCGGCCCCGTCCGATTCAGCAGGTCCTGATTCATCTGACGGATCAGATCGAGTTGAACCCGCTGCGATCCACGCGAGAGCTTGAGATTCTCGATGAACTGCACGCGGGCTTCTTCCGAGGACTGCGATGCATTGCCCAGTGGTGTTCCGGAACAGTCGGCGGGAAGAAAAGCGGAACTCCAGTTCTTCACCCCACCATGCGCGAGCGTAGGACAGATCGTAATAAACCCGGGCAGATTTTCGTTTTCGGTACCGAGACCGTAGTTGACCCAGGCTCCCATGCTCGGGCGAACGAAGTTGTCGCTCCCCGTATGCAGTTTGAGCGCGGCCCCCCCGTGGGCGGGGTTCGTGCCGTGGCAGCTGTTGAGAAAACAGATGTCATCCACACACTCGGCGACGTGCGGGAAGAGTTCACTGACAGGCTTGCCGCATTCGCCGTACTGTTTGAACTTCCACGGCGAGGCCAGCAGATTTCCGGTGGGAGCGAACTGCACGCGCGGTTTATCGAACGGAAGTTCCTTTCCGGTGTCGGCCTGCAGTTTCGGTTTGTAGTCGAACGTATCGACCTGCGACGGACCGCCTTTCATAAACAGGAAGATGACCCGTTTCGCTTTCGGCGGGAAATGGGTGCGACTCACTTCGGCAGGTTTGTCGGCGGCGGCCTGCAACGATTCCGCGTTCAGCATCGACGCAAGCGCAAGGTATCCGAAGCCGTTGGCCGTTCGCTTCAACATCTGCCGACGTGATACAGAGTGGCTCACCAGGTCGAATAGTTCATGGTAATCACGATTATTCATAGCGTTTATTTCTGACGCACTTATATTGCGGCACTGAGTTGTCTATCGCAGGTAGGTAAATTCATTCGCGGCGAGCACCGCATGGCAGAGGGCCTGCCAGGAAGCGACGGTCACCGCGGCATCATCCGCTTCGGGATGATCCTGTCGCCAGACAGTGGGAAACTGCTGGAGAAAGCTTTCCAAGCGGGCACGCTCCTCATCCGTGGGCAGACGACCGTAGCTCTTCTCGTAGAGTAAGTCGATCCGCGCGAACATATCCTCTTCCTGATTGATCAGCCAGTTGGCATACGCTTCCGTCTGTTCTTCTAGAAACGGTGAGTTCATCAGGAAGAGCGCCTGGGTGGCCACCGTACTCGTCTGTCGGTCGCCGTTGAGTACACTCGCATCGGCGTAGTCGAACAACGAAAAGACAGGATGCAAGTGGTTTCGAATAACCGGCAGGTAGATCGAGCGACGGGTGAAGTTGTAATCCACATTCTCTTTGGACTCGTGATTGAATACAAACTCACGGTTCTTCACATTCAGGAGGTTCCCCCCCATTTCGCGATCGAGGGTTTCCGAAACAGCGAGAACGGCGTCACGAATCGACTCCGCCTCCAGGCGGCGCGCGTTGAATCTCCAGTAGTATTTGTTATCCGGATCCGTTTCCGCCCGGACAGGATCGCGTTCGCTGCTCAATTGGTAGGTTTGCGAAAGCATCATCAGGCGATGCATCTCTTTCAGCGAATATCCCTTCTCGATGAACGTTGACGCCAACCAGTCGAGCAATTCCGGGTGGGAAGGCTTGGCCCCCTGTAATCCGAAGTTGTCCGGGGTGGTGACGATTCCTTCGCCGAAGTGCCACCGCCAGATGCGGTTCACCATCACGCGGGCCGTGAGAGGATGTTCCGGATGCGTGATCCAGTTTGAGAGTTCAAGGCGTCCGCTTTCGTCTGCGGGGACTTTGTTTTCGACGGGGATATCAATCACCTGCGGGAATCCCCGTTCGACCGTTTCCCCGAGCGTCAAATGCGACCCGCGGATGTGAATCGGGATATCCTCAATCTTCCCATCCTTGACGCTCATCGCGGTCGGCAGAACAGGCATGTTGGCTTCGAGTTGCTGTTGTGCTTCGCGGAGTGTTTTGAGTTGTTGTTGCTCTTCCGCGGTGAATTGTGTCTCCGGTTTCTCCGGGAGCGCCTCGCCTTCCTTCAGACGTTCTTTAAGACTTGTCGTCGCAGCAGCGACGAGCGCTTCCACCTCTTTTTTCTTAGCGTCGAGTTTCGCCTGCTGCTCAGCGAGTCGGGCTTCCTGCTCGGGGGAGGGGATCGCGTTCTCGTTCCACTTCGCCACGATTTTGAAGCTCTCCATCGTCTGCGTACTTTTGAAGATCCCCGCCATGGCATAATAATCGGCCTGCGCGACGGGATCGAACTTGTGATCATGACACCGCGCGCAACCGAGAGTGAGCCCCATCAACGAACGGCCGAGTGTATCGAGCTGTTCGTCGATGATGTCCATTTCCATCTTGGCCGAATCGACTTCCGCGAGAACTTTCGGACCGAGCGAGAGAAAACCGGTGGCGACGAGCTGCTCATTCCGTTTCCGGTAATCGCCCTCATTGGCGAGAAGATCCCCCGCAAGCTGCTCGCGCAGGAATTGATCGTACGGTTTGTCGCTGTTGATCGATTCAATCACATAGTCCCGGTAACGCCACGCATTTCCATGGGCCACGTTCTCATCGAGGCCGTTGGAATCAGCATAGCGGGCGACATCGAGCCAATGGCGACCCCACCGCTCACCATAATGCGGTGAATCGAGCAGGCGATTCACCACGCGCTCAAACGCTTCGGGCGACTCGTCCGCGAGGAAGGCGTTGATCTCATCGGGAGTTGGCGGCAACCCGGTCAGATCAAACGTAGCGCGGCGAATCAGCGTCCGTTTGTCGGGCGCTGGCAGCGGTGTCATCTGCTGCGCGTCGAGCGCGTGCAGAATGAATGCGTCGATGGGGTTCTTCACCCACTCGGGCTGCGAAACGGCAGGGACTTCCGGTTTCACAACCGGCTGAAAGGCCCAGTGTGCGCGTCCCGCTTCCAGATCGATGTTCGATTTCCGGGGCATTTTGGCCGCTTCCCCACTTTCGGGGTGCGGCGCGCCCATCTCGACCCATTTGGTCAGATCAGCAATGGCCTGCTTCGAGAGCTTCCCGTCAGGAGGCATCTGCAATGTGCCGTCCTGATACCCAATGGCGGTAATCAGCAGGCTACTGGCAGGCTTGCCGGGAACGATCGCCGGTCCCGCCTTGCCCCCATCGAGCATGCCGACGAGGGTATCAAGCCGCAGGTCGGATTCCGCAAGATCCGCACTGTGACAGTCGACGCACGACTCCGCGAGCACGGGGCGAATTTTTGTTTCGAAAAACCGCAGCTGCTCGGCTGTGGGCGTGTTGGCCGGCTCCGCATTTTCTTCCGCGGCCGAGGCAGTAGCGC
This sequence comes from Planctomyces sp., assembly GCA_002702685.1. Classification (GTDB taxonomy): domain Bacteria; phylum Planctomycetota; class Planctomycetia; order Planctomycetales; family Planctomycetaceae; genus Polystyrenella. The sequence continues at coordinate 7,850 of PABD01000075.1, forward strand.
ACCATGACGAAAGCAGCATCACCGTGAGACAAATGCACAACCGCGATGAATGGGAAATCAAAGTGGGAATTAACATAGTCCGTGACTGTATTCTCATTTAGACGTCCCCTCCTGTCCGGGTGAGCGAATCGGCCAGTTCGGTGACGTGATCCGTTGGTTCCTCGACATCGTCGGGGAGGGGACTGAACTCCGCGACAATCGCGCGGGCAGTTTCTTTTAACAGTTCGGGCAGGGCATCACGGTCGACAATGTCGTTAACGCGTGTCAGGAAGGAGACACACAGTACGCCCAGGAGATGCCCGTTACCTTTCAGAATCGGGACGGCGCAGTCTTTCACCCCTTTCAGCAGCGGACTGTCCGCGAGCTCGTATCCATCGAGCCGAATCTGTTTCAGTTCCATCTCGATGGCAGCGGTGACCTCATCGGGTTCGCAGACGCGTTCCCAATATCGGGCAAGACGGTCTTCAGTCATGCACGCGAGGGCGACGCGACCGGAAATTCGCTGATGTAATTGAAACGCGGCGCCGACGCGAACAGCAAGAGCGACGTCCGAAGGACATTCCGCCCGCGCAACCACCATCATGCGGTCCTGAACCACGATATTCAAATGGCACGATTCACCCAGTTCATCGACCAGTTGCTCGATATGCGGCATCGAGCGGGCGACGAGCGCCTGGGTGGAATAGTTGCGGGATCCGAGTTCGAACATCCTGGTGCTCGCGCGGTATCGCTGGGCTTCGTCGCGCAGGACGTATCCACGTCCCTGAAGGGAAGCCATGATGCGAAATAGCTCCTGCTTGGTACGTCCGAGTTCGCGGGCGATATCGGTCAGATTCATCGCGTGCGGGGCGTCGGCGAGCAGTTCGAGGACGTCGAGTCCTTTCTCCAGGGCAGGGGCGCTGTACGCTTTTTTGAGTTCGTTCGGTGGGGTAGATGTTTTGCTCATGAAATAAAGTCTCGCATTTGAAACCCACACTGTCAAGCATAAGTCGATTCAAATGCGTCGATAAAGCAAAGTAGCAACCACCGATCACGACTACAGTTGCGACAAATCGCCTACGAGAAGATCCGCAATGTTGACGCCGTTGACCTGCTCGAGCGCTCTCCACCCGGGAACGCCGTTCACTTCCAGCACGTAAGGTTCTCCGCTCGCGCAGTCATAGAGCAGATCAATACCCGCGAAACGGACCCCAATCGTTTCCGCCGCCCGCAGGCAAAGTTGCTCTTCATCCGCAGTCAGTTCATAACAGTTGGGGGTTCCATCGACCGAGATGTTCGTGCGGAAATTCTTTCCGGCGAGTCGCTTCATTCCTCCGATCAGGCGACCATTCCAGACGAGCCCTCGGATGTCCGCCCCTTCATGCTGAATGAATTTCTGAAGATAGATGACGGAATGCGTCGCTTCGAGCGTGCGGAAGGTGCGCCAGGCGAGATCAGGATCGGATATCCGGAGAATGCCACGTCCCTCCGAACCGAACATCGGTTTCACGACGACGTCGCCGCCCAATTTTTCGAATGCTTCACACGCGAGCGCTGTCGATTCGCAAACGATCGTCGGCGGAGTGGGCAAACCCGCGGACTGTAGCTTTGCGGTCGTGAGATACTTGTCGATTGCGCATTCGAGGCTTTTCGGCGAATTGATCACTGTGACATTGCGCGACTCGAGTTGCGCAAGGAGATCCATGCGCCAGACGACCTGCTCCAAGGAGCCCACCGGCATCGACCGGACGAAGAGCGCATCGAGACGCAACAGATCGACTTCGGGTTCCCGTCCGCAACGAAGGTGCGGAGCCTCCATCGCCAATGCAGTGGAGAGTTCCTGAAAATCCAGGAGGAGCGGTTCATGTCCCGCAGCAGAGAGCGCGCGGGCGAGTTCCCTGTAGTACCAACTCTCGGGATGACTGAGGATACCAACGCGCATCGGGGTATCCTGCTAGAGTTCGTGAATCAAGTCAGCAATCTCCTGCACCTTCTGGAGCGAGAGATCAAAGATATCGATACGACGGAAAAAACCATGAATCATGCCGGGGCAATGCACAAACCGCACGGGCACCTTGTGCTCCTGCAGCTTGCGTCCGTACGCGATTCCCTCATCGCGCAGTGGGTCGAACTCGCAGGTCAGCAGATAGGCGGGGGGCAACCCCTTGAGATCGTCGGCGCGGAGCGGAGATGCGAGGGGATCGTGGCGATCAAGTTCTTCGGGGACGTATTGCTCCCAGAACCAGGCCATTGAATCGCGGGTCAGCATATAACCCTTGGCGTTCTCGCGGTACGAAACCGTTTGCAGGTTGTAGTCGGTGATCGGATAGATCAGCACCTGATAACCGATGACGGGACCACCAGCGTCGCGAGCTTTCAGACAGACAGCGGCGGCAAGATTCCCCCCGGCGCTGTCTCCCATCACCACGAGTTTATCCTCCGGGATATCCCACCCGGCGAGATGAGACGCGGCCCAGTTCGTCGCTGCGTAGGCATCGTCCAAGGGAATCGGAAAAGGATTCTCGGGAGCACAGCGGTAGTCCACAGAAATGACGATGCTCTCCGAGCGGCGACAGGTTGCGCAGCAGAGGTGATCGTAAGCATCGAGGGTCCCGGTCACCCAGCCGCCACCATGAAAATACATAATTGCCGCGCGGGGCGATTCCAGTTCGCCGTGATGCGGGTAATAGATACGGATACGAATCTGGCCGTTCGGTCCCGGAATTTCGAGGTTTTCGATGCGGGAGACGGATTCGAGGTGCCCGGTGGCTGGAGCGACCATGCTCCTCAGGCGTTCGATCGTCATTTCCGAAAGGGGCGGGAGATTCAGCTTGTTGTATTTCTGCAGAAAATCGTCTGCCTGCGGGTCCAGTGGCATCGAGCAAAGGCGTCCTTGGGAGTGATGGCTCAAATGAGAAGGCGAATTTTATTCGTTGTACTCGCTCTGTCACTATACAGCAAGCGGGGGACCGGCGAAGTCAGGCAATCCCCGACTCATTGGTTGCCGTGACCCGCGGCAACGTTTAGAGTGAATGAAACTACGAATTCTGGTTAATCCACGCAGACTTTCCTTCGATATCAAGAGCTCTCCCATGCCTGTGACGCCCTCCCGTTTATTCCGCTGGACACTTTCCACGATTTGCATCGCCGCTGGCGTAACCTCCGTTGGCACGACTGCGATCGAAGCCGCCGATCCTGTTTCGCGCGGATACTCGATTCCGATTATCGATCTGTCCGGCGAGACCGACCGTCAGGTCATCGTCGACCGGGAGGAAGGGCAATACCTCGGTCACCCGACGACCGTCCTGCTGGATGACGACAAGACCATCATCACGACCTACCCCAAAGGGCATGGCCGGGGCGCGATTGTCCTCAAGCGTTCCGAAGATGGAGGACTGTCCTGGTCGGACCGCCTCCCCGTTCCCGAAAACTGGTCAACGTCGAAGGAAGTGCCGACGCTGTACCGCACCGTCGACGCAGAAGGGGTGAAAAGGATCGTCATGTTCTCCGGTCTGTACCCGATTCGCATGGCGGTCTCTGAGGACGAGGGAACCACCTGGACACCACTCGAACCGATTGGCGATTTCGGCGGCATCGTCGCGATGGGAGATGTCGCTCGCCTGAAAGACGGCAAGTATATGGCCTTGTTCCATGATGACGGCCGCTTCATTCGCGAAAACAGCAAACAGAAAAAGCCCGTTGAGTTTCGTGTTTATAAAACACTCTCCGCCGACGGCGGTCTCACTTGGAGCCAACCGGAAGAGATCGCGTTTCTTCCCGAAGTTCATCTTTGCGAGCCCGGTATCGTTCGTTCGCCCGATGGCAATCAACTTGCCGTGCTGCTGCGGGAAAACAGTCGGACACGGAACAGCTATGTCATCTTCTCCGATGACGAAGGCGAGACTTGGAGCGAACCACGTGAATTGCCCGGCGCGCTCACGGGCGACCGCCATCAGGCCCGCTATGCCAACGATGGCCGGTTGCTGATTTCTTTCCGGGACACGACGCTCGACAGTCCCACCAAAGGAGACTGGGTTGCCTGGGTTGGAACCTACGATGACATCGCTAACGGTAACGAGGGCCAGTATCGCATCCGGTTGATGGACAATACGAAAGGAGCCGACTGCTCCTATCCGGGCAACATCCTGCTACCGGATGGTACGTTCGTACTCACCACCTACGGACACTGGACTGAAGGAGCTGAACCGTACATCGTCAGCGTTCGACTCAAACTTGCGGAACTCGACGCCCGTTTCAAAGAGTAACACCCCCCGCCTGTCTCAGTGGCCACCTTATGATTTGTCGTCTCTTCTCAGTAATGATCGCTTCTGTACTCTTTACCGGACTGATTGTCCGGGCCGAAGAAGTCTCGGTTGCCGACTTTCCCTCGATTCAGGCGGCTCTCGATGCGCACCCGGGCGAGCAATTGCACCTGCCTGCGGGAACCTACGAGATCGATCGAAAACTGGTCCTGCGTGGAGATCATGCGGGACTGACGGGGCCGGGACACATCATTCAGACGAATCCCGATCAACCGATTATCGAGATCGAGAACGCGTTAGACATTCAAATAACGGGCCTTCGATTGAGTCGCCCGAGTGACGCCAACGAAACGGACGCTCCCGGCATCGTCGCCATCGAGTGCCGGGATCTCGTGATCGAAAATGTGCAGATCCATGACAATCGAACTCGCGCGGGCGTGATTACCCTGCAATCATGCCAGGACGCGCGGATCAGTCGATGCGTCATTCGGAATTACATGCGGGTGACCGTTGACGACCGCACTCACAGCGATGATTGGGGCTATGCCTTCAATTGCACGGACGGAACCGGCATCACCGTCAACAACTGCACCGGCAGTCTGATCGAAAGCAATCGGATCGTCGAAGAAAATCTCGTACCGACTCCGGCAATCAGAGACCAATACCAGCTCGGCACGTTGATCAAACGGAATCCGGTCAAGGGAGCGATCACGAATCAGCAGGTCTGGGATTCGGGTTATACGGACAACTGGCAACAGGGGTCCGCGCTCGTGGTGACGGGGCCCGAAGTGAGCAACTTCACGCGGATCATCGGCAACCATATCGAAAACGCGGCACAGGGCATCGACCTCCATGCTGACCACGTCACCGTCTCACAGAACATGGTGATCAATTCGTTCGTCGGAATGAAAGCGATGCATGGATCGCAGAACGTGCTGATCATCGGCAATCAATTCGCGAGGAACAGTCTCTGGGCGATCGGATTGATGCCGGGCGCTGCCGCTCATGCGGAAAACACCGATGGTGGCTCGATTGTCGCGAATAACATCATCTCGGAATTCGGTTATGGCGACGCCCACTGGATCTGGGGGGATGAACGCTCCCCCTTGCGATTCGACACCGGCCAGCAACCGGATGATCCGCCCCTCACCGACGTCGTCGTGCAGGGAAACATTATCCAGGCCATCGGCACACCACGGTATGCCTACGCCGTGATTGTTCCGAATGGCGAAAACGCGCCCCGCGGACTGCGTTTCGAAAATAACATTTTCCACCCCGGCACGAATGGCATCGCCAACAGGGATTTAGCACCTTGATTTTTACGTACATGACTTCACCTGACTTCGAACCACTTCCGTGTTCTCGCCCTCATGCGAAACGGACCGTAACAGTGATCGTCAAGACTCTGTCCATGTTAATGCTGCTCTCCGCGAATCTCTTCGGAGCGGAACTCGAAGCCATCGATCCGCTCGTACGGGTGGTCGATCTGAACGTCGGTGAAGAACAGGAGATCACGCTTTCCGATGGTTCCACAGCCACAGTCAAGCTGCTGGCACTCGAGGAACATCGCGATCCCATTCGACTGGCCGTGCGCAGCAGTGATCTCAAACTACTGGTCAATGGGGAAGAGGTTCATCTGCGCGGGGGCAGCTACCTGTTGCCGCTGCCTGTTGGGGAAGTCAAAATTGATTGCCCCGTCACGAAGGGGCTCAACAGCAATGGAACGCCTGCGTTCTGGGGACTGAAGAAAGATGCCCGGTTCCGACTCTGGCCGGCGGAATCGCCGCTCATCCGTCCGGGGACGATGATCTATCCCGTCAAGCAGGACTGGCTGGCGACACGGACCTGGTTCGACAACGAACCGGTCGACGGGGGCAATACCGTTATTAAGAAGATCTACTACCATTCGGGACTCGATATCGGAGCCTCCGAAGGTCTCGTTGAGGTGATCGCCGCTACCGATGGCCTGGTCGTGCAGCGGGGCGAAGAGATTCTCGAAGGTCACGCGGACGGGAAACCGACGGCGGCGCGAGCCGATGTCGTTTATCTGCTCGATGGTCGTGGCTGGTATTACCGCTATTCCCATCTCAAGGAAATCGATCCCGCAATCCAGACAGGAAACGTGATTAAAATGGGAACGCGGATTGGCGTGGCCGGCAAGGAAGGGGCGAGTGGTGGCTGGTCGCATCTGCATTTCGAAATCAAGAGCGAGCAGCCGTCCGGGGAATGGGGCACACAGGCGGGCTATGCCATCATGCGGGAGATCTGTATTCGCGACGAAGGGCTCGAAATCATCGCAAACGCGCGGCCCGCGCACTTCATCGTCGCCGGTCAGGAAACGGAACTCGATGGCACGCGTTCGTGGAGCGCCGCGGGGGACCTCAACTATGAATGGCAGTTCGACGATGGTTCCGTCGAACGATCGGCGCGGTTTGCGAAAGTGTATCCACAACCCGGCTTCTTTACCGAAACCCTGAAAGTCACCGATGCCGCCGGAAATGTCGACTACGACTTCGCCTCCGTGGTCGTACTCGATCCGAATGACATGGAACATTATCCCCCCAGTCTGAATGCCAACTTTCACCCTAGCCAGAACCTCAAGATCGGTGATGAGATCACCTTCAAGGTGCGCGGCTTCCGTATGGAGGGGGGCGAAGAACATTGGGACTTCGGCGATGGTTCCCCGGCGCAGACAACCGCATCACCGGGCAACAGCGAACCTCACGACCCCGACGGATACGCCGAGATTAAACATACTTATGACAAACCGGGCGATTATATCGTCACGGTCAAGCGCACTTCCAAAGACGGGTATCCGGCAACCACCCGTCTGCATGTTGCTATAGGAGAATGACGATGAATATCACCCTGCATCCGCTGCTGTGTGTCGCGTTGACAATGAGCATAAACGTGATGGTCGGTTCCGAGAGCCAGGCAGTCGAACCGAAATCCAATCGACACCCGATCGTGATCGATGGGAAATTTGACGACTGGAAAAACGTGGCGGCCCGCGTGATGGATCCTGCCGATGACGTCATCGACACCGATGGTCGAACCAAAGAAAACAAGGCCGTTGCGCGGGATCACGAAGATGTCGATATTCTTGAGTTCAAGGTCACCCACGACGGAGAAAACCTGTATTCCTACATCCGGACCAAAGGCGTGATCGGTCGAACACAGCGAACCGACAACAAACCGGACGAGAAGGGAGTTATCGAGGGCGCCGGCCGGTATTACATCACGGTGGCGATCGATGTCGATGACAATGACAAAACAGGCTACTGGTTACATGAAGGGGGGACCTACCCGACCAGCCCGGGTTACGACATGAATGTCGAGATCGAATGGTACAACGGTGAATTCAACACCGCCATGTACATGAATAAGTGCTGCCTCAACGAAGCCGAACTGCTCGAAAACTATCTCAGCCTATCGCAGGGACAATTCAAAAAAGGCAACGACGGTCCCTATCCGGCGGGATACCATACGATCAAGGAAGGTCAGTACGACCATTACCCGGAATGGGTGTACCATGAGGACGGGACGCTCACGTTCGTACGCGATTCCGGGCCGGTTGTGCTGGGAGTGGCGACCGGAGAACTGTCAGAGGACGGGCATGAGCTCGAGATGAAACATCCTTTCGTCGGCTTCCTCAAAGACCAGAATGGAGAAGCGATTGCGAAAATCGGCAAGACATTCGACATCTGCCTCAATATTCAGGCGAGCGGCGAACTTTCTAAAACTGGCAAGTGGGCCGGTGACGGAGCAGAGCCGATCGAGGACTACAAACTCGATTGAGCCAGGCGTTCCTTCATATCGAAATTTCGACCGACACTTCACCCCATCCATTCGACGATTTTTGCATTTCTAAATTGCACGAGAGGACCTTCCTTATGAGAACAATCTCAGCGACAGGCTTCCTTGCCTGCCTCATCCTTATGAGTTCGATAACCTTCGCCGCGGAGCGGAGCGAGATCGTCATGGATGGCAAATTCGATGACTGGAAGAACATCAAAGGATACACGGACCCCAAAAACGATCCGATCGATACGGACGGACGCGTCCCCGATTACGTAGGGACCAGACGCAAGCATATCGACGTGGACGTACTCGAATACAAAGTCGCACAGGATGCCGAGAACCTCTATATCTACGTCCGCTCGCAGGGGGAAATCGGCCGGACGAAGACAGGGCCGGAGAAGGGGGATAAGAAAACCCGCGCGGGCCGGTTCTACATTACGGTCGCCATCGACGTGGACCAGAACGACGAAACCGGTTATTCGCTGTACGAAGGGGGAACCTTCCCCAACAGTGGGGGCTACGACATGAACGTCGAGATCGAATGGTACAACGGTGAGTTCAACACCGGGATGTACATGAATAAATGTTGTGTCAACGAAGAAGAGCTTTTGAAGAACTTCAAGTCGCTCTCACAGGGCCAGTACGAAGAAGGAAACGACGGACCGTATCCGGCCGGATATCACACAATCAAAAAAGGCGTCTATGATTACTACCCGCAGTGGGTGTACCACGAAGACGGCACACTCACATTCGTGGTGGACCGGGGCCCGATCGTGCATGGTGTTCTGACGGGCGAACTCTCAGAGGACGGTCACGAACTCGAAATGAAGGTCCCCTACATCGGGTTCCTCAAAGATCAACACGGCGACGCGATCGCTGAGCCGGGTAAAGTCTTCGACATCTGCGTCAGCCTGCAGGCGAGCGGCGAACTCGCAGGGGATGGTGAATGGGCCGGCGACGGAACGATACCGATTGAGGGATATGAGCTGGAATAGTACCGACAGACAGGGGTGGCCCAGACAATCTCGCCAGAGTTGTCTGGGTGCCGCAGGCACACAAAGGTGTCAAACG
>PABD01000076.1 GCA_002702685.1 Planctomyces sp.
GGACGGATCGCGGTGGGATTACTGAATGGTGGTAATGGACAAAACAGTGGCGTCACGCCCGTTATCAACAACAACGATGACTGCCTCTGGCTCGCGAAAAAGGATGACAGTCCTCGCAAGAATGTCGCCTTCAGTATGACAGCGCTCTCCGCCGAGCAACTGATTCAGAGCTGCCTGAAATGTCATGAACAGCTGCCGCGCGAACTCGATACCGAACCACTGCCCGGGGCTCCTCGTGAGAAAGCCGAGTCCAGCGAGTTATTTGAACTCGATCACGGCACCGTGAGTGAGGGGCTCTCCGATCTGTGCGACCAGCCCGTCCCCGATCGCTTCGTTCTGGAGACGATTTCTCCAGAAATCGGCCCGCTCGCGATCTGGCATCAGGGCGAACAGGGTCGGTCCCCACGAGGACTGGCCTACGCCGGGAACCTCTTCACGTTGTAACAGGAGCGCCAGCTCGCGCATCTGCGGGCTCGCGAAAATCCCTCCCTGCACGGGGGCGAAGAACTCACCAGCGGTGGCACCGTACTCGTAGAGCGCGCTCCCCGCCGCGGGATAATCCGCCGCCACGACGGCCGGCAGCAGATCCATTACGAGAATCCTGCAAAGCTTCGCCGTCGTCTCTTCGGGCATCGGGCCAAGTTGATCGAACGCGATTTTCTCCGCTTCCCCATGCAGTCCCGCGATGGATTGCGGTCGGACGATCAGAAAACACCAGTTCGGGGGCAATTCCAGTCGGGTTATCGGCGTCCCCAGTTCCGAGTCGGTCCGTTTGCCTCCTTCGACATAGAGTCCGCCGCGCTGAAATCCGTTGATGCCGATCGCCGAACGGGCTCCACGCCCCATCGCCCGGGCGAGTTCTTCCATGGAAAGGCTCGAATGCCCCGAGAGAATCGCGAGAGACTGCGCGACCGCCAGCGCCAACTGAGTGCCGGAACCCAGCCCGACATGAGAGGGCAGCATCTCACGCACATTGATCCGCACCGGAGGAACTTCCAGGCGTTCTCCGAAGTAATCCCGGAAACGCTCGACGAATCGGGAAATGCGATCGGCCGCGGCGCCCACGACTTCATCTTTCGCGGCAACTGTCGTCTCGAGTTCGATCCCCGGTTCGGAGATCATCACGCCGCATCCACCAAAATGGCGACCCGCCTGCGGGCGGTAAGAGAGCGGACCAAAATGCAACCGCGAACCCGTTTTCAGAATGAGCGATTGCGGCATGGATGGGGATCTCTGATGAATACCGGTTGCAGGTTAAAAGCGGGATGGGGAACACACGAGTTCAGGAATTCAGCGACGTAACTGTCTGCCGAAAATGCGGCCACTGTTTTATCACATAATCCGTCACCAACTCAAACGCCCGAAACTCCTGCGGCGAACCTGTTTTTTCGAGAATCGTGCGGAACTCGCCGTAGTGCCGGGCCACGTCTGCTTCGTCCAGCATGAATAGTCGCGACGCCAGGATGGCATATTCGATCACCGCATGCTTCGCCCGGTTGAATCCAAGGAAGTCGCGCAACGAGCCTGTATGCACAATCTCGGCCTGAATCTCCGTTCGCTCTCGACTATCGTCCAGTTCCGTCACCCGGAACTCGTACCAGCGACAGCTGTCGGCCAGAACAGAACCGGAGATCTCGGAAGTGGGCACCATCGCCGGTGGCGCATCGAATAAATTGAGTGCGGACCGCACCAGGAGTTCGACATCGTCGACAATATGAAAGACCCCCTCGGGGTGAGCCTTCAGATTCTGGTAGGTCGTGGTCGATTGATAGGGACGCAACAGAAGAGATCGCATGCCCTCCCCGACGATCGGGCCCATGGCGGCGACATTAACTGTGCCGTGGGAATCCCGGGTGGTGACAATCCCTTCGAGAATCATGAAATCTGGCTGCCGGATACGGGTGGAGAAGTCGAATTTCAGGTCCGCGTCGTCGCGTGTGCTGACTGTTCGGACAGAACTGGAAGCCAGTGTACCCGGCCCGGCGGGCGGCGTCATCCGCCGGAAAGCGGGTTTCCCTCCTTCCAATCCCGGTCTGTTGCAGGATTGCCGATCCGAACCCGCGGATGCCTGTTTGTGACGTGTTTTCTCTCCGCTTCCTTCCTACAATGGGTTTTCTTAAAATTCGTTCAACTCAGTATATCCACACGACTTGGAATAGAAAGTTCCTCTCGCCGGGCGCGGGCTCCGGCAGAAGGTGATCTCGCTCACATGATTTGCGTCAGTATCGGTCGGACCCGACATCACAAAATGATCGAAGAACACCACAAGCTCGCCGCCGAAGGGGCCGAGCTGGTGGAGTATCGTCTCGACTACCTGGGACGCCAGCCCGATCTGCAGCGTCTCCTGGCCGACCGTCCGACCCCCATCGTCGCCACCTGCCGCCGCCCCGCCGATTACGGCCGCTGGCGCGGTACCGAAGAACAACGGATGGCGATTCTGCGAGCCGCGATCGTGGATGGCGTCGATTACATCGACCTCGAAGATGACATCGCCGGGTCTGTCCCGCGCTACGGCAAAACGAAACGGATCGTCAGCCATCACAACTTCAGTGAAACGCCGGAAGACATTGAAGACGTCCATCAGCGAATGTGCCGTCTCGACGCGGACATCGTCAAGATCGTCACGATGGCGAACACGCCGGCCGACATCGTGCGCGTGCTGAAACTGGTCGCCCAGGCCCCGGTTCCGACCGTCGGTTTCTGTATGGGTGAATTCGGAATGGCCAGCCGAATTCTCTGCGCGAAATACGGCGCCCCCTTCACCTACGCCAGTTTCAGTGAAGACCGGGAACTCGCACCCGGCCAGATTTCATTTCGGCAGATGAAGAACCTCTATCGCTACGACAAGATCAATGCGGGAACTAAAGTTTACGCGGTTATCGGTGACCCGATCGGTCACAGCCTGAGCCCGCTCATTCACAACGCCGCGTTTGAACACGACAAACTGAACAACATCTATGTCCCCTTCCGGATTCCGGCGGACGCTCTGCTCGAGACATTACGGGCGTTCGAATGGTTGCAGATTCAGGGTTACAGCATCACGATCCCTCACAAGGAAGCGTGTGTCGAATATTGCGACTTCCCCGATGAAACCTGCCAGACCGTCGGTGCGGCGAACACGTGGTATCGCGACGCATCTCAGCGGTGGCGGGCATCGAACACCGACTATGATGCCGCGCTGGCGACCATTCGTCAGGGACTGGCGGAAGGAAGCGAAGATGTCAGCCTGCAGGGCAAGACCGCCCTCATCCTGGGTGCGGGAGGCGTCTCGCGGGCGATTACGCATGGCTTGCTGAAAGCAGGCAGCGCAGTCACCATCACCAACCGAACGAACAAACGTGGCGAAGCGCTCGCTCAGGAACTTGGTTGTCGTCATGTGACCTGGGAGAACCGGGGGGCTCAAACTCCGGATATCCTCGTCAACTGCACCCCGATCGGCATGTTTCCCAACATGGACGAATCCCCATTCGCTCCGCAGTGGCTGCACGACGGCATGCTGGTTTTCGATACGATTTACAATCCCGAAAATACGCTGCTGTTAAAAGACGCTCGAAGTCACAATTGCAAGACGGCCAGCGGACTGGAAATGTTCGTCCGCCAGGCAAGTTTGCAGTACGAGCGGTTTACACAACGCGAAGCGCCGATGGATGTCATGCGGGATGCGCTCCGCCGCGGGATTTCGCCCATCAATTGAGAACTTGTTCACAAGTTCAAGAGCGGTCGCGGTAAGGTCGCGAGCGACATTTCTTCAGTTTCTCTGTTCCTCTTTCTGCGGAAGATTTTCAGATTGGTTATTACACTCATTGGTTATCGTGGTTGCGGTAAGACATCCGTCGCCCGTCTCCTGGCCGAACGAATGGAGTGGGACTGGGTCGACGCCGACGTCAAGATCGCTGAAGCCGCCGGCAAATCGATTCGCGCGATCTTCGCTTCGGAAGGCGAACCCGGATTCCGCGCTCGCGAACGGACCGTGATGCATCAGTTGCTCGATTCCGACAAACTCATTGTCGCGGCGGGTGGCGGCGCCATTCTCATCGCGGCGACCCGTTCGCAGATGCGAACATCCGGTCCGGTGATCTGGTTGAAGGCGAGCCCGGAAACCCTTGCCGCGCGCATCGAGAACGATGACAAAAGTGACTCGACGCGCCCCAGCCTCACCGGCAAATCGATCGGCGAAGAAGTCGCCGAGGTACTCGCCGAGCGCACCGAACTGTATGAGGAAGCGGCGACGATCACGATCGATACCGAATCCAAAACAATCGAAGAAGTTGTTGACGAAATCGAACATCAATTTAGCCAGCAGCAACTGACCAACTAGAACCAGCCGAGGAAAAGGGACGCCGACCGTGACGTTATTCGGATTACCGATGGGATTACTGCTCGTAGTGCTGTTTCTCATCGGCACGATCCTCGGGCGATTCCTCAATCGTTGTATCGATCAGTTCTGGCGTCACGAGCAATTGGCCGACCAGTTGAAGTCCGTTATCCCCGGCACCGAGATCTATCTCCGCACCGCGCCACGATTCTGGCGACGCGAGAACATTCCCATCATCGGCAGCATGGGCGCGAGTTCTCTGAGAAAGTACCCGAAACGCGATGCGTTCGTGGAAATCCTGAACGGAGTCCTGCTTGCGGCGCTCTACTGGTGGATGATTCCCGCCGGGGCCGAAGCCACCATTAAAGAGTCGGGAGTCTTCTCCACGCAGTGGGGATTCAGCCTCCCCGATGCCACGGCGGCAACTTATCTGAAACCGACGATCTGGCTCCACCTGTGGTATCTCTACCTGGTGGTCATGATCGAATCGCTGATTGTCGCGTCATTCATCGACTTTGAATGGCAGATCATTCCCGATGGTTGTACTGTCCCCGCCATGATCGTCGGGGTTCTGGGTGGCTGGTTGCTGGAACGGGCTTACCTCGCCCCAATCTGGTTTCAGAACCCCGATCTGCTGGAGGTGTACGCCCAGTTCCTCCCGGTCTGGCTTGAACCCTTATTGCATGGTCCCCGGATGCCTGAATGGATTCGTCAGGATTCTTCTTTTCCCGGTCTGGCTACCAGTCTCGCCGGTTGGGCGGTCGGCGGAGTCATCATCTGGATGATCCGCATCATCGGTGGCTGGATTCTGCGTCGCGAAGCGATGGGCTTCGGCGACGTTATCCTGATGGCGATGATCGGCAGTTTCATCGGTTGGCAGGCATCGGTCATCGTATTCTTCCTCGCCCCGATGTGCGGTGCCGGCATGGCCCTGTTTGTGCGGCTCTTCAAGGGGGAAGGAGCCATTCCCTACGGTCCTTACCTGGCGCTCGGAACCGTTGTGCTCCTGTTTGGGTGGCAGGTCATCTGGCCGTTCGTCGAGGAATATTTCCAACTGGGAGCGCTCATTCCCATTCTGGCCGTCTCGATGTTCGCCGCGATGGCCCTGATGCTGCAGGTGCTGCAGATCGGAAAAATGGCGTTGGGGATCTCCATCGAGGAAGAAGTCATCCGCGAGGGGGAATGGTCTTCGGCCGACCAACTGCATTATTTTGAGGGCGAACAGGAGGATCCCAACCAGGGAAAATGGTTCTCGGACCACAATACCCGCTGGCCGGGTGTCGAATCCGGTCGGGGACGGCTATATTACGAACAGTGGAAGCGCGGTCACCACTGGAAGTAGCGGCTGAAACGGGGGATGAACCTCTCCCCGCACTGAGATGTCACCCGATAAGGAACGACACAGTCGTATGCCTCTGCTGCACGAACCGGCGTTGGCCCCCTGACATTTTCTGAATAATTACCTGATATTAATCGCACAAAGTTCACTCTCCCACATGATTAAGATCGTCGATTACGGAATGGGCAACTTGCGTAGTGTCCAGAAAGCCTTTGAGAAAATCGGAGCTGAAGTCGAAATCTGCCCGGACGCGTCGGGAATTGCATCGGCCGATAAACTCGTGCTCCCGGGTGTGGGCGCTTTTCGCGACGCGATCGCCGAGTTGAAGTCTCAGGCGATGATCGAACCAATCCGCGAACACATCTCCTCCGGAAAGCCTTTCCTCGGCATCTGCCTCGGGCTGCAACTGCTCTTCGACAAAAGCTACGAAGATGGCGAGTATGAAGGCCTCGGGATTCTGCCGGGCGAGGTGGTTCGTTTTCCGAATAAACCGGGCTACAAGATTCCGCACATGGGTTGGAATAAACTGGAACCGGCCCAGACGGACAATCCCTTGCTGAACGAGATTCCCGCGGACGCTCATTTTTACTTCGTGCACAGTTATTATGTCGCACCGTCAAACGAGCCCGACATCGCCACGCGGACCGATTACATCGTCCCGTTCTGCTCGATGGTCCATCGCGACAACCTGTTCGCCACCCAGTTCCACCCGGAAAAAAGCCAACTCGTAGGCCTGAAACTTCTCGAGAATTTCAGTAAGCTCTGATCCCCCGGCATTTACCGGGATGGCCAGCCCATCACTTCGGGACCCCTCGCTTCTCTCGCTTCAAGTCGGAATTCACACCATGCAGATCTATCCCGCCATCGATATCCGCGACGGAAAATGTGTACGCCTGCGTCAGGGGGATTACGCCCAGGAGACGATCTTCGGCAACGACCCCGCCGAAATGGCTCGGCAGTGGGCTGGCATGGGAGCCGACTGGTTGCACCTCGTGGACCTCGATGGTGCCAAAGCGGGTAAGCCGGTCAACATCGAACCGATCAAAAAGATTGTCGAGGCGGTCGACATTCCGTGCGAACTCGGTGGAGGTTTGCGGGATGAAGCAGGAGTGAAACTGGTTCTGGAGGAGATCGGCATCGAACGCGCCATCATCGGGACGCAGGCGCTCAAAGAGCCGGAATGGTTCAAGGAGATGATCGAGCGATACCCCGGCCGCATTGCCCTCGGGCTCGATGCGCGGGATTCCATGGTTGCGACGGCGGGCTGGCTCGAAACATCGGAGACCTCCGCACTGGAACTTGCCAAACAATATGTCGGGCTCGATCTGGGGGCCGTCATTTACACGAATATCGCCAATGACGGAATGATGCAGGGAATCGACGAGCAGACGCTCAAAGATATGCTCGCGCTCTGTGAACTCGGCCTTCCTGTGATCGCTTCCGGCGGGGTCACGACCATCGACGATATCGTCAATCTGAAGCGGCTCTATGAGACCAATTCGAATCTGATCGGCGTCATCACCGGTCGCGCGATCTACGAAGGAAGTCTCGACCTCAAGGAAGCCATCGCACTCAGCCGGGAATAAGCATTCGGCTTCCTGTTTTCACCTGTTGCGCTCGTGAGCGTGTTTATGAACCCTACGACTGACGTTCCCGCTCCGGGAGATTCGCTTCCCCCGGCTTCGACGCCTTCGCCGCTGACTACCGAACCGCGCTGGATCGGGATCAGTTTCATCCTGATGACGTCCGTCATGTGGAGCACGAGCGGCGCGTTCGTGAAATCTCCCCCCTTTGCCGAAATGCCCGCCGATACGCGCGGTCTGTTCCTGGCCTGTTTCCGCGCGATGTTTGCGGGAATCTTTCTCTTCCCGTTGGCCCTGCGGGGACGTTTCAGCTGGGAGCGGACAATGGGTTGGATGCTGTTGTCGTTCGCCGTCATGAATATCACCTTCATTACGGCGATGTCGTACACCACCGCCGCCGCAGCCATCTTTCTGCAGTGCACGAGCGCGCTCTGGGCGCCGATCATGGGTGTCTTCTTCCTGGGAGAGTCGTTTTCCCGCGCGCACAAGTTCGGACTCGTTCCGATTGTGCTGGGCATCGTACTATTCGTCTTCTGGGATTTGCGTCCCGAATACCTGATCGGCAACCTGCTCGCCCTCATCAGCGGCGTCGCCTACGCCGGAGTGGTCGTCACGCTGCGGCGTTTACGAGACCATAATCCTTTTTACCTGGCGGCGCTCAACAATTTTCTCAGCGGACTTGTCGTCCTGCCCTGGCTCCTCTTCGCCGGTTTCTTCTCGGGACCACATGCGCCGGAGACAATTCACTGGGTTCTGGCGGTGGCGATGGGGATTGTGCAGTTGGGGTTGCCGTATGTTTTATTCAGCTTTGGCCTCAAACGCGTGACCGCCGGGGAAGCCTCCCTGCTTGTGCTGATTGAACCGATCCTCAACCCGCTGTTCGTCTGGCTGATGTGGAGCATCCCGGTGCTGATGCGCGACGTCTGGGGAGGCGCTTTCATCCTGACCGGCCTCGCCCTCCGCTACCTGCTCGAATATCAAGCGCGACGAAAGTCAGGAAAATCCGCGAACTCCGTCAGTTAGATACCGCAACACGCGGAGCCCCGGATCCAGCAATCGCTGCCACCCGCGCAATCGGCATAACCCGAACGAGTTGCCTCTTTTTTCCATTCTGCAGGTGAAACCGGGGCATGGGGAATCCGCTGGATGGAATAGCGTTCTAAGTTTGGGATGACCCGTTGCCCGGAATGGCATCGGGATGGAGGGACGCTTTTGATCAAAGCCACCTCCGGCCGTTGATGTCGCCAGGTATTCACACCCGGTGCCGCGGCAGATTCGTTCTCAGAACCTCCCCGTTTTCCGTTCGCTTACCAGACACGACTGCATCATGATTGACTCAAAAACGACATCGACCGCAACCCGGGATGCCAGTTCCTATCTCGCTAAGTTCCCCATCTCGGAACTGCGTATGGGAGCAATGCTCTATTCCCCGGTTTTCGATGCTGAAAGTCAACCGCCCAAACTGCTGCTGGCCGCCGGTACGACGTTAACCGAAAGCCTGGTCGCGCAGCTTCTGAAACGGGGAATTCAGGAGGTCCGGGTCGCTCCGCAGGAGCTGATGAACCTGACACGCATCGAGGGACTGGAGTCCTCCTCTTTCTTGAGCAAAGAAAATTCGGCGCGGCACTTCGAAGCCGAAGCACAACCTAAACCTCCCAAATCTCAGAACGTTTTCGAAACACGCAAACCGGGAACCCGCTGGGGAGCGACTGACGAATCTTTCATTCATCATGTTTCCCGCTTCGGCGTGGAATCTTACGACCCTATTCTGGCTTCGCATTACAAACGGGAATTCTCAGGCAACCTCCGTAAAAGCGAAGAACTGTTCCACAATATTATCCAGGGTCAGATCAACAACTCGCGCAGCTCCGTCGAGTTGCTTTCTTCCGGTTTCGAACATATTCGCGGCGACATCGACCTGTTCCTCCACACCAACCTGACCTCACTCAAATACACCGGACCGTGGAAACACAGTTACCAGACGAGCATGCTGGCGCTCGGGCTCGGCACCGTACTCGGGTTGAACCGGCAGGAACTTCAGGAACTTTCGCTTGGCTGTTTCCTGCATGAAGTCGGAGCGATGCGACTCAACAAGAATCTCATCTACTCCGCGAAGCCAATCTCACAACTCGATCATCTGGAACTTTCCAAGCACCCCGGTTACACCATGGATATTCTGACCCGCTGGTCAGACATCCCGGGAAGTTCCTGCCTGATCGCTTACCAGATGCACGAACGCTGCAACGGTACCGGCTATCCGCATGGGCGATTAAGCACCCAGATTCATTACCTTTCCAAAGTGGCCGCTGTCGCGGACACGTACATCAACCTGATGTCCCAGAAACCGGACGGAAACTCTTCGCCGGTAACATTGCCTTACCAGGCTCTCGAACAGATTCTGTACCAGGTACGCGCGGGGAACTTTGATCGCGATGTCGTTCGGGCACTGATCTATACGATTTCGCTCTTCCCGATCGGTTCGCTTGTCGAATTGAGTGATTATCGTATCGGTCGCGTACTGCGAAGTAACCGGGAGAATTATCTCGCCCCGATCTGCGAAGTCTGGTGGCGGGACGATCCGATGGCGACAAAAGAAATCATCGATCTCTCCGAACAGGAAGATCTCTTCGTCGTCAGGGCCCTGACGGACTCCCCCGCACCGAAACTGCCTCCCGAAGGTCCGCTCGAACGGGAATCGGTCTTCCGTGACCTTGCCCTTCCCGACAACGACGAACTGTTGGCTTTGCACGGGACACAGCACCGCAGAACCAACTCCTTCCTCGACGACGAAATCTCCTCCATCCTGGATGAGCTCGAACTATAGTCGGTCAGCCTTATTGATCTACGGCGTGTCGACCAGACCGACCCGGAGGTCCATCACATTCGTATGCGTCGGCCCCGTCTTGAGCAGTCCACCGACCGCTTCGAGAAACGGATACGAATTGTTGATCTCCAGGTACTCGCGAACATCAAGCCCCTTGGCTCTCGCATTCTGCAGAATCGCCTCGTCGATGAATCCACCCGCCGCATCCGTCGGGCCATCTTCGCCGTCGGTTCCTCCCGACAAGAGCACGATGCCTTCGAGTCCCTCTTTACCAGACGCCTCAAGTGCCGCCAGGACAAGTTCCTGATTGCGTCCCCCTCTGCGTGGTTGATCTGTGGCCGCCAACATGACCGTCGGTTCCCCACCACTCAACACGCAAACGGGAAGTTCCGCGTGCTCCGCAGTCCGCAATGCGCGCAACTGGTTCAATAAAGTAATTCCCGTTTCCGCCGCGTCACCCGCGTTATTGCACCCGTTCGAGAGAACGTGATATCCGCGCGTGGTCGCTTCCGTGGCAGCAGCATTCAATGCGACCTCATTCGTCCCGATCAGCACGTTTTGAACCTGTTGCGGAAACGAACTGCGCTCGTTTGATTGGCTCCCGGCTTTTGTCAGCCATTCGACGACCGCGCGTGGTGGCTGTGTTCCCGATGAAGAACGTTTTTCGAGAACGCGTAGCGCCGCCTGCGGTGAATCGTGAGTTTCGACAGTCGGCCCCGAGGCAATCACATCGAGAGGATCGCCGATGACATCGGAAATGATCAGCGAGATGACCGCGCGTGCTCCGGCCGCCGCCCGGGCAAGCCCTCCCCCCTTGATCTCCGACAATGTTCTCCGCACCAGATTCAGTTCTTCGATCGGCGCTCCCGCCGCGGCGAGATAACGGGTCACGTCCTGTTTATCCGCGAGTGAAATTCCGGGAACCGGAGCTGGCAAAAGGGCCGATCCCCCTCCCGACACCAACACAAGCACCAGGTCCCGCTCGCCCGCGTCCCGCACCAGTTTCAGAATCTCTTTGGCGCCAGCCACCCCCTCCTCCGTCGGTTCATTGACACCCGCCGGTCGCGCCGCGTGTAGATGAATCCGTTTCCGCGGTTGAACGCAGTCTTCAGGTACGTTCACCCAGCCGGTCAATCGATCCCCGAGGGCCGGTTCCAATACATCCTCGACCGCCGCCGACATCCCCGCGCCCGCTTTGCCGGCGCCGACGATGATTACCCGGTTCAGGTCCTTGAGATCGAAGGATTCGCCGGCGACGATGATTTTTTCGCCCCTGATTGCGAGGTGCTCCCGCACGAGTCGGGCGGAATCAACTGCGGTGACTCCTGCCTTCCAGATTGCAATGGCGTCGTCACGAAGCGCTGCGGCGGATTTCATAATGTCGGTTCTTGATTTGTGGAAAAACGAACGGATTTTATGCAAGGTGGACCTGTTTTCCACCAGAATAACGATTCCAGGCGGGAGAAGAAATCGGCCAGGGGATCTGCTACAATAGGCGAAGTTCCGGGAACGGATTCATCCCCCGCTCGTGACCCGCCTTTTTCTCTATACAGGTCTACATAGGCAAACGGAGTTATGCCCCGCATTAATCAGCTCGACGCTCACGTCATCAACAAGATCGCCGCGGGCGAAGTGATCGAACGTCCCGCCAGTATCGTCAAAGAGCTGATGGAGAACAGTCTCGATGCGCTTGCCACGCGCATTGAGGTCGATATCGTCAAAGGGGGGAGCGAACTCATCCGTATCGTCGATAACGGCGAAGGCATTCATCCCGACGATATGTTGCTCGCCGTCTCCAGTCACGCCACGAGCAAGATCAAAGACGCCGACGACCTCTTTCATATCCACACCATGGGTTTCCGTGGGGAAGCCGTCGCGTCGATTGCCTCCGTCAGCCGGTTGCATATCCGGAGTCGCCAGGCCGATGCAGACACGGGGCGCGAACTCGAAGTCCGCAGCGGACAGATCGGTGAAGTCAAACCGTGCGGATGCCCGTTCGGGACGCGGATGGAGATCACCCAGCTCTTCGGCAATACCCCCGTGCGCCGCAAGTTCATGAAAACGATCGGCACCGAGTTCGCGCATATCAGCGAGCAGTTCGCCCGGATTGCGCTCGCGAACCCACGTTTACATGCGGTGCTGCGTCATAACGGGAAAGTCGTTTACGAACTCCCGGCGAGCGAAAATCTGCTCGACCGGATTCAGATGCTGAATGGCAAAGAGCTGACGGAAA
>PABD01000077.1 GCA_002702685.1 Planctomyces sp.
ATCTGGCCCACGGTCGCGCCGAGACGATCTTCGAAACGGAAGCCATCTTCGCCATCGCGGAAGCCGCCGACGGACTGCCCCGCGCGATCAATCAGCTGTGCGATCACGCCCTGATGCTCGCCACCGCACGCGGCATTCGCCCGGTGGATGTCGAAACTGTGCTTGATTCACTCGAAGAATTACAGACCTTGCCGCTGCACTGGCGTACGCCGTCAGCGAAACGGGCCCGCGAGGATGAAGAAATCTCCGTCGGCCTGAACTCGCCCAAACCCTCGTTCGAAGAATTCCACCACAATGACTCCACGAATTCAGCCGCCAGCATTGAAGTTGGCAGTGCGTGGGATGAACTGGAAACAACGAACGAATCTTCTCTCGACGTCGACGCGAGTCTCGTCAACGACGAAGAGGAGCTCGAAGAAATCCTCGAAGAACACCTCGACGCGGGATACGACTTCGGAGAAGAAGATTTCGCTGAAGAAGACGTCGCTGAGGAAGATTTCTTGGATGAAGAAATCGACCCTGTGCTCGACGCTCGCCTCGCCCAGTTATCCGACGAAGAAATCCAGCAGGATGCACTCGCGGAAGTTTCGCTGCTGAACGATGTTCGTAATGTGCAACTGAAAGACGAATACGAAGAAACTGCTGCCGAACGCCGGATCGTCGCGCGTACCGTAAACGCCCATGTCGATGACGAACCGGTCCGTTACACGGAAACCGCCGGCGTTGAGGTCCGCCCCTCGTCTACCGAAAGTGTGAATACCGAAGTCGTCATCGATCGTTACGCTCTGATCGACGCTGGCCTCGTCGAGCGCGTGCGGGAATGGGAACGCAGTTCGCAGAAAGCAATCGCGATGACCAGAACCGAGAACGATGACGATGTCTACCCCCTGTTGGAAGAATCGCCCGGTCTGAATCAGGTTGCGGCCCGGCAGAATGTGGCCCTCGGTTCCATTCCTCTGCAGCACGCGGGCGAAACGGGTCGCGAGGTGACTCCCGATGCGCTCCAGCAGCTGAAAGACAACCTTCCGGCAGGACATGTCTCGTTCAAGCTCAATCGCCCGAAATCGGCATGAGCCGCGCGCTGAATCCAATCGGTCCTGCTCGAGACCGCTTTCAGGCGACGCGACTTCTTACATTCCCGTGGTCGCCCCCGTCTGTGCTGAACCCCGTGAGTAACCCGCACCGCTGATATTGAACAAAAAGTTAAGTCGCCTCACCTCATCAGTTTCCACTCATCCCAACCAGGTTTCCGTCAACCGTTCAATTGAATGGTTTCGTCAATTTCCGGGAGCTGCTCCTGAGCGGGATTGGCGATTTCAGATTTTGGCCTAAAACTGATACAATACACGTGGCCCTCCTGAACAACGCGGCGCTCAAACCGACTGGTCTTAACGGATTAACTCATCAACCTGAGCCTGCTCAACCAGGTATCCGCTCCCAAGGAATAGTCTCATTACTTCACAGATCTCAAAAGCGATGTCACGCCCTGTAACCGAATCGAAACTCGCCACCGAACTGTCTGACTTCCGGGTCGAAAATCCATTTCACTGGACTCTTTATCGATATCTGGGAGCACATCCTGGCAAGCAGGATGGTCAGGCAGGCGTCCATTTTGCCGTTTGGGCCCCCAACGCCACGGAAGTTTCGGTCATCTCTGATCGGAACAGCTGGCAAGTGGGTCAACATCAGTTAAACGGCAGTGAACGCGGCGTCTGGTCCGGTTTTATTCCGGGTTACGAGGCCGGCGACAAATACAAGTTCGCCGTCCGTTCCCGCTGGGGACAGGTGCTCGAAAAATCCGATCCCTACGCCTTCGCGGCTGAACTGCGTCCGAATACGGCTTCCATCATCGCCGACCTTTCGACTTACGAATGGAATGACCAGGAGTGGATAGAAAAGCGCGATCGGAAGACGTGGATCAACGAACCGGTTTCGACCTATGAAGTCCACCTCGGTTCGTGGCGACGCCCAACCGATGGGCGGACGTACTACAACTATCGCGAACTCGCCCCCATGCTGGTCGAGTATGTGAAAGATCTCGGATACACCCACCTGCAACTGATGCCCGTCAGCGAACACCCGTTCGATGGCTCCTGGGGATATCAGACGACGGGATACTATTCGCCGACGAGCCGTTTCGGAACCCCGGAAGACTTCATGTACTTCGTCGACTATTGCCATCAGCATGACCTCGGCGTGCTGATCGACTGGGTTCCCGCGCACTTTCCCGCCGACGCGCATTCGCTCGGTCGTTTTGATGGAACGGCACTCTACGAACACGACGACCCCCGCCAGGGTTTTCATCCCGACTGGAATACCAACATCTTCAACTATGGTCGTGAAGAGGTCCGGAACTTCCTCTTCTCGAGTGCGTACTTCTGGCCGCACATCTATCACATCGACGGTCTGCGGGTCGACGCCGTGGCATCAATGCTCTACCTCGACTACTCGCGTAAAGAGGGTGAGTGGATCCCCAACCAGTATGGCGGGCGCGAAAACCTGGAAGCGATCGACTTCCTCCGCGAAGTGAACACCAAACTGCACGCCGACTTCCCGGGCATCATGACTGTCGCGGAAGAGTCGACCTCTTTCGGCGGTGTCTCGCGGCCCACCTATGACGGAGGGCTGGGATTCACAATGAAATGGGACATGGGTTGGATGAACGATACGCTCCGTTATATGCGGCGCGATCCGATCTACCGGTCACATCATCAGAATGAACTCAGCTTCCGCATGGTTTACGCGTTCACCGAGAACTTTGTTCTACCTCTCTCGCACGATGAAGTCGTGCATGGGAAACGGGCGCTGATTTCGCAGATGCCGGGCGACTACTGGCAGCAGTTCGCAAACCTGCGGATGTTGTACGCCTATCAGTACTTCATGCCGGGCAAAAAACTGCTCTTCATGGGTGGCGAACTCGCACAGTGGACGGAGTGGAATCACGATACGGAAATCGACTGGGCCCTGCAGGAATTCGATAAACATCAGGGCATCTCCAAGATGCTCAAAGATCTGAACGAACTCTACTCTGCTGAGCCGGCTATGTATGTCAACGACTGCCGGAGCGAAGGCTTCGCTTGGATCCAGTGTGATGATTACCAGAACTGCGTCTACGCCTTCATCCGGTCCGGAAACAAAACCGATCTGCCGATCATTGTCGTAGCGAATTACACACCGGTTCCGCACGACAAATACCGTATCGGTTTACCGCAGGCCGGTTACTATCAGGAGGTCTTCAACAGTGACCGACCTGAGTACGGTGGTTCGGGCATCAATAACGAGGGTGGCATCTACAGCGAACCCGTAGCGGCGCACGGTCACAAGCACAGCCTGTCGGTGACCTTGCCTCCTCTGGGGCTTGTGGCGTTCAAACCACTGGTTCCAACCAAATCGGGCAACCGCGCCGCGGAAACGAAATCGCCGAAAAAATAGGCGTTCGTTCGACCGCTATGCCTGACAATGCATCTGCATAAGAATGCGGTCCAATGATTCTTCGCGCGTCAAACGCTTTGATGCGATTTGACACGTATTCAGCTGGCTTTTTCGGCACTCATGCGTGCTGGTGAAAGTGTAACGTTTTTGAGTTGAAACCGCGAAAAGCGCGCGATTCCTCGAAAACCTGCGCGGTTATGACAGCTGTAACATGGTGAACCTTGTCGGTTGACCCGGTTTTAGGTTCACCCCATTTCGCCAGCGGCAAAAATTGCTGGTTTTCGGCTGAAGATTGCAGTCTGACAGACGTCTGCATCCGATGTTTATGCTGAGGGACCCGGTTGTGGTCTGACTTATTGTGTGTTGAATTCAATTCAGCGGAAACAACAAGTCGTTGTGATACAGCTGGCCGCCAGATGGTGAGCCGGTTTGTCTCCAGACGCGATCGTCACTACTCGCAGCATGCCCCACGAAAGGAGCCAGGTCTGGCACTGCGCGTATAGAAATGTGGATTACGGAGCATCCACTAGACTCGTCAAAAATTGATTCTCCAGGCACTGATGGCCGGAGATCAGTTTTGTCACAGATTCTTTCTTCAAACCTGTTGTTCAGGGAACCTCGTTGAGGTTGTAAGGAACTCAGGATACGGCGACGGAATCGTTTCTAGTGTCCGAAACATTTTGTTTCAGACTCATATCGCGAATCGCGCGGACAACAGGCATTGTCCCGACGCCTTCAGCGATGTGAAAACATGTGCTCAGGTAGAGGCAATCCACCATGCATCGCGATAAAAAATTAGGTCTGGCATTGGCATTGATGGTGATCGGAATCGGCACCGCGTTCTGCTTCAAGCAGGATCTCTCCAAGCTATCCGAGGGATCCTTCTTCGAGGGGGCTTTCACCGGTGGCAAAACCACCTCCCCCGACGACTCGCACAATCGGGTCATGGAGGAGCTCGCCAAAGCGAGCAAAGAAGCCAAGGATCCGTTCGACTTCAGCGAACCAGCGAAACCGCGCGGGCGATCGGAGCAGGAAGAGTTGGAGAACAATCGCTCTAACTACACGCGAAATGTCAGCCAGTCACATCGCTCTCCCGACTGGAACGACGATTTCGACGTTCCCGCCCCTTCCCAGCAGAATACGTCCCGCCGCGATTCGATGGCGAGCAACGACAATCGAGGACAATCCTCGCGTTCGTACCATGTACCGGATCATAATTCCGACTGGGATACTCCCGCTCCGTCGCGTCGAGAAAACGGGAACAGCTCACAGTACATCACGACTCGCGATGATGCCTTCGACGAATCCCGGTTCAACGACAACGTGAGTCCTTTCTCGAATGACACGAGTTTCACCTCGTATCCCGAACTGCTGGGGGAATCCAGTGGTACGCGGCCCAATACGAATTCATCCAACAGCCAGGCTCGACAGAACAATTATCGGAATACGTCCACGGCCAGTGATCAGTCGCGACCTCGATTGAATCAGTCGATCTTGACCTACGACGAAGCGTTCGATCCGTTTGGTGACGCGACGAATTCGGGACCGGTGGCAAGTTCTCCTCAAAACCGCACGCAGCCACGCCAGAACAATGGCGCCGCGGTGACCCAGCGAGAAATGTCACAACCCCGTCCCACCACTCAGCAAGTCAGTCGGCCTGTTTCCGAACAGGCAATCGCTCCGCTCAGTGCGGATACGCTGTTGATCCATGAAGTTCGTAGAGCAGAAACCTTGTCGGGCATCTCCGCGAGGTACCTGGGCAGCGCGAACAAGTTCATGCAGATTTACGAAGCGAACAGAGACATCCTGAAGAGTCCGCACGATATCCGTGTCGGCATGAAACTTCGTATTCCGCGCCCCGGTGCAGGTAACAGCCAGGTTTCGAATGCCGCACCCAGAGAACTCGGAGCTCGACTGGATGCCGAACGCGTGACACAATCGTGGTCGCAGGAACCGGTCGAATCCTTGCCGGAACCCTACCAGGAAGAGGAGCCAACACCCGAACCGTACCGATCCCGGAACGAAATGTTCGTCCCGGTTCGCCGGAACCCGTTCACCAACTGAACCGGACTGATTATCGGCGTGTGAGATGCAGTTCCCTACGAACGCGCTTCACGTCGATCGGTCCGGGGAATGTTCCCCCTTCTGCTTCACCCAGTGCAATCCCGGCCAGCCGATCCCATTGGTTGAAGTTCATCTGTTGCCGGGGCCAGTCCTGCTGACGCCATAATTGCACGAACGCTTCACGGACGAGATGTCGCGGTTTATCCACGAAAGCCAGCTTGTTGATGCGGCAACTTCTGGTGGCGGTTTCGATCAACGCCGCACGGAGAAGTTCCTTCGCGAGGCTCCGAATCAGGCGATCGCTCTCTTCCGCCTGCCTCCCCAACGATAGAATCGCCTCCGTTACCTGCGGATTGAAGTCCCGTTCGAGCATCGGAATAAGTTCGTGACGCAGCCTGTTGCGGGTATAGTGCGTCTCCGAGTTAGTACTGTCCATGCGCGAATCCTGCTTCCATTCGCGTAGCGCCACTTCGATTTCTGAACGGCGAATCCCCAGCATCGGCCGCACGAGTTTCAACTGCTCGTCGAGCGCGCGTTCCCACTTCATCCCCGCAAGCCCGCGCAGTCCCGTCCCGCGCAACACATGATGCAGAATGGTTTCCGCCTGATCGTCGGCGTGATGCGCGAGGGCTATTGCGTGACAGCCGGACTCCCGCGCCGCCTCGATCAGGAAGTCATGCCGCGCCCGTCGGGCCGCTTCTTCGATACCAATCTGCTTGTCACGCGCGAACGTGCTAATATCCCTTCGCTCAACTTTCAGCGGCACATGGAATTGTTCACAGAACTGGCGGCACCATTCTTCATCCTCGCGCGATTCGCCTCCCCGCAGTTCATGATTCAGATGCGCCGCCATCAGTTCCAGATTCAAAGTGTCGCGCAATTGCAGCAAGCCGCGAACCAGTGCAACCGAGTCCGGTCCCCCCGACAGCCCGACCAGCACGCGTCCCTCCACGAGCCCCGCCCGGTGGCACCCGTTCAAAAGCTGTTTAACGAACGTTTCCGCCATAGTCCGGCTGTATCCAGAGAGTATCTTTGAGGAAAAGTGTGGCCGGCGTTCAGCCGCATCCGGACGCAATTGCCATTGACGCTTGGGCGAATTGGGCTGAAAATAGCACGTTGGCCAAAATGGTGGCGGATTGAGAAGCTGCGGCCGCCTCGCCAGGTTGATTACGGAATAGTCATTTCCACTTAAACAGTCATACGCTATCGAACAGAGGTTCTCAAGATGTCGGACGCTCCCGATCCCAAAGGCCAACCGAGACAATCAAAGATTCTCTCCACGCTGGCCACGATAATCGCGGTCATTTTTGGAATTATCATAGGTTATATGGCATATGGTTATTTTCTCGGCGCTGCGGACGTCGCCCCGGAAGAACCCGTCGACTCTGAAGTCCGGCTCGGGATTCCCCAGGAAGAGGGCATCAGCGCATTAACCAGCGAGTCGGAACCTGCCGCGACGGGAGAGGCCACAGCCGAATCAGACGAAACGCTGAAAAGCAAACTCAAGGGAATCTGGACGCAGCAGAAGGATGTCAAACAGACTCTGGTTCTTGAAGAAGATGGAACGGGCACACTGACGGTCGAGGTCGACTCCCTGATTGCCGCGGTCCTCGGCAATAAAGTCGTCATGCGGATCCAGTGGACAGTCGAAAAAGGACGGGCGGTTTTCACCTCGCTTTCGGGTGAACCCGAGATGGCCTTCAACTACATTAAAGAAAACTACGGCACCAAACGGGACCGAAAAATCGATTCACTCGATGACAACACGCTCGTTCTGCTCGATGATCAGGACGATAACTCCCGCTCCAAATGGACGCGCCCGATGGGGATGAACTGATCCCCCCGCTCCGGCGGTGACTTGAGTCCGCTGAAGTGAATCTACAAATAAAAAACCGGGAGTCGTCTTCACGATGACTCCCGGTTCTATTATGTCCAACGGCTTTGCTGCAAAGAGCGTGGCCGGAGAAATCACTTATCAGTAGAGATCGCTGTCTCCGCCACTTTTACCCGCTTCGGGTTTTTCAGCGATGAGGGCATCACTCGTCAGCAGCAGCGTCGAAACCGAAGCCGCGTTTTGCAGAGCGGTGCGGGTCACTTTGGTCGGGTCGATGATACCCGCCTTGACCATGTCCTCGAATTTGTCGTCGGCGGCGTTATAGCCTTCGTTACCACTCATTTCGGCGACCTTTTCGCAGATCACGCTGCCATCGACACCGGCGTTGTTGGCGATGCGGGTCAGCGGAGCGCGGCAGGCACGCAGAATGATGTTGTAACCGACTTCTTCGTCATGCGGGACTTTGCCCGGTTTGACGGTCCGGGAAGCACGCAGCAGAGCAACTCCCCCACCAGGAAGAATACCTTCTTCCACAGCGGCGCGAGTGGCGTGCAGGGCGTCTTCGACGCGAGCTTTTTTCTCTTTCATTTCGCTCTCGGTCGCGGCACCCACATTGACCTGGGCCACACCACCGGAGAGTTTCGCGATACGCTCTTCGAGTTTCTCTTTGTCGTAATCGCTGGTCGAGTTTTCGAGTTCGCGGCGAATCTGATCGATCCGGTTTTTGATGTCGGCCGCTTTACCGGCACCTTCGATGATCGTGGTGTTGTCTTTGTCGACCACGATTTTCTTCGCCTGGCCGAGGTCCGCCAACTGCAGGTTTTCAAGCTTGATTCCGAGGTCTTCGAAGATCGCCTGTCCGCCAACCATGGTGGCGATATCCTGCAGCATCGCTTTACGGCGATCGCCGTATCCCGGAGCCTTCACAGCCACACAGTTGAAGCTTCCACGCAGTTTGTTGATAACGAGAGTCGCGAGCGCTTCGCCTTCGATGTCTTCGGCGATGATCAACAGCGGTTTGCCCGCGTTGACGACTTTCTCAAGTACCGGCACGAGGTCCTTGATACTCGTGATTTTTTTCTCGTGGATCAGGACGTAAGCGTCTTCGAGCATACATTCCATGCTCTGCTGATCGGTCACGAAGTAAGGGCTCAGGTAACCACGATCGAACTGCATCCCTTCAACAACTTCAAAGTTGGTCGTGAGGCTCTTGCCTTCTTCGACGGTGATGACGCCATCTTTGCCAACCTGCTCCATCGCTTCAGCGAGAATTCCACCGATTTCGGTGTCGCCGTTCGAAGCAACAGTACCGACCTGAGCGATCGCTTTTTTGGTTTTGCAATCGGTCGCCATCGAGTGCAGCTGTTCGACGATGTCGGAAACGGCTTTGTCCATACCGCGTTTCATTG
This sequence comes from Planctomyces sp., assembly GCA_002702685.1. Taxonomy (GTDB): domain Bacteria; phylum Planctomycetota; class Planctomycetia; order Planctomycetales; family Planctomycetaceae; genus Polystyrenella. The sequence continues at coordinate 8,740 of PABD01000077.1, forward strand.
CGATCGGGCTGACACCGGC
>PABD01000078.1 GCA_002702685.1 Planctomyces sp.
CAGAGCACCTGCCCAAAAAATTGGCAACATCGCACAGGCTTTATGCTTTTTACCTGTGCGGACGGAGGCCGTCAAGCATCGACCGGGATCCCTTCCGCAGACTCTGCGGGAACTTCAGCGGCCTTAACTTCAAAACTGGATTAACGGTTAAACCACTTCCTTGCGCGCCGAGGATTGCCGGAAGCTGTAGCGGTCAGGCGGACCCTGCCGTCACCCCGATCTTGCAGTCAGACCGGGCAACGGGGAAATTCCCGACCCCCGCGATCACCCTCGCGCCCCCCTGTAGTAGATCTCCTGACGGGCCACTTTTTCCTTCAATTTCGGTACGGCGCTCCGCTGTGCCATGAGGATCAACGAGTCACCTGGCTTGATCACATAGTCCGGGTCCGGCTCGCGGGTCACCACCTTTCCGTGATGCCGAATCGCGATGACCACGAACTGGTTCAATGTTCCCAGCGTCAGATCCTTGAGTGCGTGTCCGGCGAAGGGAGAACCGGCTTCAATCGTGATCTCGCTGATCTGCAGTCCGATTTCTCCGAGGTCTTCGTTGAGACTCGTCTTGGCGAACGAATTGGAAAGCAGGTCTTCGGCGGAAGGATGCGTGATCAACCGGGCAATCCGCGTCGCGCCGATCGCCGCCGGCAGGACGACGCGTGTGGCGCCCGAGCGAAGAAGTTTTTTCTCAGTGGAGGGGGACTCGCCCCGCGCGATGATTTCGATGTCCGGATTGAGTTCCCGCACTGTCAACGTGATAAAGACATTCGCGGCATCGTTCGGCAGCACACTCGCCACGACCCGGGCGCGTTGTACGCCTGCGGAAGTAAGGATCTTTTCCTCGGTCGCGTCGCCGATAATCACGAACAAACCGCTGTTTTCCGCCTCCTGCAGCCGTTCCTGATCGGTGTCGATCACGACGAAATCCTGTTTCGATTCGATCAACTCCCGCGCGAGTATCCGCCCCACGCGTCCGTAGCCACAGACGATGACGTGGTCCGACAGGTTTTCGATTCCCATGGTCATTCTTCGCACTCCCAGAACACGTTTGAATTCCCCTTCCGCGATCATCTGCACGAATCCGCCCAGCACGTAAATGGCCGACGTACAACCGGTCACGATCACTCCGATCGTGAAGATCTTCATGACGTCGGTTTCAATCGGGCGCACTTCCCCGTAACCGACGCCATAGATGGTGATCACCACCATGTAGACGGCTTCGAGGATGTCCCATCCGGCCAAACAGTAGCCAAAGATCGCGATAACGTTCGTCAGCGCGAAAAAGATGGCCCCGATAAGGATTTTGCGGAAAGAGGATTGCATAAACGGCGCAACAGAAAGTCAGGATACAACCGGAGCGCACCAGCGGCGCGCAGCCTCGATACAGTTGGTCCCTCGCGCTCAATAGCTCCCCCAAAACACCATTAACTTCTCTGGCGGCGCAACACCAAGCATGAAGAACGCGTCGCGCCGAATAGCCGCCCCACCCCCTCCGGCGGACGCCGGTTAGAAGAGGCGGTTGAGGCCATTGAGGGCCGCGACCCGGTAGGCTTCCGCCATCGTCGGGTAGTTGAACGTCGAGTTGACGAAGTACCTGAGCGAATTCTGTTCCCCCGGCTGAGACATGATCGCCTGGCCGATGTGAATGATTTCGGACGCATTCGCTCCAAAGCAGTGAATGCCCAGCAGTTGCAGCGTTTCGCGATGGAACAGGATTTTCAACATGCCGACCGTCTGCCCGGTGATCTGGGCACGGGCGAGACTTTTGAAAATCGACTGCCCCACTTCATAAGGAATCCCCATGTCCGTCAGTTCCCGTTCCGTTTTACCGAGGGAACTGATCTCGGGGCTGGTGTAGATACCCGTCGGAATATCTTCCACCAATGCCTGCTCGCATTCTCCCTGCAGCATATGCTGGGCGGCGTAGCGTCCCTGGACGTACGCGGCGCTGGCAAGTGAGGGGCGACCAATGACATCGCCGACGGCATAGATATTTTCACCCGCGCGAAAATGTTCATCAACGTCGATCAGGCCACGACTGTTCGGAGTGATGCCGACCGTTTCCAACCCGAGATCCTCGGTGTTCCCAGCGCGTCCCGCGGCCCAGAGCAGGATGTCGGTCTTGATCTGTTTACCCGAAACGAGATGCAGAATCACTCCGTCGGAGACGGTTTCGACCCGGTCGAAGGCTTCGCGATGGCGGATGACGACCCCTTTTTCCCGCAGGTGATAGCTGAGCGCGTCGATGATTTCGTCGTCGAGGAATTCCAGCAACTGTTCCCGAGTGTTGATCAGATTGACCTTCACCCCGAGGTTTTTGAACATCGACGCGTACTCGCAACCGATGACGCCCGCCCCGAACACACTGATCGACCGGGGTGTTTCCTTGAGGTCGAGGATGGTATCGCTGTCGTGCAGGAAGGGATGCGAAAAATCGATATTGGAAGGGCGGAAGGGCCGGGAACCGGTGGCGATGATGACCGATTTCGCCTGGATTTCGCGTTTGCCGCCGAGTTCGTCGTAGACTTCGACCAGGTTCGGCCCGGCGAGTTTCGCGTGGCCGTGATAGATGTGGACTTCGTTGCGGTCGTAGAAGCTCTGACGCATCTTGACCTGCTTGTCGATCACCGTGGAGGCCGACTTCCGGAGATTCGCGAACGACCGTGCCTCGGCCAAAGTTTCGGAATCGACAAACCGACCGTCCAGCAGATTCGTTGTCTGAAAAATGGCGTAGCGAAGAGCCTTGCTCGGAATGGTTCCCTTGTGCGTGCAGTTCCCGCCGATCAGCGGCATCTTCTCAATAGTCGCGACCGAATACCCCATTTTGGCGGCCTGCATCGCGGCCCCTTCCCCGCCGGGACCCGTTCCAATCACCACCACATCAAAACTGTAACTGTTCGGTAAAGCCACGCTGACCCCTCTCCTGCCGCTGGTTCACTGGAATGGCGCTTCATTTGCGAAGTGGCGTTTTATTTGCCGTATCATTCAGAAGCAAATACGATACCGTACCGAAATCCGGTCCGCCCGTGTCGCCATCCTAGCGGGGCCAGCGTCACGCGTGCAAGGAAGGGAAGAATCAGCCGATTTTGACAAGGTCTCGTTAACCGTCATTTCCCGCTGGGCGTACCGGAAAAGAGGGGTGCTGAGCATTGTCGCCAGTAACTTGTGGATGTAGTCAAAACATTCTTACATAGTCTTCCAGCCATCTCATTGGAACAACCCACTCCGAAAGCAATTTTTTATCTTGGTCAAACCGGCGATAATCTGAAACGGATTCAAATGGTCTACTCAATTCAAAGGGCTTTTCAAGTTGATCCAAAAACAACAGTTGATTTTGAAAGAGGACCCGATCATTGAATACGTAGAGAGGCCACCACGTAATGAAATTCGCGTTTGCCGGATCGTGTAGCGATGTAATCAGGGCTGCTTTAGTTAATAACCCTGCGGCGACCTGTTTAATTGTTTCCAACCAGTGAAGCTCGTAGTCCGACTGACTCCAGAAACATAGCACGATCTCAAATTCCTCACGAAATTCGCCTAACACTGTTCTGCCCGTCCGGTTCGGCAGACTGATCCGGTCGTTGTTCTCGTTGAGAATCTGAATGTCGAACATACCAACCTACTAACGAAATAAGCTCGCCTGGACGCCCCGCCAGTCAAACGAAAACGTTCAGAATCACCCATCACTTCCCACGTTGTGACAGCAGGTACGACACCAGGTCCTGGAACTCGGTTTCGTTCATCAGTTCGGAGACGTTTTCCGGCATGAGCGAGTTGGTCGAGGTGACCTGCTCGTCGATGATGTCGAGGGGGACGGTGAACTCTTTCCCTTTGTTGTCGATCATGATCAGGTTCTCGCCCTCTTCCCGGCGGATGAGGCCGGTGAGGATCTTGCCTTCGTCGGTGACGATCGTCGTCGAGCGGAACATCGTGTCGACGTTCCGGTTCGGATCGAGAATGTCCTCGATGACACGTTCCATCCCGCGGCCACCAATGCCGTCCAGCTGCGGTCCCACGAGGGCTCCCTCACTGCCGATCTTGTGGCAGATCGCACAGTGCTTGCGAAAGAGTGCTTCCCCTTCCGTCAAACCGCCCGAGTGAACTTTCTGGGCTTCGATGCTCGCAGCGATCTGTTGGGCAATCTGCTCGCTCGCGGGTGGGAGGGACTTTGTCAGCTTTTCAACTTCGGCTTTCATCTCGGCGGTTCCAGCCGATTGAATTCGGTCATGAACGGTATTCCGCAGCAGAATGCGGGCGGACGCCTTGCCCCCCTGAACGAGCGAGATCAATTCCCGCTGCCCTTCCGGCGTAGTGGCGAGGCGTTCGGCGATGACCAGTTGCAATCGTTGCGGCACGGATTGAAAGGCGCTGACGAGTAGTTCCTGTCCGCTCGCCGCGGACTCTCCCGCTGCGTTGGCAAAGGCGGTGACGACCTTGTTCCGTAGCTCATCCGGCGTGGAGATATCCCCCACAAGAATCGCCAGCGCCCCGAAGAGAGTATTCGGTTTGAGCACGTTGATGGCGTTGACGATCTCCTCTTCCGTCGAGCGATCAAACTGATTCGCCGCCAGCAACATGCGAAGATCGTCGACATGATCAGCGAGATTGAACTCAGCCACCAGTCGCGAGAAGTTCCGGATATTCTCGACGCTGTTGCGCGGCGGAGCGGAAGGAAGTGGCAGGTCCGAGGGAAGGTTTCCGATCGCGATCCAGGCGTACGCGTTACCGCTGTCGCCATCGACCACTTCAAGCACCCCTTCCTCACCTTTCCAGTCGGAGAGGTCCCACTCGATATGTTTCGCGACATCGTTTCGCGGTGCCAGTTCTTCCTGAATGACTTCACCCGTTTGCGTCAATCGCAGACGAACGAGGTTCAGGTTGTTCGCCGGTAGCTCCGGGGGACCGAGATGACCGCTGACATCCAGTTCGAGCGTCGCGGGAAGGACAAAGGGTTTCGACAGCAGGACACCGATTTCTCCTTCGCCGTAAACGATGCTGTCGAGGAACAACGAAGGCTTACCGGTCTGCTGCGCCGTTCGTTCACGCAATCCCCACGGAATCGAAATCTTCTTCGCATCGGGATGTCCCCGGAAACGCCAACCGGCGAGTTGATCGAGCGAGGTCTGCAACAGCCCGGCGGAAATCTCTTTCACCCAGGACTTCATGCTCTCGGGGACGGGCGTGCCGCGTTGCTTGAGACCGTTGTTGATCGCAACGATCAATTCACGTTGCAGATTAACGTCGTGGCTGGATTGTTCCTGCGCCAGCGGAATCAGGGATTCGAGCTGATCCGGAGGAATCAGGTTCGCCGCTTCCCGCAGCAGTCGCGACGACTGTTCCGGCGTCGGTTCGAAATTTGTCAGGTAGTATTGCATGAATGTCGCCGCGGCAGCGGTATCCACCGCGGGCATGACATCGACCAGTTCCGTCGCGTCCTGTCTGGACAGCGCCGCGAAATCGACGGACTCCAGAACTTCCGCGTTGATCGAGTTTTTCTTCAGCGCGATGCGAATCATCTGTCGCAGGTGATTGTCCTCCTCCGGAACAGATCGCAACGCCGCGAGGAGGAGTTCGATATTGCCTTTGCGGGGATGTTCGGCCAGTGCTTCGGCCGCGCCTCGTTTGGCGAAGGCGTCCTGATCTTCGAGGCCGGTGGCCGCAAGTTGGAAATGGGCGTCGGTCCAGTCCGCTGTCTCCGCGAGTGCTTTCATCGCGTGCGTCCGCACCATCGCCTGCTTGTCGCCGGCGGCCTGTTGGAAGTCAGCCAGTTTGACTTTGTCGGTCGCCTTCAGAATCCAGAGCGCATGACTGCGGACATAGGGGCTGTCGCTCGTATTGAGCGATTTACGTACGCCCGACTCGGCCTTGGCACCGAAACGGTCGATGATTTCGTAAGAAGCCAGCATCCGTTGCGTCAACGTGACATGATCGAGGTTGTCGATCAACTGTGCGAGCGAGGCGTCACCGAGCGGTACCGCTTTTTCAGCGGGTTTGGATGTGGCATCCTTTCCTGTATAGACGATGCGCCAGATGCGACCGCTCGTACGGTCACGCTCTGGATGTTTGAGATCGACTTCATAGTGTCCAATGATTTTGTTGTAGAAATCCGCGACATAAACGGCGCCGTCCGGCCCGGTGCGAATATCAACAGGGCGGAACCAGGGGTCGTCGCTGATGACGAAGTCGGGTTCTTCTCTAGCGAGGATCGTTGATCCGTGGAACTCGAGCGAGTCCCGGTTGACGCGGCAGGTCATGACGTTGCCGGAAAAGGTGTTTCCCCGGTACTCAGCCGGGAAGTTATCGCCAATGTAAATGGTGAGTCCGGAGATCGCGGTCGAACCATGCTGGTGATCCATCATCGGCGGCACGAAGCCGAGGCCATCATCCGGTTTGCCGAAGCTGGGGTAATAGCCACCACGCAGCAACTGATACACCGGTTTGCTATGGCAGTCGGCGGTGAAGAGATTGCCCAGTGGATCGATCGCGGTCCCGAAGGGGTTGACCTGCCCGTGCGTGTATTGTTCGACACGGGAACCATCCATCCGAATACGATAGGTGTTTCCCGAGCTCATCGTTACGACGTGACCATCGGACCCCGCGACCGACGTGTTGTTACTGAATCCGTGATTGACGTGAATCCAATTATCGAAATGCCGACGGAAGCTGTTGTGCAATCCGTGCGTGTCGCGATCGTATCCGACCGGGCCATACAGTTTTTCCCGCTTGTCGGCTTTGCCATCGCCGTCGGTATCCTGAAAGTACCAGATGTTCGGAATGCTGAATGCGATAACGCCGTTCTTGTAGGGAATCAGGCCCATTGGAATGTTGAGCCCGTCGACGAACGTGGTGATTTTGTCCGCGCGGCCATCGCCATCGGTATCTTCGAGGATTTTAATGCTGTCTCCCCCCTGCTCTCCTTCGGGGAGAGCGAACGGATACTCGACCGTATCCGTGATCCAGAGTCGTCCGTCGGCGTCAAACGCCATGTTGAGCGGTTTGCTGATTTCCGGATCCGCCGCGAAGAGTTGAATCTCGAACCCTTCCGGCACCTTCAGTTGTTTCTGCTCTTCCTCCGGCGTCAACCGGGGAGTGGGGCGAATCTGCGTGGCGAAGGGATCCTCCTGGGCGAACGTGGAGATCGACGTGCCGCCGAGAATGACAATACCAGCCAGTAACAGAATCGAGAGTGAGGGGTATTTCATCGGAAAGGCTCAACTGGAAGATAGTGGGAAGGAAATTTCGGGGATGAATAAAATACCATACCGATCCCCCCGGAGACAAATCTCACCACCGAATACCGCCAGATATCAATCTTTAAGTGATCCGGAAACCCTCTGATGGCTTCCCGCAGGGGGGATGCCTGCGGAGCCGCGGAGCACTCGCCAATTGCACCTGTTCGTGAGAATCTGTTAAAACCGAACTGTCGTAGAATTGTGTCATTTCTCGCTTTCACCTTTCGTGATACGGCAGCATTAAGCATGGCCTCGGTTTCGTTTGTCATTCCCAGTCTGAATCAAGCTCGCTATCTGCGCCGCTGTCTCGATTCGTGCCTGGGGCAACAGCTCGATGACTTCGAGGTCATCGTGCGCGATGGGGAATCGACCGACGGGTCCGTCGATATTCTCAAAGAATACGATGACCGCATCTCGTGGGTCTCGCGGAAGGATGGTGGTCAGGCCGCGGCTGTTAATTCAGGCATCGCGGCCGCGAGTAAAGAGATCATCGCCTGGATCAACTCAGACGACTATTACGCGACCAGTCGCGTTCTGCGCCAGGTGGTCGAAGCGTTCGACAATAACCCTGAACTCGACATCGTCTATGGCGCTGGGGAACTCGTCGATGATCGGGGGACCGTGCTGACCCCCTTCCCCAGTCGTCCGCTTTCGCACGTGAAGACCATCCTGTTGCACCCCGTCAGTTTCGTGTTGCAACCGTGCGTCTTCTTTCGCCGTACGCTCTTCCTCGAGGTCGGTGGATTGCAGGACAACCTCCACTGGGCGCTCGACTACGACCTCTGGCTCCGTCTCTTCCCCGCCGCGCGACAGGTCGAATACATCCCTCGGGTACTCGCTTGCGGGACGGTGCATGCCGACGCCAAGTCGGTTTATGGCATGCTCCCCCAGTTCCGCGAGACCTGGCAACTCAAACGGCACTATGCCCCCCGGTTTAACCTGACGCCATTCGATCGCTGTCGCCTCTATTATGGTCATGCGAAGAATCACCTGTACTACCTGGCAGTGAAATCCGGACTGAAAAAAGTGACCTGACGGGATCACCGGTTGTGCCGGGCTGCAGGATGGTTCAAGATAATATCAGCTTTATTCGCAGCCGCGTTTCATCCAAGCACTCATCATTCGGAATCTGACCATGTCGCTTCGCCGCCAATTTTCCTGCGCTCTCGCCGCCTGTCTTATCGCCGCACTCTGCACGACGACGTTTGCGGATCCCCCCGCGACACGTCCCAAAGAACCAACCGTGCTGTTCGCATACGAAACCATTGACGGGGTCGAATACGGTTACCGCATCCCTTCCCTGGTGACGACGAAATCGGGCGCGCTCCTCGCGGTGGCGGAACGTCGTCTTGGTTTGCATGATCACAGCGAGAACGACCTCGTCATGCGGCGCAGCACCGACAATGGTGCGACATGGACACCGATCGAATTGATTCATGAAGCGGGGGGGGACTCGCTCAATGATCCGTCGATGATCATCCTCGACAGCGGACGCATTCTCCTTCGTTACACGCACTTTCCCCGCGGCGTGCATGCCCGGACAA
>PABD01000079.1 GCA_002702685.1 Planctomyces sp.
AAGTAGACAACCCTCGGGGACACCCGACAGCGAAAATCGGCCTTCAACATCCGTCCGCACCTTCGCCAGTGACCTGAGTTGTCGGGGGACGTAGTAGTCAGAATCCTGGTATTGTTTCGAAATCATTGTGATTTCCACGTCCGCATTTTGTTGCGGTGTACCCGCCGCATTCAGTAAATGATGCTCGCTGGTGTGAGCAGGCTCCATCACAACGGTAAAGGGATTCGGGGAAATCTGTGCCCGGAGATCCTGGACGTGAATATTATGACTCGGTTCATAGGCCCAGAGCTGCATCCTCTCGGATGGAAACCGCTCCAGTCGTTCGGCGATATCGAGCGGGACCGGTATCTGAAATGCGCCCGTAGCGTCGGTTTCAGTTTCACCGATAAGGGGCGGATCATTGAAGTAATCAAATTGCGCCACATTATGAAGCCACAGTTTTACCCCCTCGATGGGAATACCGTCCCTGTCACGAACAAATCCGTCCAGAATGCGAACCTCTTTATTTTCCGTGGATGTGCTATCCTCCGCATCCGCAAGTTCCCGTTCCCAGACCTCTTCCTCAACGTCCTGTTCCTGTACTACTTCCGGTTCCGCTTTTTTCTGGCTGTCCTCAGTCGGGCGTGCCAATAAGGGCAACATCGTCAGGCCCGTCAATAACATTGTCAATACAATTGCGCCTCTTCGAGTAATGCGGATTGGTTCCTGAAGGGGTTCACCGAGAATGCGTGCCAGGCGGCGACGAAGTTCAGAAGGGGAGCGTCCCGCCATTCCGATCGCAAAAGGATGATTCGCCAAGGGGCGACTTGTCCGTGCGAGTTCGGCGATGCGGAGGAGCGTTCTGGCATATTCGAGCCTGATCTCTTCAGCAGCCTCAAACGGGATAGCCGCACCGCAGGCGATGTCATCACAGCAGTACTCCCGTAACTGACTGATCCGTCGGCTCAATAACCAGACAGCCGGATGGAAAAAGAGGACGACTTCTGCTATCCGCTGCAGCAGGTTTACCCACAAGTCGAAACGACGAATGTGAGCAAGTTCATGGACGAGAATCAATTCCACCTCGCGCGGACTGAGCTGATTCATCATCGATGCGGGGAGAAGAATCAGCGGACGGAAAAAACCGTTGACTTTGGGGACCAGGATCTGGTGACTGGCCGCTAATGTCGGGGTGATCTTCATCCCCCAGTTCCGCCCCATGTTTCGGAGAAACTCGACGAATGGCCCCTCTGCAATGATGGTCACCCGTTTAACCATCTGGTTGGCACGGATTCCCCTCATCAATATGCGGGCAGACATCAAGAGTACTCCCGCCAGATAGGCGGCGAAGCACCAACCGAAATAGCGGGGAATGTTCGATTCCATTCTCGGCGGGCTGACCATAGGCTCAGTTCCAGAAGTGGTATCGGGACTGACATTGGTGATCGGGCCACCGACGTTTATTGCTGGTGCCCTTCGCCATTCTTCGGTCGCGAACTCATGCGATGTCCCGTCTACTGAAGCGATATCGAGATGCGTTTCGACGTTTAGCCGTGCGGCGTCCGTGAGTTCGTCGGGACGGGGGACATCGATGATCGCGAACAATAGCGGAAGTGAACTCAATGAAAGAACCAGTGCCACAGTAAAAATCTCGTAGCGGCGCTCGACTCCGGCGCGGAAGGATAATTTGTCGATCACCCATGCCGTAAGTAGAATCGCCGATACCATCCAGAGTGAATGTAGTAATGTCAAACAGATACGCGCGACGAAATACGGATCGATCCAAGTCATTGACGGTGCTCCTTCACTTTGCGGTTGATCATTTTGCGCATCGCGACGAGTTCCTCTTCATCGAGATCGCTCGTTTCCAGCAGATTCAGCATCATCTGCGCGGCGGAACCGGAAAAGACCCGGCTCAGCAGATCCTGCATCATTTCCCCGGCGACCGATTCCCGTGGAATACGGGGCGAAAAAAGAAAAGACTTGCCGTCTCTCTCACGGGTTACGAATCCCTTGCGGTACATGATATTGAGAATCGTGATCACCGAACTGTGCGCGAGCGGCCGCGCGGCATCCCTTTCCAGCTGAAGCCGTACTTCCCGCACCGGCAACGGCGATTCACTCCAGAGGATTTTCAAGATCTCGAGTTCAAGTTCAGTCGGATGCTCCGCTTCAGGCCGGGCCATGCTGACATTCCTTTAAAGAGGCAGGCAATCGTCTAATTCGTTAGATGATCGTAGAAGGCCAGCAGTCAAGTGTCAACAGATCTTTTAATAAATTAGATGACCCGGTCTTCTCCTCGTCATCCAGCAACCAACGACAGTTCCACGTGCGGCAACATCTTCACTTTCATCCCGACTAATCCCCACCGTAAGTCCAAACGCCCACCCCGCGCTCCCCTCGTTTTTGGCCTGAAACTTGCATTACTTATCTTATCAGGAGACCAAGACGCGTAATTTCACTCCTCGCAGGCACTTACTCTGCGGGTGGGTGTGGTCGCTGGACGCTCGCGCCGTGGTCCGATCGCTCGATCGGTCCGTCTCAATGGTCTGGCGATTCATGGCAAAGAACTGCGCCCTGTTTTCAGAAAAGGGGAATAATCATGGCTTATGAAACAGTAAGAAACATCGTTGAACTGATCAGAGACAAACATCGTCAGATGCGCGACGCGCTGGAAGCACCGCGTGCGCGCGCTAAATCGCCGAAGGTCGCCGTGACGCTCGAATACCTTCAGAAGGACGAGCAGGAGTTACAGCTGATGCTGGGCAATGCTCAGTCGACGGGCGAGAAAGAGGTGCTCGATACCTGGCTGCAGTACATCCCGGATGAAGAACTGCAGGCGACCGTTGCTCAGACGGAATTCACACCGGATATGTCGGTTGAGGATATTATCGAAGAAAAGATGAAGTTCGATCAGGCAATGATCGAGTTTCTCGACCATAACATCCGAGAGACGTCGATTCCACGCGTGGAGGAATTCTTCAAGTCTTTACGCGATCATGTGCAGAGCCGCGCTGCGCAGCATGCGTGGGCAACGCGAGAAGAACAGGCCGGTTCGGATTTGCCTCAGTTTGAACTCTAAAATACGGTGGTCACCACAGTAATTTGAAACCACGTCAGTCGAATATCGCGGAACCGTTAAGGCTCCGCTTTTTTTATTCGTCGCTGAGTTCTGACGTACCATTGCAGGACGGTTCGCCGTTCCCTCGCGCCGCACGCCGGCGGCCAAGTTCCTCTACGGAAACATCCTGCGTCAGCGACGCCACCCTGTTCACCAATGTCGCCTTGTCGATCGGCTTGGTGAGATAATCGTCCGCTCCGGAAGCCAAGGCACGCTCACGATCTTCCTTCATGGCATCGGCCGTGAGGGCCAGAATGGGGATTTCATACCCCATCTGCCGCAGCTGGGTGATCGCCGTATTGCCGTCCATCTCCGGCATTTGAACGTCCATAATGATCAGCTGGAATGCATCTCCCTGGACGACCGCCTCCTCGACCGCCTTGATCGCTTTCAAACCATTACTGGCTGTCGTCACCCGCGCTCCCGCTTCCTCCAGGAAGTGCTGCCCGACAAAGCGAATGTCCCGGCGGTCGTCTACAAGAAGCACGTGCGCATCGATATTTCGAATGACGATTACGTCATCCTCGTCCAACTGCGCATCCAGTTCGAGTTGGGTGAGGCTCGCATTCTCCACGCGACCGGCTGGTAATGTTACGGTAAATGTCGTTCCCTTGCCGACCTCACTGGCGACGGTAATCCTGCCGTCCAGCAGTCCTGCCAGTCGCTGACTGATCGCCAGCCCGAGTCCGCTTCCACCGTATTTACGCGTTCGAGATGCATCTCCCTGACTGAAGGGGCGGAAGAGGAGATGCAACACCTCGGCAGGTATGCCTATTCCCGTATCTTCCACTACGAACTGTATGTTCGCCTCAGCCGCATCGTAGCTGACCATAACGCGGATGTGCCCGGCTTCAGTGAACTTGATCGCGTTACCCACGAGGTTCAGTAAAATCTGTTTCAATCGTTTCGAGTCGGTCTGGATATGCTGCGGGATCGGCTCAGGAGCAATGATTGAGAACTCCACGTCATCCGAATTGACGCGCACACGCATCAGGGAGTCGATATCTTTCAGCAGTTGGATCAGATCGCAGTGGGTCCGATCGACTTCCAGCTTACCGGCCTCGATACGTGACAGATCAAGAATATCGTTAAGAATATCAAGGAGGTGTTTACCATTTCGTTTGATGGTGAGCACACTCTGCCGGTTGTCGGGATCCTTGAGATGCGACAGAAGAATGTCGACATGCCCCATCAGGGCCGCCATCGGCGTGCGAATTTCGTGACTCATATTGGCGAGAAACTCTCCTCTCGCTCGATTGGCTGCTTCCGCCTGCTGTCGCGCAAAATCGAGTTGTTCCTCGTGACGCTTTCGTTCTGTCAGATCAATGGAAGCGATCAGCCAGTGACTGGGCGCGAGAGTCCCATCGGTCGCCGCGACATACTCGAGCTGCATACAGATACCAATCCACCGGGTTCGTCCTCCCGCATGCACCACCCGGTATTCGACCACCCGATTCTCGAAGGTGCCGGGAGTAACAGTCTCCTCCATTTGCAATTCGAGCCGTTCGCGATCTTCGGGGTGAAAACAGTTGCGGTAGTTGTCGAGGGATATCGCGTCTTCAGCGTTGAGACCGAAATGACCGGCAGCGATGTTATCGACGATCACCATACGCTGATCGTACTCGCAAACGGAGACGCCGACTTTAATTAACTCGGTTGCCAGCTTGAGGCGACTTTCACTCTCGCGCGCCGCCATTTCGGCCTGCTTGAGTTTCGTCGTATGGTAGAAGTAACAGACGACACCGAACTCGCCATCGGGGAGGGTGATGCGATGGATCTGCCAGTCGAATGATTCGGTCTGATCGCTATCGCGTCGCGTCAGGTAAGAATCATTTGCCGTATGGGGTATGCCGGTGCGAAGCGTATCGCGGAAGATCTGCGTCAATTCCTCCGCCGTCTGTTCGTTCCAGATACGTCGGTAGATCTCATCGAGAGGCATTCCGATGAGCGAATCGAACATGTTGAATAATCGCTCCGAGCCTTCACTTGCCTGCCGCATCTTCAATTCGGCATCTACGACATAAATCCCGAAAGGAGCATCTTCGATCAGGTGGAAGAATGTGTCATGACTCCGTTTGAGCTTGACCTCGGAAATCTGCCGGAAGGTGTCATCATTCGCGATGTAACAGAATCGATCGCGACCGTCTTCACCTTTTCCGAGGTACGCCATATTGACGTTGAGCCAGATTTGATCCTCGAGTTCAACAACACCACCTGCGCGGGAATCAGGAGCCATGAACTGAAATTGAAAGTTGACCGTGTTCCCTTCGCGCTGGGCCTCGCGGTACTTCTCAATCCAGCGCCGCACACCAGGTTGCCATCCTCGCATATCACGCAGTGACCATTTCCCGACTGTTCCCCCTGGTCCGACATCAAGGTACTGCTCGGCAGCGGTGTTATCGATCAGGTGATAGATGTCGGAATCATCCGGTGGAATTTCGACGACCCCCATCGCTGAAGGGGCATTATCCATAAAGGCCGCCAGCAACTGCTGTGTCTTGAACGCTTCCTCCTCGATCGCCTTCCGCTCGGAGATGTCCTGGATGATGGAAATCGAATAGTCCGGTTCGCCGTTCTCTTTCCTTACAAGCGAAACCGTCAACAGGATCCAGACGATCTTCCCCGACTTTTGAATATACCGCTTCTCCATCGCGTACTTATCGATTTCTCCCGACAGCAGCTTCTCGAATTTTTCCAGATCGTTGTTCAAATCATCCGGGTGAGTGATGTCCTGGAAACGAAGTTCCTTGAGTTCTTCCGACGTATAACCAACGATCTCGCTGAGCCGTTCGTTCGTCCGCAGCCAGGAGCCATCGGGGGCGACATGAGCCATACCCACGGCCGCATTTTCGAATGTGATTCGAAATCGCTTCTCGGTTTCGACCAGATCTTTTTCCGCTTCGATTCGGCGGTTGATCTCGCGTTGCAGTTTGGCGTTCGTCTTTTTGAGACCGGGGAGTTCCATTGCCTGAGGCACAATGCGCAGCAGCGCAAATACGGTCGCCCAGGAGACGAGCGCCGTAATCAGCTTCACGATGCCGGAGAGACGGTATACCGGGTTCCAGAAGATAATCGCTTCAAGCAGATGCACCGTACCGCAGGCCATGATGAAGGCGGCGAACAACAGGTAGATATAGCTGAAGGGGATTTCTTTTCCGCGGCGGAATGCGAACGTCACCAGCACAATGGGGATCGCCATGTAGGCGCCCCAGGTGGAGAGGTCGGAGATGATGTGCAACCAACCGTGCCCGGAAGTCCACGTCCCACAATTCCAACGCGAGGGAAAATCGGAGGTATCCAGGAGCTTGGAGAAAAATTCAATCAGGCTTCCCATCCGGGCTCCTGTTGCAGGCCGTTATTGGAGAGTTTTATGAACCGCCGTTGGTAATCATCGGGCGGGGAACAAGCGGGTCGCTATAGGCGCGCCGCGAAGATCGAAAGGCGGAATGACAAGAATCAGGTGCTGATGGAACAATGACGCCGTTAAGCAATGCCCTGGCGTACGCCGCTGGTGAAAGAAGCACTGAATTTGAACGAGCGTCGTCGATCAAGGAGCGTCTGTGATCGAAGATTCTCCCTCTGATTGAATGATTGGCCGTCGAATATCGAGCCTCTATCTCGCTGTCACCGGTGCGGAGAGAAGCAGAGTCGAACGACGTGATCGGTGGGCACTCCGACATCCGATTCGACTGAGGCAGCTAACATGATAACTGGAGGGAGTTTAAGCGTCAGTTTTGCCGCCATGAAGTGTTTGATTCCTGTTGTAACTGATTCTCACCGGGAGTCAAGGTTCTACCCTTCACACGCGTCGCAAATCCACCTCCCATCCGGGAATATGCGGAATGCCGGGATGCCTGTCCGCTGCTTCGCCAGTGCTTTCCCTTAAAAAAATGCCCGTCCGAAAGCCAGATTGGTCGCTCGAAAACCAATTGGGGCCTGAAAACTGGGCGGGACTTTCGTCCAGACGGCCGCTTCAAGGTGAATCTCAGCACTTTTCCTGTTCATTGCGAGCCATCTTCAGAGAATCTCTGATGAAGGCATGACGTTTGCCTAACTGCCAATCGGACTCTTGCTGAAAGCGTTGTGTTTCTAGAATTGGTATTTCCGAAAATGCCCACCCATTACATTTACTTCTTTCAGTAAGAGTCCACCTCACGCATCCAAACAATACTCTCGCAGGAGAAATAAGATGACTGGCAAGAACTGCTCTGAACACAGTTTTAAACGTAGCCTTACTCAGCCGTGGAAACTGTTCCTCTTCGGCCTCGCGGTCGCTCCGATGACGTTTGTCATGACGGGCTGCGATGTCGACGTAGAGGATCCAGGCGAAGCGCCGTCGGTTGACGTCGATCCGGGTGAGGCGCCCGATGTGGATGTAACCCCTGCCGATGTCGATGTTGGAACGGAAGAGAAAACGATCGAAGTTCCTGATGTGGACGTCGACGTTCCGGAAGAAAACGAGCAATAACGTATCGCGGGTTGCGCTAGCAGCGAGTAATCGATCAGATCTCCGCCAATCGCTCCGTTGAGTCACCAAATTGATTCAATTGAACGCCATACTTATCTAATAACGAGAGATACAGGCTGCACATTTTGCGATTCTCCTTACCGGAGTAGTCGAGTGTGCGGCCTGTTTCCAGTTTGCCGCCGCCGCGTCCCAACAGGATCACCGGCAGTTCCGTCGCGATGTGTCCGCCGGTCAGCATGCTCGAACAGAACATGAAGATACTGTTGTCGAGGGCGGTTCGTTCTCCTTCCTGGATGGCATCGAGCCTGTCGGCAATGTAGGCCAGCTGCTCGACGAAGAATTGATTCACCCGCAACCAGTCATCCGATTCCTGGTGGGACAACAGGTGGTGAATCATGTAATCGATATTGAGGTTCGAGAACCGCAGGGATGAATGATCGTTATTGAGTTTCAGCGTGCAGACGCGGGTTGTGTCGGTCTGAAATGCCAGCACAAGGATGTCGCACATCAACCGCATATGTTCGCCGATATCCTGGGGGATACCATCTGACGGACGGGGAATGTTCGGCTTCTCGAGCGTCGGACGCCAACCCTGCAGTTCACCCCGGCGATTCGCCTGATCGATTCGTTGTTCGACCTCGCGCACTGAGTTCAGGTATTCATCCAGTTTCTGACGGTCATTGAGACTGATGGTTCTCCGCAGGTCTGATGCATCTTCGAGGACAGCATCAAGCACGCTTTGATCCGCCTTGGAGGCAGACTTCCGGAAGAGGCGATCAAAGGCGAGTGCCGGATACAGTTCGAGCGGGGTCGGGGTCGAAGGGGAACTCCACGAGATGTGTGAGCTGTAAAGCATCGAATAGTTTTTGTGAACCGCCGGATTCGACTTTTCGCACCCGAGGACCAGACTCGATACTTTCGTCCCGCGACCATATGTCTGCGCAAGCACCTGGTCGATGCTGGTGCCGGAAAGAATTTCTCCCCCCGAAGCAAGGGGCGCTCCCGAGAGAAGGTTCCCCGTCTGCGAGCTATGAATATTTCCCTTGAGGGCTTCCTCGTTGTAGAGACCTTTGATGAAGGTCAGCTTTTCGCGATGCTTGTGCAGCGGTTCGAGGACGCGGCCCAGTTCCATCTCGGCCCCGCTCCCCTTTGCCCACCAGTGCGACTTGTGAAAACCGTTTCCGGCGAACAACACACCGAAACGCATCGGGGCTTCGCCAGTCGCTGGATCGACAGCGGCCGATTCATTCGCGAACAGCTTCAATGATTCCATCCACGGCAGGGCCATGGTCACGCCCAGTCCGCACAGAAAATTGCGACGGGATGTATCAAACATAATTGACTCCTTTGACGTCGGTCTGTTAACCGGCGGAGGTAGATCAGGGGGTTTCGCTTACTTCCAGGGCAGAGGTAAAATCGCGACCGCGCACGTTGCGGAACTGTTCGCTGTTTACGATGGTTTCAATCGCGACAGTAATACGATAATCATTTTCACTCAGTTTTGTCATCATCTCATCCAGCAATGGTTCGTCCGAAAGTTGGACGGACCGCCCGAGGGCGTACCCGAGCAGTTTCTGACAGAACTGCCGCACGAACGTCTCCCGTCGGGTTTCACCGAGGTATTTCTGCAAACCGGGGAGGCCCGCGATCTCGGTGCCATCCTTGAGTTCAGTCAGAGTATCGATCTCATTACCACCCGCGTCGGTCTCGCGTACGCGGCCGATGGCGTCGAACCCTTCGAGTGAAAAACCAAACGGATCGATGCGTACATGGCACTTCGCGCACGACTCGACCGAACTGTGTTGTTCGATCAATTGCCGCTCGGTCAGGCCTGCGGGGACCGTCTCGGGGAGAATGGGGACATCTTTGGGGGGGCGGGGAAGTCGCTCACCCAGAAGCGACTCGTAAATCCAGTTGCCGCGCAAGATCGCACTGGTTCGGGACGCGCCGGATTGTTTGGAAAGCGTGGTCGCCTGCGTCAGAATGCCGCCACGGCGATACTGCCGGACACCCTCGACCCGTCGCCACTCTTCTCCTTCCACATTCGGAATGCCATAGAACGCGGCAAGGCGTTCATTCAAAAATGTATGATCGGCATCAATCAGATCGAGAATCGAGCCGTCCCGTTGCAGCATGTCCTGTAAAAAGAGAATCGACTCTTCGTACATGTCACCTCGCAGTTCGGCGAACTCAGGAAAGACAGTCTCGCTTTTCTCATCGTGTTGATCGAAGTCACGAATGTGCAACCACTGGCAGCCGAACTCGATCGCCATGCGGCGCATTTTCGGATCGGCGAGCATGCGTTTCGTTTGTGAAGCGAGTACAGTTGGCTCATGAAGTTGATTCTGCGCCGACAGACTCAGCAGTTCGGCATCGGGAGTCGACGACCAGAGGAAATAACTCAGCCGCGTGGCGAGTTCCCAATCCGAAACCGGCGTCGGTTCCGTTCCCCCGCCCGGCTCTTCCAGGCGATAGAGGAAGGCCGGTGAAGTCAGCACCCGCGCAAATGTCAGTTGGAAAGCTTCTTCATGCGAAAGGTCCTGTTCGCGAAGTGCGGCGTACAAACTGCGAATTGATTGCGCGTCCCCTTCGGTCAAGGGGCGACGATAGGCACGCCGGGTAAAATCCACCAGTGCTTCCACATGCACTGACTCGGTATCAAGCAGCCATTGTCGATATTGATCCGCGCGTTTGTTGTAAGGTTCTCGGAGCGGCTCATACAGCGTCGGTTCCCCATCCTGGGTTGCGAACTGGATCAACTGCTCCAGCACTACGATGCTCGTCAGCGCATCCTGGCTGACGTAACGAAGATTCGTCCACAGCCGATCCAGTCGCGCCGCTTCTTCCTCCGAGAGCATTAATCGTTCAAGGTGTTCATCTTCCCGGTGGAAGAGCACAATCGAAATCCCCTCGTCGGTGGGTACAATTTTGGGGTAACACATCGCGAGCGGGAACAACTGACGGAATTCATGGAGCGAGGTCCGCCATTTTTCCTGAGCGGCGTCTCCTTCGGGGGTGAGGATGGGTAACCCCGCCTGCAAGCGTTCCCAATCGGGTCCCGCCGTCCGATTGACGTCTACCTGCGCAGAACCGGAAGCGACCGTCGCGGTGGTCAGGAATTCGGCGCCGTTGACGAGACCGACTGGAAGCGTAAGCTCAATCCGCGCAGGAGCCGCGATCAAAAGATCCCCTTCCGCCGTCACTTCGCGAACGCCCTCCGGCAGATGCATGGAATCGACCCCCATAGTCGACTCACTCAACCGTTCCGCCGGAAACTGGTTGGCCAGCTTCGAATAATCGAGTCGCGAGAAAAGCAAGCCGGAAAAATTCTGGAGCCGTTCGTATAAGATGCGATCCGCTTCGGCCGTTTCGCTCGTCGGTCCTTTCGTCAGTAACTGCTGCACATCGGCCGCCAACTGTTTCGTCACGGCTTCATCTTCACTGATAGACCAGTTCGCCAGCACCGACCCGCGCGGAATATGATGATCTCCCGCCTGATCGGCGGCGATAAACCCCGTGTAGAAATGCCAGATTTTCGCGTTGCCATGTTGGTCGGGATGCGGATTGTTCGCCTGAATCGTCGCGGCACAATCGTTGGTCAACGACCAGCGTCGCTCTGCGTTACCCTCTTCGGCGATCTTTAATTCGATCAGCGTGAGGTCGCAGGCATGACTGCCGTCGCGCGGGCGGATCACGATGGAAACCAGATCTCCGGGAAGCACATCGAGACCTTCCACCGGTGTGACTTTGGCGGGATTTGTCCCCGAGATGTGCGCTGTCTGCAGAACCTCCCGTTGCACACCCCGCTGCCGTTCGAGCGACCAGGTGATTCCGTTGCCGCACCCAAGGTCGGCATCGCTGATATCAGCTTCAACACGCACTTTGCCCTGGAATGGACTTTCCCAACCGGCCGCCACCCAACGCTCAGGACGGGGGTGCACGGCGATCGAATGCGGCGGCATCGCTCCCGGGATATGCTGCTCCTGATCGGTCGGATTGCTGACGATCATCAGCGCAGGTGCGTCCGGGACCACCCAGCCTTTAACCGCCTCGCGTTTGGGATCCTGATAAGGGACATACAGATGATCTTCCGCAGCGATCACACTTCCCTGCAGACCGACCAACTCCAGCCACGCCGTCAACGTCTCCGGATCGACGTCGTATTCCGTTGCCAGTTGATTCACATCGGCCGTTTTGCCGGAATCGCGAAAGGCACGAACTGCAGCCAGATAATCTGTTGTCCGAGCGAAGGTCTCTGCACGCAGTTCGGGAAAGAGAATGGAGATCGCCCGCAGATCGCGTAGGAGAAGTGGTGATTGCCCCGGGCGGACAAACCGGGGTTGGTGCCAGCGAACAACGGTCTTCTCCGTGTTCTGCCCCGCACCGTTCGCCTGCAGGAAGATCGAAATCTCGTTCGCATCCCCTTCCGCTGTGATCGTCTGCCGAAACTCGCGCGAGGTGCTGATCGGGTCGACCCCTTCCTGCCATTTGCGGATACTGCCGAATTGACCGACGGTGTTGTACTTCCACAACTGTTGTTGCCAGGCGCGAATCTCGGCAATGAAACTGTCGGCTTCTTCCGGTTCGATCGAATGCCAGCGGGCGCGCAGTTGATTGAGCAGTATGGAACCATCCTCGGGATGATTCAGCGCCGTTCCCAACAGACGAAGATATTTTGCGTTGACCTCTTTCTTTGCTGCGACCTCTTCATAGCTCACCGTGCCGTTCGCGACTTCATCGCGATGCTCCAGAAGAACACTCACGTACCGGGCAAGATCAATCCGACCATCATCCTTCGTGACGCTGAGGGTGTCGGCGACATTCCATCGGTCGAGGGCGCTCGCATCCGCCAGGGGTCCGGTATGTCGCGTGTAGATCTTCTGAATTTCGGCCACGATCTCATCGGTGAAGTCACGGCGGGAGCTCCCTTCGGAAAACTCGATTCCATCCGGAAGCAGCACGATGTGCTCCGCAATCTTTTTTGCCGCATCGAGGTACTTGGTCACGAGCGACGGCGACATCACCAGGGAGTTCCCGGTATTCGTGAACCCCTCTCCGGCGGCGCCATCGACGGGAAACTGTTCTGCCGGATTGAGCCCCAAGCCCGTCAGGTCCTGAATCGTGTAGGTATACTCCGCATTATTCAGCCGGCGCAAAACGACCGGGCCGGGGTCGCCGGCGTTGGCGCGGGCTTCAGTATCGAGGTAATGCTGTACCCACGCACGCAGCTGTTTCTGTTCTTCGCCCGACATCTGCGGACTGTCCGCCGGCGGCATCTCGCCGTTGTCCAGCATCTCAATGACCTTCTGCCACGGTTTCGGATCCTGACGGACATGCGCGAACTCAGCAAATCGCTCGAGATCAAGCTCCCCCTCTTTGACTTCGGTTGCGTGGCAGTCATTACAGTACTGCTTGAGCAACGGCAGCACGCCGTCGTGGTATTCTGTCTGCAACTGCGCGAAAGGAAGTTTGTCTTCCGCTGCCGACACTGAAGGCGCGGCGATCGCACCTGCAACCAGGGCGAGAGTACAAACCAGCAGGCGAGAAGCCGGAATACGGCGAGGCACGGGTAGAAATATCATCAGTTCAGGCGAGCCAGTGAGGAAGGAAGAGTGGGGGCGGGAGAATCCCGGAAGGGGAAATCACCCTCCCATCGTAAACGGTTCGCGCGTCGATGGACAACTCTTTCCCGGTCCAGGTGAGGATTTCCTTCCGACCCATCCTGGCAAGTAAGGGGGAATCGTTTCCCTGCCGTCGGGTTCCTGCTACTCTGGTGAGGCCAACATTCACACGTGTGCAGGAGCCGAATTCATGATCGACCCCACGAACGGGCAGCCACCGCAAAGTTCCATCGACACGGATGAAATCGTGATCTACAAAACGGTCCGGGATATCCGCCGGGCTTGGAAACCCCACAAACAGGCCGTCGTCGACTCGGGCGAGCACGAGAACACCTCCATTCGTGTACATCGCGCCTGCAGTTGGATGCACCAGGTCGAAAACCTGGAACAGAACAATCACGATCAGCGATTGATTCTGCTCTGGATCTCGTTCAATACCTTATATGGGACGTGGAACCCCGAAGAACGTGCTCCTGTTCCCGACTCCACCTCGTGGGGCGACTTCCTGAAACGAATTCTTAAACTCGATCAGGACGGTTGCCTCAGGACCGTTCTGACTCAACATCGCAAACTCGTGACCGCGTTGTTGCAGGACGAGCACCTGAGTCGTTACTTCTGGCAGGAACCGACTCCGCAGCGGGCAAACCAGTCGCGCAAGGCGATGCACGAATCGAGAACCTGGTACTTGCAGAAGAACTGGGGAGTCATTCTGACCCGCGTAATGGAACGCATTTACCTCGCGCGTTGCCAGCTGGTGCATGGCGCGGCCACCTGTGGCAGTGAACTCAACCGCACCGCGCTGCGGCGCTGTGCGACGATGCTCGGCCACCTGCAACCTGCCTTCCTGACTATCATCGTGCATCACGGCGCGAAGGAAGACTGGGGACTGATGTGCTATCCGCCACTCCGCCCCGCGAGTGGTCGACCATCGTGATGTACGGCCGATGCGCGTGCGTTCTCTTCCCATACTTCCATTCCTAATCGTCAAGAAGGAAACTGCCGCATGTGGACCGGCCTGCCTGAATTCGATCTTTCCCAACCCTGGAAGAATCTCTGGTCGATCGACCCGGATGTCACGTACCTCAACTGTGGTTCGTTCGGCCCTTCCCCGATTCCGGTACAGGAAGCTCACATTGCGTTATTGCGGGAAATCGAAAGTTACCCCGCCCGGTTCTTCTTCCAGACACGCGAAGACCTCTACGAAAAAACCACCAATCGTCTCGCGCAGTACCTCGGCACCAAGGGGGACAACCTGCTGCTGGCGGGCAATGCGACAATCGCGATGAACATCGTCGCGCAATCCTTCCCCCTCGACCCGGGCGACGAAGTACTGCTCAATAATCACGAATACGGCGCCGTCCAGTTGATCTGGCGTGAAACCTGCCAACGCCAGGGGGCGGTCTACGGCATGGCCGAACTTCCCCATCCGATCAACTCTCCGGAAGCGATCGTCGAGAGCATCTTCGCGCGGGTGACGGACCGCACGCGTTTGATCGTGGTCAGCCACATTACGTCGCCCACGGCAATTCAGCTGCCGGTCAAAGCCATCTGCGAACGCGCACGAAAGCATGACATCGCCGTCTGTGTCGATGGGCCGCACGCGATCCTGATGCATCCGGTCGACCTCGATGACATTGGTTGTCAGTATTATACGGCGAGTTGCCACAAGTGGTTCATGGCTCCCTTCGGCACCGGCTTTCTTCACACACGCGGTGCGCTGAAGTCGAATCTGAAACCATTGGTCACCAGTTGGGCCCGTTCACTGAGTGGACGTCCCAAACATTGGAAGGACCGTTTTCTCTGGCAGGGAACGAGCAACGACGCCGCGCTGCTTTCCATGTTGCCGACACTCGACTTCTGGAACAAAATCGGCGAGGAGACATTTCGCCGTCACGCCTTTCCGCTCGTTCAACAGGCCCACGAGCGGATTGCCGAACTCTTTCCGCGCGAACCGATCTGCACACTGCCGCCGGAATGGAACGGCAGCATGGTCTCAATTCCGATCGGGGTGACCGACGACTCCAATCGCAACATCGGCCAACCCGACACACTGCAGACAACACTCCGCGAAGAATTCGGCATCGAGATTCCGATCACGTACTGGAACGGGCTCAAACTCATCCGCGTGAGCGTCCACCTCTGCACCGAACAACGTGATATCGACTACCTCGTCGATACGCTGAAAAAGCTCAAAGATCGCGGCACGATCTGATGAAATAAGAGTGATCTATTGAACGTGGGTGGCCCAGACAATCTCGTCAGAGTTGTCTGGGTGCCGAAGGCACACAAAGGCGTGAAATGGAAACGATGTGAGAGTGGAAGGACTCTTACGCCTATTATCATTCACTACTTATGCGTTGCTGCGCAACCCAGACAACTCTGACGAGATTGTCTGGGCCACCCCCTTTGATATTCACCGGATTTTCCTTCCCAAGAAAATGCGGTGAATTTTTCGGCTGAACGATTTTTCGCTCAATTTTGTAAAAAACGGCCTTGGCACAGAATTCGTCCCTCTATATAAACCCGCTCGCCTCCACCGACCGACAGTATCTCCTCTCACTGTCACTGGGAACGCAGGCGAAACTCTCTCTCTCCTTACGAACCTGAACAATTTGAATCCAATCCGCGTCTCTCCAGGCGTTCGTTGATGATTTGCGCACACGCGCTGCGTGTCCGTCCAGGTCATGAACGCCCGAGATACTGCGAATGGTGCCCAATACATCTGATTTGCAGGGGTTATAAGGAGTCTCTGAATGTCTGGCCTCAAGTCTTTAGGACTGCTCGGAAGTCTGGTTGTCATCTGCCTGTTGACTGTCGGATGTAATACGGTTCCGCAGCAACAGTTGCGTCTCAGTCAGCTGCGCAACCGCCAGTTATATCAGCAGAATCAGGCGCTCGCGTCGCAATCGGCGCAGGCAAGCCAGATGGCGCAGTCGCTGTCGGTCGAGAAACAACAGCTCGAACAACAGCTTGCGAGCATGGATTCTCAGCTGCAGACCGCCAACAGTCGGCTTGGCAATCTCAATGCCGAACGAACCCAGTTGCACGATCAGTATGTCAGCATGCTGAAACGTGCCCAGAACGGCGAGAGCCCGCTCTCCGATGCCACCAGTCGCCGTTTCCAGGAACTGGCTGAGAAGTACAAAGACTTTGAATTCGATCCGCATACTGGTGTCAGCAAATTCCATTCGGACATCCTGTTCGATTCCGGCAGCGACCAACTCAAAAAAGATGCTTCACCGCTGCTGGCTGAATTCGCCGCGATCATGAATGACGGCGACGCCCGTGATCTCAACATCCTCGTCGTGGGGCATACCGACGACAAAAATATCGTGCGGTCGGCAACCAAAGCACACCACCCGACCAACTGGCACCTGTCGACCAACCGTGCGAACGCCGTGGTCCTCGCGCTTTCTAAAGGTGGCGTCAAAGAAACCCGCATGGGTGCGGCTGGTTACAGCAAGTTCCAACCAGTGGCAGACAACCTGGACGAATCGGCCCGCAGCAAAAACCGCCGCGTCGAAATCTTCGTCCTCGCCCCCGACGCCATCGTGGCGGGCTGGGATCCGAAGAGCAGCGTGAACTGATCCTTTTCGCAGCGACCCTAAAATTCGATATTCACACAAAGCTCGTCCGTCGATCTGTATTCCAGACCGACGGACGAGCTTTCTTTTTTGCACTTCGGGATAACTCGGGGATTAATGGACGGTCTGGGGACATCCACCATGCCCGTCCGCTGTAGGTCCCGATAACACCAGCTTCCACCTCACTCGAAGTGTGTGTGTTAAGCGACCATAGTGGATGATCGAGCAACAGCGACGCATTAACGCATTCAAATATGATTGATCTGTGTTCGACGTTTCTCCGCCTTCATCCACCTCAATCTCACCCGACGATCTGTTTTTTTTCGATTCTCCTGCGTTCTTCAAACGTTCTTCACGCCGTCTTCAGGGATGAGTCGCTTGTCGGCATACATCTTGCACATTTCCCCTCCTGTCAATCACTAACGATGCTGGTTCCCGATCAGGCTGTCGCCGAGAAGAAGCTGCCCTAAGGCTGGAACCTGGAGTGAAGCAACTTCACTCAGGGAAAATCGCAGGCCTTTATTGAACTGCCTGATCCACAAGTACCTCGAGCGTTTATCCAAACGTGGCGTGGTACACAGTCGTTCCAGAAGCTGGATTGATCGCTGATGGTGATCTCCTGCTCTGCGAATGACTGACGTCACCAGTACTGTTTGACGCAGCCCCTGATTCTGTTCACCCCAATCACTGACAACGAAAGTCGCTCTCTTGTCAAAAGGGTAATGCGTTTGGAATCAGCAGAGACTCATGTTTGTTGCGTGGAAAATACGCGCCGCGCAAAACATGTTAATCGGGGACCGGACAAGACTGAATTTTGAGACGCTCTAACTATTAATTGAAGGGAATTTACAACGTGATTAGAAAACTGATCTATACGACATTGGGCGCGCTGACTTTATCCTTCGGAGTTGGTCTACCCGTGACCGCTTCGGCTCAGGACGCCGACGTGAATGCTGATGCAGGCCTCCGCACAAATCAGGGTGGTGTCGAAGCAGATGTAGACGCAAACGTCAACCGCGATCAACGCGATCGTGGCGACCGTAATCGCGGAGGCGACAACGCCCGGGGCGATCGAGACAACCGTGGAGCTAGCGACAGCCGTGGCGATTACCGGGACGGTCGTGACCGCGGCGACTGGGATCGAGACCGCGATCGTAATCGCGACTGGGACGGTGACCGTGGTGATTATCGCGGTGATCGTGACTGGGACCGAGACCGCGGTGACTACCGAGGTGACCGCGACTGGGATCGAGACCGAGGTTGGGATCGCGACCGGGGTTACTCCAACTGGGATGGTCGATACCGCTACTGGCGTGGCGATGATCGCTTCGATGGCGATTATGGCCGCTATCATAACCGCGGCGGAGTCTACTATCGCGGCGGCAGTTCTGGAATAAGCCGTCCGGGATATGGTTACTACGGCAACAACTACGGGAACTATGGTTATCCCTACTACGGTTATGGAAACAGTGGTGCCGGACTCTCGTACTACGGTGACGACTTCAGTGCCGGAATCGGTACAGGGGGCATCTGGTACAACGATCACGACTATGACAACGACTGGTACGAAGACCGGTATGATCGTGGTCGCCGCAACCGCTGGAACGATTCGGACTACAGCTACTACGACGACTACTACGACGACAACTGGTGGGATTGGGACTAATCCCCGCTTGTCGCATCAACGCAATTCATTGTTGCGAAAACACCTGAGTAATTTTGAAGGTAAGTAGTTTGAGGATGTGTGATCACGGGTTGGCGGTGAGTTCTCCTCTCGCCAGCCCGTGTATCTCACCTCAGTTCGTAACACAGTCACTATCAATCACCGCCTGCATCCGGAGCCTTCACTCGCTCCGATCACCAACACGCACTCCTGGCGGTTGAGTTAAATTGATATCCAAACGAAAAGGACTTGAATACATGTACTTGAATAAGAAAATGCTGCTGTCGTCAGCCTGCGGCCTGAGTGTCGCAATGGTTTCGCCGGCCTTTGCCCAGGATGACAGCCCTGAGCCGTCAACAAATCAAACGCAGATCACCAATACTCCCGGCGCTCAGGATGATACCTACCGCACTGGAGGCAACCCGTTGCCGGAACAGAACAATCAGACGTTCGATCAGCGTAATCGACAGTACCAGACGCGGCGCCCCGTGCAGGGACAATATCAGAATCAGGGTCAGTACCGCTCGCAGAGCCAATTCGGCAACCGTGGCCAACAGGGTTCGAGCCAGTATCAGCTGACGCCGGAAGGTTGGGCGCGCATCGCCGTCGACTATGACAACGACGGTAAATTTGATTCGCTCGAAACGATTTCGATTTATGAACTGGAACGCGCTCAGGAAGCGAGCCGTCAACAGTCGAGTCGCGATCGCGACGGTGCGATGCGGGAACGTCACCGCGTTCAACTGACGGGAACCGTGCAGAGTCTGGAGCCGAAGTCCATGATCGGCCAGGAACAGAAAAACATGGTCGCTCAAATCCAGACAAGTGAAGGCGAAACCCAAAAGGTCTGCCTCGGAGCTCAGGACAAACTGAGCAAGCTGAACCTCAAAGAAGGTAGTGAAGTGCAGATCGAAGGTGTTCGCGCACGGATGAATGGTGAAGAACACATCATCGCCGAGTCCGTGAGTGCCAACAATGAAACTGTGAAGAATGAAATTCCTCGACGTCGTGGTCTGGCGCGTGTCAAAGGTCAGATTACCGCAACTCGTGAAACCACCTTCCACGGTCACGACGATAAATTCGTGATCGCTCAGGTCGAAGTCGAAGAGGGACAGGCACCGATGCAGGTGAACCTTGGACCGGCGAAAAAGTTTGAAGGTACCGAACTGAAAGAGGGTACTGAAATTCGCGTGCTGGGACACCGCGGTCGAATGAACGATCAACCTGCATTGATCGCCGAAAAAGTGCGCGTGAACGACAAAACGATTGACGTGATGCCCCAGGATTCCCAGTCCAAACAGGACGAATCCACGCCAGAGGGACAGACCCGCAATAACGCAGAAGCTCAGAAACCTTCTGATGCAAACTCGCAACGTCCCGAAAACGCGACTCAGAATCGCTAATCGAATGAGTGACTGATCCTGGCGGCGGCGGACGACGCATCCGACCAGATCGCCCTGATCATTACGAGAACGGCGGTCCTTCCTTCGGGAAGGGTCGTCGTTTTTTATGCGCCGCGCATCTCGCTCTAGTCTGCCGCGTGGAAATCACGACTGAGTGAAGATGTTGACGTCTGTCCGGCCCGAGGGTGACTGTTCGAGATTTTTAAGTAACGGATGATTCGTCCGAATGTGATGTTCCAACGCCTCCGCCGCAGTGCCCCAGTCCCGCTGCATCATCGCCGCGAGAATCGCCCGGTGATGCTCGACTGTCTGTGACGACGCCATCCGGTCGCGACTCTCCCAGGAAAAGATAATCTCAAAGTATCGGCCATGCCGATCGAAGAAATCGGCAATGTACGGATTCCGCGCCTGCTCGATGATGTAGGCATGCAGGCGGTCATCGATCTGCGCCGATGTTTCCCCCTCAATCGGAAATCGGTTGTTGTCGTAATAAGTCTTCAGGTGGGAGACATCCAGCGTGTCCCGGCTGAGTTCGAGTGCCTTGAGTTCCATCATCACCCGCACCTCGATGAACGCATCGAGATCCGATTGGCGGAAGGGACGGACTTTCCAACCCTGCCTGGGGAAATGTTCGAGCAGTCCTACTCCAACCAGTCGGGAAAAGATATGCCGAACATTCGACCGGCTGATCGCGAACTTCTCCGCAGTCGCTTCTTCCCGAATAAAGACTTCCTCCCCGCGCAGACTGAGATTGATCAACTCTGTCTTCAGAACTTCGTAGTGATCGCGGGGGGGCTCCGGTCGCTCGGTAGCGGGGCCCGCCCTATCAATCTGTCGTCGATTGATCAGCAGGCGACGGTTCTTTTCCTTCTGCAGATAACCCTCATCGATCAACGCGCTGATTGCCAACCGGACGGGCGTAATCGATACCCCGTACTGATCGGAAAGCTTCTGCAACGTGAGCGATTCGCCCGATTCTTCCCCGTTGCGGATCCGGGCAAGCAGATCTTCCTTGATGTAATCGGTAATGGACATGGTGGGAACTCGGCAGAGACAGGTCACCAGGGACAGGAACGCACTGTCGGAGGTGAGCCGACAACGGAAGAAATCATTGAATGGAGATGATCGCGGGGAGGTACTCCGCAGAATAGCATTCAGTCGAAGCGAATACTATTGATTTCGCAAATTCCGCCCCTCTTGCGGGATTCACTTTGCATGCGTCGTCCTGTCTCGCTCGAACCGCTGAGGCATCCCTCGAGCTGTCGAGGAGCGACTTCAGTGCTGCTGAACGATGTGATTGACGCCCGGTTGCAGCACCGTGTTCCAGTCCGCGAGCAATTGAGTTGTCGCTCCCGGATCTGATTCGTGGATCGTATCGCGCAAGGCCTCCATCCAGAGTGGATACCATTCCGGTTTGATATTGAGGTGCTCTCGGTCATGGCTTAACGCGATCTCGTCCAGATGCCGCCGCGCCGCCACGTCCCCCTCGGAGAAGGAGATGAGACTGTCAATCGCATCACTGAGCAGTTCATTCTGCTTCTGCATATCCGTGTTGGAGAAGAGCGGACCGATTTCCGATGATTTCCGCGCAAAGTGGTCGTAGAACGCATCGAAAAAATCGGGGTTCTGACGGCAACGGGCGTAACTCTCGCGAACAGAATCAACGATCGTCATCGACACAGGCATCGGCTCGAGCAGGGTAAACACGGAAAACTCCCATTGTAGGCGTTCGGGACTTCGTTTGCAAAACGATGTCCGCCAAAAGAAAAATCAGCATCTGGCTCTAAACCGGGGTGGCGGAAGAAGTACCGTCACCAGGAAAGGCCGCGGGCGGAACTCCGAAGGTTCCGCCACACCCCGATAGAGGCCTGATCAACGAGAGAGGTTCACGGCGTGCGGAACGCGTCTCCGGGGAGCGGGAGACGCGCATTCCCCCCAGTCGGATGTTTTGAGAGAAATGGAAGCCAGTGCGATCTGGCCTACCGGTGGATGGTCACCTCGGAGCCATCGACGAGGAAGTTGTAGACTTCTTCGATGTCCGCGGCCCGCATCCGTATACAGCCTTTGGACTCGGCTTTGCCGATGGAGTCGGGATCGATCGTACCGTGCAGTCCATAGCTGTCGCCGATATCCACCCAGTATTCGCCCAGTGGATTTTCCGGATCATCGTTCTGGATGACGAGACCATCGGGGCCATAGTAGACCGGATCTTTGAGCTTGTTCTGGACGGTGAAGGTCCCGATGGGAGTGGAACCATCTTTACCGATGCCG
>PABD01000080.1 GCA_002702685.1 Planctomyces sp.
GCCACCTACAACGGCATCAAGTTCTGCCGTTGTCGATTCTGAATTCCATTTTTCGTCCTCATTGAGCATTTCGACTTCGACGTCGGCATAAAGTTCGTTGATTTTCTCTTCTAGGGCATCAACGTTTTCCGCCATCGATTTTTCACTCTCACCCATTGCCGCTGAAGCGTCCTTCATTGCTTTCAGAGCGATCGTCTTGCCATCGATCTCAGCGATTTGGGTTTCGAGTTTGGAAAGCCGCTCCTGATATTCACTTTGCTTTGTTTCCAGCGTATCAACGACTTTCTGAAGGCTTGCCTGGGACGTCTCGTATCGTTCTTTCTGAGTTACTAATTCCTTCCTGGCTGATAGCAGTTTGTCCGCCATCGCTTTCAGTTCCTGAGCAGAATATGTTTTGCCAGCAAACTCAGCAGATTCACCGGCAGCAAGATGAACCTTCATTTTTTTCAGTGATGTATCGATCTCGTTGATTTTCCCATCGAGCGGCGTGACCTTGCGAGTGATTTGATCTTGCTGGACCTGCGCCTTGATCTTTGCTTTGCGAAGTCCGTCTACCCCCTCCTTGAAGGCGTCGACGGAAACTTCGATTTGTTTCCGCTTCACGTCCATTTCTCCCAGGATTGAATCGATTTTGCCAAGTAGCTTTTCCTTGGCCACTTCGCCACGAGAGCCGCATCCAGTGACAGCAACTATGACTATGAGCAGATAGATTCGCAGCATTTTGAGCCCTTTTCAGAGTAGTAGGTTCCTGACGACATCGCCGTAGAAGTCCCGATGAACTGAACCATTAGTATACCTACTATAGTGCGTGTTAACAAGCACTATGAGACGTGTTTTGCTGCCTCCACAAAAGACGAAAAAATATTGGAGGTGCGCATGGCGAAAAAGAAATCACAAATACGACACGCTGAAATAGTCGCCAGATTTGGTGTTCGCCTGAGAGAAATGCGTCTCTCCAGAGGAATGACACAGTCCGAGTTAGCTCAGAATTCTCGGATTACGGCCAGCTACGTGGGCCGCTTGGAAAGTGGGGGAGCAGCGCCCGGTATTGATCTGGTGGGTCGTCTTGCCGACGCCTTGGGCACGACGGTTCACGATCTCCTACCGGTTGCGTCCGCCCC
This sequence comes from Planctomyces sp., assembly GCA_002702685.1. Lineage (GTDB taxonomy): Bacteria > Planctomycetota > Planctomycetia > Planctomycetales > Planctomycetaceae > Polystyrenella. The sequence continues at coordinate 1,122 of PABD01000080.1, forward strand.
AGACACAGAGGACATATTGAAAGAGCGTGCTTCAAAGCTCTTTGATGCCCTGCTGGCATCAGCCGACCGAGAGACGCTGACTATGCTCGTCCCATTGTTGGCACGGCTGGGGGAGTCGCCGACTAGACGGCGGTGACGGCGATTCCATTGATCTCATGAGCGGCATATCATTCGATACTTTCCAAAGTGAATCGAATTCTGTAGGGCATTCTTTCTTGGAACTGCTCAGCGAAGGTGTCTAACCCTCTCAAAGTCGAGGCTAATGTGAACAGATGGAATCGGTGATAAGCCGTCCTGCTCGATTATCTTACGACGTCAATGACTAGCTCTCGTTGAGTCCTTCGCCGCTTAATTCCACGGAAAATCGAATCGGCTCCCATAAAGTTCTGTTTTTCTCCTGATCAGACAGGCGAGATCAACCGGCGTGCGATGGCGCTCGGGTATTACCTGCGGCAGGAGCGGGAGCGGACGATCATTCGCGCGGTAACCGATGCTGATGCGAGTTCCGGGCGTTATGTCTATCGACCGAACGGAACGGGAACCGCGCTTTACCAGGCCGATGGCTCTCAGCGCAACTGGATCGGTGCGGGGAATACGACCTCGGCGAGTTACTCGAGTGCCGTGCCGCTTGTCGACTGGACCGATGTGGATGTGGTGATGTCGTACCGGGCGACCCAGGTCATCGATGATCGCGTCGATGGAACACGGCGACCGATCATCGCTCCGGCAAAGCAGATGCTGGTGCCGGAAAGCCTGCGGGGGACGGCGCGGAGTATCGTGAACTCCACGGAGGTGACGGTGACGTCGAACGACAACACCGCGCGGATGGCGAACCCGATTCAGGGGACGCTCGAAGTGTTGAGTTCGCCGTTTATTGATGAACAGGGGGGAGCGGCGCTCGCGGACTGGTACGTAGGTGACTTCAAGCGGCAGTTCGTTTGGACAGAAATCTGGCCGGTGCAGACCTTCCTGCAACGGGCCGAGAGTGAAGCCGCGTTCGAGCGGGATGTGGTGCTGCGGGTGAAGGCCCGGTACTTCGGCGGGATCTCGGCCGTCGATACGGTCTACGTCACCAAGGTGGATGGTGCGTAACGACGAAACCGCAGACGCAGGGAAGTGACCGCGGGTTCCGTTCGGTTGTTCCGGGCAGGAATACGAACGTCGAGCCGGGCGGTGGACTTCAAGGAAGGAAGTTGCGGTGATCGTCGTTGATGGGGGAGGAGTGGTTCCCATTCGGAGCAGGGATGCCGATGGGATGGGACCACTCCTCCTTTCGGGAGAAGAACTTGGGAAACGAATCGAGTTTTCCGTTGCTGTGAGAGCTGCCTCGAGAAGGAGACGACGATGAAAATCAATGGTGCGGTGGAGCAGGGAGAGTTAGCGGCGGAGGTGGAACTGCCGCGTGCGGGGGGAGAGGGTTTGCGGTTGCGAATTGCGCCGCTCCCATTGGGATTTCAGCTCCGATTGCAGCTGCATGGCCTGGAGATGCCGTTGCCGCCGCGCCGGATTGCCCGGGATTCGCAGGGAAAACCGCTGCGGGATGATCGGGGGGAGGCGGTCTTCCTGAAAGACGAGCAGGATCGCGAATATCGGCTGGCCCTCGACCTGTTTCATCAGCGGGTGGCGGTGTTGATCGTTGCGGAGGGTCTGAAAGCGGATCCTGCGATTGAGTTCGAGTCACAACCGCCGGAAGGGGTGAACTCGGATTGGTGTGCTTATGCCGACCAGCTGTATGCAGAACTGGAGGCGGCCCGGTTTCGGGCGGGGGACCTGCTCTATCTCTGCCAGGAGATCGGGAAGCTGAGCAATCTCTTTGATCAGCATGTGGAGCAGAGTGAACGCCGTTTTTTTACGGACGGGGAAACAGTCGGGACGACCTGAAGAGTCCGCGGACGGCGGAATACTATCTGTGGCGTTGTCGCGAACGGCTGCGTTTGACGGCGGAGGAAATCGAGCGGGCGGACTATCGGCAACAACTCGATTGGATCGGATACGAGTTGTTGCGCGAACTGGAAGAACGGGAACAACTGAGGCAGATGGGAGTGGGGAATGGCTGACTTGCCGAATCTCGATGAGGTAACGGGCGAAGAGTTGAGTGATGAGCAACTGCGGGGCGTGGTCGCGCAGATCGACCTCGATATCGTGAATCTGCTACGCGACGGAAAATTGTCGGCTCTCAAATACGGCATCGGGGGACCGGAGGGGCGGACAATGGATCGCTCGGCGAACCTGAAAGCGTTGCTGGCCGCGCGTCAGTACTACGACAGCATTCTGCGGCAGCGACCGGGGTGGGAGACATCCCAGTATGCCGAACCGGAATAGCCAGGGAGATTCAATGAACCAGAACTGAGAGAGTGGGAGATCGCGGAAATGACGGAACTGAATTCGATGATTGCCGGGGATCTGGATCTCTGTTTTGCCGATTGGGGAAAAACGGTCACGTTGCGGCGTGTGTCCGAAGTGTTTGATCCGGTATCACAGTTGATTAATGAGACGTACGACGATGCCAGCGCGGTCGCGATACCGGGACATGCAAGCATCGGCCTGACAGACGGTACGGCAGGGCAGCACTTCGCGGGGGAGGCCTCCTTCTTTGTGAGAGCGGGGGAGTATCCATTCGCGTTGAACGTCAGCAACGCGCGGCTCGAATACGAGGATACCTGGTTCTACATCGAAGCCGTTCGAGAGTGTGGGGCCGATCTGTTGCAATTGACGTGTCGACGGATGGAGACCGGTCCGGATGAAGATTGAGATTGATGCGGAACAGCTGCAAAAAGCGATCGCCCGTTATCGGGCAGAGCGATTGCCGGGGGAACGATATTCACTGACGGAGCGTGTGGCACGTGAGGTGGTGACGGAGACGATCGACCTGAGTCCGGTGGAGACAGGGAAATCGCGGGCGGGCTGGCTGGCGAGTTTAAGTCGCTTGAGCGGCGTCTTCGCTTCGACCGGTGGCGATGAAGGTGAGCCTTCCGGGGAATTGCAGCGAAGTAAAGCGAAGGATCGCAGTGAAATTCGGGTGACGAACGAGGTCGAGTACATCAACTATCTGGAATACGGTACGCGGAACGTCCCGGCATTCGGCATGGTGCGGCGGGCGCTGATGCGGGTGACGGATCGCTTGCGGCGTAGAGGATGAAATCATGAAGCAACTGGCGATCAGTTCCAGCCTGATGTCGTACTGGCGGGACGAAGTAGTAGTCGATCTGCCGACAATTTATCCGGGGATGCGATTGGATACGTCGTCTCTCCCCGGGTGGCTCGAATGGCGGACAGAGTTCTGGAAGCCTTATGCGCAGCGAAGTGGACAGTGGGAATTGCAGCGGTTGAGCGTCGAGGTGCATGTGTACGCCAAAGGACTCGACACGGGGCCGGTTCTGCAACGGCTGATCGATGGCGTCTTGCCGGTCCTTACCCGTAAGACGATCGAAGTTCATGACTATGAGCAGTCGGGGACGCCGCTTCTCGGGTACGTACGGTTGGACGAACCGGAGGTAAGGGAACTCAGCCGGGAGGAACTGAATCGGAGCGGATCAACGTTGCGACATGCATTAATCGAATGGCGGGGACGGGCCCAGGAAGTCACTTGAGTGGTGCGATGACACGATCCAGGTAAGAAGTCAATCAGACGAGTCGAAAGGAAAGAGGACGATGGCGGTCAGTAATATTGTGCGAAACCTGCGGGATGGAGAACTGGTGATCAAGGATGGGACATCACCGACGCCGTTGTCGATGACGGTGCTCTTGGATGAAGGAGACCTGACCTGGACGGAGCGAACCAACACGATTGAAGTGAAGGATCGTGGGTCGATCAGCGCGGGGCATACGCGGAAGGGAGACGAAGAATCTATCTCGCTCTCCTTCAGCGCGAAGTGGACGCAACTGTTCGGTAAAGCGGAGTCGAGCGGGGATCCACTGCAGCTGTACGAAATGCTGACGTTCGCTTCCGGGACGGGCGTGGCCAGTACATCGGGTGATGGCGAGCAGGATACGTTGCAGTTCGAGTTCACACTGATCGACCCCGCCGGTGTGGCGAGCGAAAAGGTGGTCTTCGCGAAGGTCTACCGCGAATCCCTCACGATGACCGAAGGGGAGGAGTTCAATCTGATTTCCTTCGATGGGCGGGACTTTGAAGTCTCGCCGGTGATCAGTCGGCTTTAGATCACGACACACGCAACGGCAGTGGAGAAACATGGCGTCCTTGAGGATGAGGTGAGTGATGACCGAGTTCAGTGAATCGTTGACGGTACGGATTGTCGGGGACAGCCGACACCTGGATCGGGAGCTGGGAAACGTTGTGCGGCGGTTGACGGATTTTGAGAACCGGTTGCAACGGGTGAGTGGCTTCCGGGATTTGTTCGGTGGCATGTCGCGTCAGATCAGTGCGCTGTCGCGACCTCTGCAGGGGGTGAATCAGTTGTTGGGTCAGATCGGGCAGCAACTGGTGCTGCTGTCGCAGTATCCGGTGACATTGAATGTAACGCCCGCGCTCGTCTCGCTGCAGCAGGTCAGTCAGATGATCGGCCTGGTGATGCTCAAGCTGCAACAGATGGCGGCGATGGCCAGCATCGCGGCCGGAATGGCCGGGAGCGCGGGGGGCGGAACCGCTGTCTCCGCAGGGCCCGTTCGGCAGTTCGCGAGCGGGGGATATGTATCGGGGCCAGCTGGGGTGGATCGCGTGCCGGCGATGCTGACCGCGGGGGAATATGTCCTGCAGCGTCCCGTCGTGCAGATGCTCGGGCGGGATCGACTGGATCGGATGAATGCCGGCGGCGAACTTGCCAGGAGCCATGTGAACTCCAGTGTGGAGAACCGGAGTCGTACGGACATTCATCACTATGGCGGGTTCACGTTCAACGTATCGCAGCCCGTGCCGATGGGGGAGGTTCTCAAATCAATCCGGAATGATCGATTGAGATTGAAAATGCGGCGCGGGTGAGAACCCCTCCTGGAACCCGGTTGTGGCGGTTCTCGGATCTACAAAACAATCGCCGATGTAGCCCATCAGAGTGTGTCGGGATCACTGCGTGTGGTGATAGGAAATCGTGACTGTCAGGAGCAGGTGGAATGCTGGAGTTTCGTCCGGGGATTTATCGGGGTGGGGAACTGTATGAGTTGCCAAGGCCGGTGCGCTCAGTGCGTTTACAGGAAGGTTGGGACTTCGAGCAATTCAAGGTGCCGCTGCGGGATGGCGACAAGGTGACGGGGCATTCGCGACGTGGTGTCGAGATCCTCCTCGAAGGGGAAGTCGGATCGCAGGGAGGGACCTTGAAGATCTCCGAGGCGGAGATGCTGGAGACGATCCTGGAACTACGGGCATTGCTGGATGTCGACGACGATGGTTCCAAATACAGCCTGATCCTCTATCGCGATCTCGAAGCGGACGTCTATCGGCGCTTCAAGAAATGCACCACGGTAGAGTTCGAGTATGACCTGTCGCAGCCGCAGTTGTTTACGTATTCGCTGATCGTGCATGCGGAAGATCCGGTGATTTACCAGACGGATCCGAACGCGGATTGAGTCTGTTGAATCGAGCGTTTTTGCGGTGAAAGAAGCAAGGTGGGGAACCGATGGTGTTTGAACGAAGAATCCGTCACTTTTCGCCCGGGCCTGCGGATTATGTGGGTGAGATTTCGACAAGGGCGATCTCGGGATGCTGGTTTGAGCTGCATCGTCGGGGCGGCTGTGGCGATGCCGAACTCGTGTTGCTGAATGACTTCGCGGACCGCTACGAGATTGAAATCGGTGACTGGATCGCATTTGAAGCGGAAGAGGGAGTGCGGTGGTACCTGGGGCGGGTGGAAGAACGCGAGTCCCGCAGTCCCGCGGGAGTGTTGTGCCGCCTGACTGGGATGGCGGTGGAGCTGGGGGAAATCTATCCCGGTGGATTCAGCCGGACATTCGCTTATAAGGTTCCCCCACATCGCTTCGCGCAGACCGATCTCTTTCCCGGGGATCCTGATTACTCCGACGAGACCGTCGACGTCGTCAGCCAGGCGCCGGAACTCGCCTGGTTACTGCTCGACCGTTACGCCAACGGCCAGACACATATCCAGTTCGACATCGAAAACTTCTCGCCGCTGGAAGTCGATTCGCCCGTGATGAGTGTGAAGTTCCGTGGCGAGGAATCGCTCCGATCGATCCTGAAAGACCTCGCGATGCGCAACCGGGACGCGGCCTGGGGGGTGAATGCGGAGGGAGAGTTTTATTTCCAGCCCAATGGGACGACTCTTCAGAAGACATTGCGCGAGGGAGTCGATCTGCTGTCGCTCAAAGAAGTACGCAACCTGGATCAGGTTTACAACCGGATTCTGCTGACAGGCGATTATGTTTACGACGCGGAACAGAATTCCGAGGTGCCGGCCAATGGTTTTTACCGTTGGCGCGGGACTTACGTGCAGCCGTTCAGTCGGAGCCAGTATGGGGATCGGCGAATTCGCATGTGGATTCCGTGGATCCGCTCGCAGACCGACGCTCATCAATTCGTCACCGAATTCTTTCGTGTTTATGCCAAGCCATCATCTCGGTATGAGATCGAGGTCGCAGGAATCGAGAACATGATTCTGCCGTGGGCGGGGTTGGTTCGGCTGGAAGACAGGGAAGGGAACGAACTAGACACCGCGCCGGTTGAGACCGTCCGTGTTCAGTTCGATGCCGTTCCGCGCTATGAATTGAGTGTGGGGCCCGAGCTACCACAGGAATTGTGGCCGGAGCCCGAACATGACGAACGCTGGGAAATCAATCGTCTCGGCGGGGGAGGAGGCGTGGTGACGTTTTCGTCCGAAGTCGAATCGTCAAGTGGCTCGGATGACTCCTATGAATCGAGCAGTGCATCCAGCGATCCTGTTTCTTCTTCGAGCGAGGAGTCGTCGGAAGAACTCACTTCTTCGGAATCGGGAACATCAACGAGTGATTCTTACGGCAGTGATTCGAGTTCGGTAGTTCAGTCTTCCAGTGATGGGACAGACAGTTCGAGTGACGGCGGTTCGAACGACTCCGACTCAGAGGGGGCGAGTGAGTCTGATGGCGATTCATCCGGTGCCGGATCGGGAAGTGACGGAAGTACGGGAGGGTCGGGTTCCGATTCCTGGAGCGGCGATTCCACCGAAGAGGGGAGTGGCGGCAGCGGATACTCCACGGATGCCAGTGAGGAGTCGTCCGCTTCGGGGCTTTGCGCGCAGGCGATATTCGATTCCTTCGACGACACCAATGGGACATCCCTGGTGTCGCATCCACCGGACATCGCCCCGAGTGGAGCCGCCTGGATCGATCCGGGACTGCAATATCAGATTCAATCCGGACGGGCTCGATTTATCCCGACGGATGCTGATGTCGGACGGGCGCGCATTGCCAGCGGAAGTCAGGATGTCCAAGTCTCGGCCAACATTCAGGCGGGAACAATTTTACGTCATGGAGACGAAGAGTGGTTGGGGGCGGTGGGTCTGGTATTACGAGCGGCGTCCGATACCAGCTACTGCGCGGTACTGGTGGAAGAAAGCTACGTCCGGCTGGTCCAGGTAACCGGGGGTGTCGCGACGAACCTCGATTCTGAGCCTCATGGTATCGCGGTCGGTGCGACTTTCACCGTCTCGGCGGTGTGTGATGGCACGTCGATCACGGCCACGGTCGCGGGAGTGACCGTGGCCGCAACCGGGGTTACTGCGAGCGGTGGACAGTATGGTCTCTACGCCGAGAACACGGATGACGTGGAAACTCACCATGAATTCCCATCATTCTCCGTTAATTGCCTGTGACAGTCAGGGGGTAACGTTATGCAGAGTTTGTTTTACCGGATCAATACCGATCGAAGTGAATACCCGGTCGCACTCGAGAACACGTACGCGGGTGGGGATGCGTCGGCCTGCTGGTTGATGGGAGGAGGCCCCTCGTTTGATGAACATGCCGCGTCAGTAATTGCTGAGACGCCCGCCCCGCGTATGGCGATCAACCTGGCGGGAGCGGGACTGCTGCGGCCGACATTCTGGACGTCGTACGATCCGTCGGTTCGCTTTCACAAGTCGGTCTATCTCGATCCCGGTGTGATGAAATTCGTCCACAAGCGTCGCGCGCTGGATCTGGTCCCGGAGTCTTCGTTCAAAGTCTGTGATTGTCCAAACCTGCTTTTCTTCGAACGAGAGCGTCAGCGACAGTTCACCGATTTCGTCGCGCCTCATCATACGGGGATCGTGGACTGGTCCGATTCCATGGTGCAGGCGATCGATATTCTGTACCGGCTCGGCTTTCGAACCATTTATCTCGTCGGTTGCGAGATGCAGATCTCTCCTTCGAGCGTGCAACAACACCGGGCGAGGGAAGTCGGTGTCGTTCATGAACCGGGCGAACTTCTGAAGGATTTTCTCAAGCGGTGCAATGAGAAGGGACTGACGACCGGGGAATTGGAGGAAGTCGAGCGGGAGGCGCAATATCATTTTGCAGAGACGAAACCGCTGGAGTCGGCGGCCAACGCGGACGCGCATTACTTCCGCGTCAGTCAATACCTGCGTTTATGTCGCCGCGCCATGAGCCTCGCGGGATTGCGGTTGATTTCCGTCACTCCCCACAGTCGTTTGAATGATTATTTCCCGGTGATGTCAATCGATGAGGCGGCGGCAGAGATCAAACAGACAACAGGTGATCCGGCCTTGGAAACGACCGCGGGGCTATATCAGCAACTGACCGACCGCCGGGGAACGTTCCGCAGTCCCATGCGCGACTTCCGACCGCCCGTGAAGACCGTCGCCGAAGATCATGTTCATAAGAAACTGAAGCCACCAGAGAATCATGAGTTCCTGATTGAAGAGGAAGGCTTCGAAGTCGCCGCACACGATCGGAACGAGGTGCGCGACCGGGTGCGGGAACTTCGTGAGCATCCGATTGAGATCAATGAGGCAGGGTGAAAGGAACGCTATCGCCATGGATATGACGATCGTGATACCACAGCGCGGTCAGATTGAGTTGACACTCGACTGCCTGGCCTCACTCAGGCGAGTGGAGCGGAACAGGTGGCCGGTTGTGGTGGTAGACGATGGATCGACCGCTGAGCAACAGGAGCGGTTTCTGCGGCTCAAACCGGCCGGGGTGAGGCTGATTGTTCAGTCAGCGGCAGGCGTAACCGCGGCATGGAACCGGGGAGTATCGCATGTCTGCACAACAGGCGTGTTGTTTCTCAATAACGATGTTCTGTTCCACCGGCCGGTAATGGAGCAATTCGTCGCCGCCCTGTCTTCGACGCAAACGTATCTCGCAGGTGTCCGATTGCGGAGGGAGACCTTACCACTCGGCGCGACCGCTGAATCACGCCATTGCCAACTGTTGGAAGGCTGGGCAATGGCTTGTCGCATCGAGGACTATTACCGGGTCGGCGGTTTCGATGAACAGTTCTCGCTTTACTATTCGGATACTGATTTTCAGTTGCGGATGCGGGAAGAGTTCGGTCCGTCGGGCCTACGTCTTGTGGATGATCTCGGACTGGAACATCTCGGGCATCGGACGGCGCACCGGCAGCCAACGCAGCGGCAATTCTGGCAACGTGATCGGGAACTTTTTCGGCAGAAGTGGGAACGGATCAACCATGAGCGGACAGAAGTTAAGGCTACTGCAGGTCTGTAATGTGGGCAACATCGTGGGAGGGACGGCGGCCTGTGCCTGGACGGTCGCCCGCGCGCTCCCGGACTGCCATCACATCGTCTGCTTTCGTTCGATGCCGACTCGGGAAACCATCACGCAGTTTCGCAAGCACGCGGGAGTAGAAGAAGTCCTGTCACGGCGGTGTCTGAGGGAACGCGAAATCCAATCGCACCGACCCGATCTCATCCTGCTGCACAACATTGGGCATGATGGCGTGCAACTGCCGGAGGGAATCCCGACGATGCAGTACGTCCATTCGCAGATCAGCCCCGTCGCGGCAGATCACGAAATCCATTGTTCGCACTGGCTCGCACGAGAACGAGGTAAAGCTGACGACACTGTCTGTTGGCAGGGCGTACCCTTAGCGACGGATGAGACGCCTAAGCGGTCGACCGGTACGGAATTGACGATCGGGCGTATCTGTACCCCCACAAAGCGTAAGTGGCCGGAGAGCCAAGTCGCGTTTTATGCCGATCTCGCACGACGAAACGAACGCGTGCATTGGGAGTTCATCGGTTGTCCGAGTGAATTGCAATCGGCGATCCAGACGGCGTGCGTTGACCGCGGGACGTTTCTCGACGCGGCATGGTCGGCGCGCCGACACGTCGCGCGCTGGGATGCGATCCTCTATCATCACCCCACACTATCGGAATCTTTCGGACGAACGGTCGCGGAAGCGATGCGCGTCGGGACGATTCCGATCGTCGACAACCGGGGCGGCTTTGTAGAACAGCTCACCCCCGAAGTCGGTTTCCTGTGCCAACACCCCACCGAATTCAGCCACGCTATTGAGCAATTGCAGGACATTCGTCTCCGGCGTGAGATGTCCATTGCGGCCCGCGAACGGGGGAACGCGCAGTTTTCCCTCCGGGCATTTCGCGCGCGGTTACTGGAGTGGTTTGGAACGCTCTGATCCAACTGCGGATTGCAATGACCAAGCAGAAGTGCTAATCTATTAACGTTACGTCGTTTGGCTCGTTCATCCGGGAGGATATGGAAATGCATTGTCGAATTGCCTGTGCTATTACGTTGGTCGGGGGACTGATCGGTCAGATTCAACTGCATGCGGAAAACGAATTGAAAGAGCCCGTACGCTTACGAGTCGGCGAGACCGTCATCGACGCAGGGGCACAATGGGGACACGCCAGTCCGTGTGTGGAGGATCTGGATGGAGATGGCGTGCCGGAATTAATCGTCGGTGATTTCAGCGGGACATTCCAGATTTACAAGCGAGCGAGTGAAGAGAATGCGCTCGAGCATGAAATAGCGGGCAAAATCCAGGCCAACGGTCAGGACGCCGCCGTCAGGATTTACTGCTGCATTGGCGGCCAGCCCCGGTTTCTCGACCTGAATGGGGACGGCATTCGTGACTTTATCAGCAACTCCTATGATCCGGGAACCTGTTTCTACTTTGAGGGACAGGGTACTCAGGAGTTCGCGGCGCCAGTGGAATTGGTGGATAAGGATGGCGTTCCTGTTCGGAGTACGGTGGTACAAGACGAGGAAGTTCAATCGTTTGGCAGCTTTTATGCCCCGGTCGATTGGGATGCCGACGCGGATTCGGATTTGTTGATTGGAACCTTCGACGGTCATCTAAAACTTCGACTCAACGAAGGAACGGCCACGGAGTATGTCTTTGCGGACGAGAATATTGATGTTGAAGCGGATGGTCAATTACTCAAGGTGGAAGCGCATTGCTGCCCGGTGGCGGCCGACTGGGATGGCGATGGGCTGTGGGACATCCTGTCGGGCAGTGATGATGGCAGCGTCACCTGGTTTCGGAATATCGGGACGTCGACCGAGCCGAAATTCGCAGTCGGGGAAGAACTCGTGAAACCGCATACCGATTCGGGTACGAGTGGCTACGAGATTGCTCACCTCAACGGGGAAGAGTTTGTTCCCGGAATTCGATCTCAGATTGACGTCGTGGATTACAACAACGACGGTAAACTTGACCTGCTGCTGGGTGATTTTTGCACGGCGTATGAGTTTAGAAATAATCTGTCTTCGGATGAGCAGAAGCAGATCGAAGAGGTAACAAAGCGGATCGAGTCTTCAAACAAAAAGATAAGAGAGGCAATGGAAGTTCTTCGTGAAGAAATCTATAGAGACTTTCCTGGGGATAAGCGCTTCACTGAGGGAGCCGATCAGGAATGGCAAAAACGGTATCAGCAGGTGAAGGACTCCGAGCTTTTCAAGAATTATTACGAGAAGCATGAGCCTGAATTTGTCGAAACGTTGCGACCCTTTCTCAAACGGACACAATCGAGTGGGGATAAACTGTACAATCTTCCCGTGAGCCACGGCTTCGTCTGGTTTTTCGCACGAAAGTAATACGATGTCCATTAAGAAGATCGTGATGGTCATGCTACTGACGTTCATCGTCTCCGGTTGCTCGCCGCCGGCGAGCGTGAATGAACCGGTGGTGAACGAAACAGAGTCGCCTCAGGAACCGGTACCTTTCCAGACGGAAACCAATACCAACCAGGTGAAAATCATTCTGGCGTGTGATCGTCAACAGGTGCACGCCGGAGAGAAACTGCCACTTTTCGTTAAATTCATTATCCGTCCGGGGTGGGAGATTCAGAGTCTATCTGCTCCTCCGCCGATGATAGCGACGAAGATTGAACTCGAACTTCCCGATGGCTTTGCGCTTGAGAGTGAATGGCAGGAACCGCAGGCAACTCTTTCCGCGTCGCCCGATGGTCACTCTGTCTATGCAGGTACGGCGACATTCGAAGGCGTTGTGCTGATTGAGGAAGGACGCGCCGCCGCTGACGTGGAAATCAAAGCGGACATCACATTTCAGGCGTGTGATGAGAAAAAATGCCTGCCCCCGGAAACGGTGTCGATGGTGTTGCCGGTGCGCGTCGGCGAATAAGCCGCACCCCTCATTCGTCACCAGCCCTCATTCATCAAATGTATGTTTATGATGCAACAGGTGATGGTAGTGCTGGGCGAACCGGTGGGATTCGTCGCGGACGTATTGCAGCAGGCGTAACGCGTAGGAGTGACGGCTCAGGCGGCGGGGTTCGGGTTCGCCGGGGACGTAGACTTCTTCTTCCCGTTTGGCGAGGGAGATCGTGAAGGGGGGATCAACGCCGATCGCGCGCATCGCTTCGAGCGCGGCGTTCAACTGCCCTTTGCCTCCGTCGATCAGCAGGATGTCGGGGAAAGGTTCACCTTCCTGCTGCAAACGGCGTAGGCGGCGGCTGACGACTTCACGCATGGAGGCGAAGTCGTCGATCCCCTTCACCGTGCGGATTTTGTATCGCTTGTAACCATGCTTGAATGGCATACCGTCGATGAATTGCACCAGGCTGGCGACGGTCTGCCCTCCCTGCAGGTGCGCGATGTCCATCCCCTCAATGCGTCGCGGCAGCTGTTCGAGTTTGAAGACGCGCTTGAGTCCTTCTACACCTTTCTTCGGATCGATGAAGAAGACTTCCGGTTGCGCGTGTTCTTCGATGTCTCCGCGGAGATTCAGGTTCTCGAGCGATTTGATCTGATCTCGAATCCGTGCCGCTTTTTCGAACTTCAGTTCCTGCGAGGCTGTTTCCATCTCCTTGCGCAGATCTTTGATCACTGTTTTCTTGTTGCCGTCGAGAAACATCCGCAGATGCTGGATGTCTTTGCGGTATTCTTCTTTCGAAATGCGCAGGTTGCAGGGGGCCGTGCACTGGTTGATGCTGTGCAGCAGGCAGGGGCGGAACCAGCGCCACTTTTCGTCGTTCTCTTCGATATCGAGCGTGCAGTTACGGAAGCGAAAGACTTTCTGCAGGACGGAGATCGCGCCTCGCAGTTTCTTGGCGCTGGTGAAGGGGCCGTATAACTTCGTGCCGCGCGTCTGGGGAGTGCGGGTGAACTCGATGCGGGGGAAGTCCTCGTTCATCGTGATCTGCAGATAGGGGAACGTCTTGTCGTCCTTCAGTTCCGAATTGTATCTCGGCTGGATGTCTTTGCGGTATTCTTCTTTCGAAATGCGCAGGTTGCA
>PABD01000081.1 GCA_002702685.1 Planctomyces sp.
GAGCTTCCGGTGCGGGTGTGGGAGTCGCGGTCTGCGGCGGAACCATCGGTTGCGCCGGTGCTGCCTTGGGAAGTCGGAAGCTGGAACTGGAAGAGACCCCGGTGGCGAGTTCGAAACCTTCTTCGTCGTCTTCGTCGAATTCGAAGGCTTCCATTTCTCCCTGCTGCATATCCTGCAGACTTTCGGGACTGTAGATCACCTGCGACGGCCGCGATTTCATTTCGCGATAGGCGGCGGCAATGTCTTCCCGCATGAAGCCACCACAGTTCCAGCAGCGGACCAGTCCCGCGCGAACCTGTTCGCCACAGGAACTACACTCGACTTCGTCTTCCACGTCCTCGTTGGCAGCAGCGGCAGGCGCGCCTGTTACGGACTGGACGACTTCCTCATTAGCCTCGATCGCATCACCTTGGAATACGTGTTTACAGGTCGGGCAAACGGGAGTCTCGGGGAGAATCATCGATTTACACGAAGGACATTGATTGAATGTCACCGGCATCTTCGGGTCCGTTTGTTAATCAAAGGAGGGTAGAGATGAAGCTGTCAGATCAGGCTCACTCTCAGGATGTGACGAAAGCAGGAAACTTCGGCGTAACTTCAAGACCCGGTTGTGCTGGTTCCCAACTACTCACCTAATAGAGTAATTGTGACCCATGTGAGGGTTTTGAAACTGCTGGTTGGAGGGGAGCGACTGAAATCGTTGCGGCGGAAATGCCGACTTGAAGCCTCCTGCGGCCCGGTATCTCATTATACCCGATACAGGTGAGCTTGTGTCACTTTCTTCAGACGGAGCGCCTGATCCCGAAAGGTTAAACCGTGAATGAATTGGAGGCAGGAAAACAGCGTGGAATCGCACGGGGGAATCCCACCGGCGGTCATTATTCCAACTCGTTTCCCTGAAAAAAAGTGAGGATGGGTAAATTGTTACCGATCCAGAGCTTAATCTACACGACGGACTGGGAAAGGTGGGCAACAAATTCGCCATTCGCCGGTTTTCACCTGCAAAAAAGACGCGATCGGAATTTCCAGACGAAGGGTTTTCCCGGAGCCAGCGGTGGAGCTGCGGGCGCAGACTTACTGTCGTTCAAAACCGGTATAAAAAGAAAAAACCGAAAGAGGCGGGTCCCCTTTCGGCTTTCGGTGGCATGATGTGGTGTGGGAAGTGTGTTTAGATAGGCAGGATGCAACCCCTCTCCAAGGGTTGACTAATCTCTCTCATATTTCGAAGTTCGATTCAGAACCCGCATCAAACTTCGACTCTCTCTGGGAAAAGAACAATTGCAGACAGTGTGCCAAATCTCGTTGGCTGCCCATAAAATCCAATCGGCTATGCCTGCACCTATCTCCGTAACCCGTTCCCAAACAGAGAGATAGAAATCAATATCCCACTCCGGAATTCGTCTCAGTAATTTTTGACCCCCGGTTCTGCTTGTAAATTTTTCAAGCAACCTGCCTCGATAATTGTAAGAGTGACAATGCGTGGAAAAGTATTCAAACACGCATGCGGGCGCTCAGGGAAGCAATGAGGGGATCTTGTCGAAGACTCCCTGCTTCTTCTGGGGCGGGTCGGAGCTGTGTACGCTGATCACCAAGTGCTCGTGCGACTGGATCAGCGGGGCGAACATCCGCGCGGGTGCCTCATTGGCGGCGAGACTGGTATCCGCCATCTTCAAATAGAGCGGAGACAATTCAATCTGGCCGGTGACTGCGTCAACAGGATACCACTTGTCCTCCAGTCGAACCTCCGTCCAGACAGAGGGAAGAAAGCAACTGAAACCGGAATGCCAGGTGAGACCGGCCGCAGGCCGGGCAGGGATCTGATGCAGCCGCAATAAGGCCGTCAGCAGCACAGCATGATCGGCCGGCGAACCTTGCTCAGAGGTGACGATCTCCGAAGCTGGTCTCAGTTTGGTCGTCATTTCCCGCTTCTGCTTCAAGGTGAGATGCACGAGTTTTACCAGCCGTTCCACTTTTTCGGCGGGAGAGACGACAGAGTTCACCCCCCGTTCCGCCAGCTGTTGTACGAGTGGATGGCGCATTTGAAGCAATGGCGCGTCGGCCAGATAAATTGCGGGTGCGGCTGAAATGACCGCCTCTCGAGGGATCACCGCGCGGCCGACGGTCAGGCGGAAGGAGTTGTCAGCGGGTGTCTCGTCATTTCCGGGCCTGTAATGAATCGTCTCCATTTCGTACCGGATGCTCGTCCCCCCGATCTGCTGGATCCCCGATTCCGTGATGTTCTTTTTCTGCTCCGCCCGCTCTGAGGCTGATTTTCGATCTGCAACCCGAGGAGGAACCGTGCCTCCGGGCCGGATCAGGGGAAGTTGCCCCGCCATCGTTTCCGTGGCAGTTTCGGCTTCTTCGTCGCGGAGGAGCACACCGGAATAACGACGTCGGAGTTGGAAATCTCCATCGACGAAAAACTCCGCCATATCCTGTTTCCGGCTACCGATGTTGAAGTTGATCACCGTCAATTTATTGACCATATCGATCGGTTTGACGGAAACCATCCCGAAGAGCCGATCGAGGTCCGGCCCCCCCAGTTCGGTGTAGGCCTGCTCCGGCGTCACGGCGAACTCTTCCCAGTGGAGATTCCCCGTCCAGACTTCCCGCTTCCGGACTGTCCCCGTCTGGTCGAAATAGTCGTAAGTCCGGAGGTCCACCGTGGGCAGATTGGAACGGAAGCTGGCTTTGGCGAGCATGACCGGCGCGAAGTAGTCCGATTGGATCTGGCGAGGGTTGAGCAACGTAGCTTGGCGATAGTCGATCGCATTCGCCTCGTGACTGAAGAACCGCCATTTCAGGCGATCTTTCGGCTGAAACGACCGGCCGGCTGCGACTCGTAGTGAAAGGGTTTCCAGGAACAGGGACGACTTGAGGTCCGCAGGGTACAGGATATCGGTCTCGAACGGGCGGCCGTCGAGCATGGAATCGATCTTCAGACGGTCTCCCGCAAACGTGACGGACTGGGAACGGGTCCGTCCGAGATTATCCCGACGTTGATAGTCGCTGGAGAGGAAATCCCCGTTTTCTTTTTCCAGAACAGAATACTGAGTGAATTCCCAGTGGGGGCGGTTCTGTAATTCGTACTTCAGGAAGTCCTTCTGAATCACCCGCCAGGCTCGGACCTTTCCTTCCGTCGCCGGGTAAACCAAAGTACAGGTATACCCTGCCAACTCCTCCTCGATGAACTTGAGCCGCCACGATTCCTTGCGCGGCGCCGCAAACGCATCCGCACTCAACCCCAGAATGGTTGCAGTAATAAGGAATAGCGGCAAAAGGATATCTCGCCGTCTGAGACTCCAGGCGGGGCGAGTTTCAGGTGTTTCGCTGAGGAAGTTCCGACCGTTTGACATGTTCAATCAGTTTTTGAAACAGGTTGGTAGCCAAAAAGCAAACTTGGTCCAGCTGTAGGGTTCAGCACGATGGGCGGGAGTGTAGCGATTCTCGCGATTTCTGTCTTGATGAACTTGCCGAGCGACGAGGGAGCTTCCCCACATATCCGATACAGGCGGAATCTCATTGCTCGCGCGACCGTCTGGAACCGCAGATCCGCCCCAGCCGGACCTCTTCGCTAACGCGCAGTTTCTACTCGTCTGGCGGGTTCCCCATAGTTAGACAGGTCCAAATCCAAAAACCGGCCCATCACAGCGAGGATTTCAGTTTCCTTACCTTTTGCATGCTACATTTCGGTGGAAACGGTCATCTGGACCTCCCGCATGTCCTTTTGCGGCATGTGCATTCGACTGGGCCACATAGAAGAAATGAATTGTTTTACAACCGACTGGTGTGGAGTGAGAAAGCTTCACTGCAAGAAACAAGTCGGTGGGTTGAGATCATCCGGACGGACACGCTCGATCCGTATTGACGCCCGACTTCCTCCCCCGGAAGAAAGGTGCTAAAGGAACCGAACAATGGGGTTTTTGAAACGATTTCTGAAAGACACGAACCGCGAAGGCCACCTTCCCCAGGGCCAGAGCAGTTTCGGCGAAGTTTCGGAAGAACAACTCGAGACGCATCTTGGGATCGCGCGGTACGGAGATTACGTGCTGACCGATGCTGTCCGTCCTTCCTATGACTTGCAGGTCATTCCACGCGCCGGCTTTCGCCATGACACTTACGAAGACAAGGAAAGCGGCGTCCGCATTCCTGTCTGTATGGCGTCCGCCTCTCGTGAGACGATCATCGACCTCTTTCTGGATCTGCTTGATCCGCTGGGGGATGAAGTCGATCTTGTCTTGGAAACCAGCCACGAAAACAGCAATGGTCGCCATCGGGACCTCTATCGCGAGCACATCGATCTGCCCGTGCTGAAAAGCACGCTGCTCGACTACGAAGAGCTCCTGCTGAACGACGGTTGCGCCGGCCTTGCCGTGCTGAATCCGCGAATTCCGCTGGAAGTTCAGTTCGACGAACACAAACTGCTCATCATGTACGGTCACGAGCTCGGACCGTTCGAAGAGATCCTGCGCAGCTACAACCTGCCCTGTAACGAACAGCTGAAATTCATCACCGAGGCGGAACACGTCCACTCCTCGACCGATGAGTTCGCCCAGCAGTTCCAGCAGATGTGCTACCGCCTCGGCCTCGACGATTAAATCCGGGTTGCTGAGTTCGACCCGATCTGAGAAAATCCACCTCGACCGAAAATCGTTCCCCGGAACGGTCTTCGGTCGATCTTTTTTGCGCCGCGTTCAAGCCCGCGTCCTCCGTCATGGACCGGGAACCACCAGGTAACAGGGATGTTCTTCATGAAACGGTTTACTGCATTCGTCGCCGGACTGCTCTTTGGAGGAGCGGCGATGTATCTGGCTTTCACTATTGTTGTTGTCAGCAGTGAATCGGGTACCTTCATCATCGAGAAGTCGAGCCCGTCGCTGGCGGAAATCGGATACGTCGATGTCAGCGGGTGGGATGCCAAAGAGTGGGCCAACCACCTGGAGCTGCAGCGCGACCTCGTCGCCACCGGCCACGGCGATATCATCAAGAATTCGCTCGGCGCGGAACTGTTTGAGAATGTCCTCAAGTCCGTCCAGGATGGCATCCAGCAGCAGTAAGCTTGAATTAAGCTTCCGCCTGATTGTTCTCGAAAAGGAGCCGAAGGAAGGTGAGCGTGGTTGAATCCTCCCGCGAACTGCTCAACCGCCAGGCCGATGCGTGTGAATGGTCACTGCTCGCTGGCGAGGGAGAACGCCTGTTTCCCGAGGGAGCCACTTCAGCCGCTCAACTGCTCGCGCGATTCCCACATACGGTTCTCAAATCCGGGTCGCACCGGATTGTTTATCGGCTCGAGACGGACGGGGGAGTCTGTTATCTCAAACACTACAAAATCTCCGACTGGAAATCGCGTCTGCAGAACTGGGTGCGTCCCTCGAGAGCACGCATCGAGTGGAATCACACCTGGCAGTTGATCGATCTCGGTTTTGACAGCTGCCTCCCCATCGCCCTCGGCGAAGTCCGCTCGGGCGCCGTGGTCCGGGACAGTTTTTTTATCACACGCGAGATCAGCGGCGCGATTCAACTCGACCATTTCATCGAGCAGGTACTTCCGGAGTCCCATGACATCACTGCCCGTGCCCTGTGTTTCGAACTCGCGAACCAACTCGGTCACCTCACCGCGGAACTTCACCTCAAGGGTGTCCAGCATCGGGACTATCACGCCGGAAATGTTCTGGTGACTTATGACAAAGAGAGGCTGTCGCTCCGTCTCTGGTTGATCGATCTGCATCAGGTCACCTTCGGAAAACGGCTGACGGTCAGGCAGTCGCTCAGTAACTTCGCCCTGCTCAACAGCTATTTCAGCAATCGCGGTGATGCTTCCGATCGCCGTCGGTTCTTCCGCGCCTATTGGAACACGATTCGGCAGAGCGACCGGAAAACAGTTCGAGGATTTACCGACTACAAAGAGAGCATCCGCCTGATCGAAGCCCATTGCGAACGCGAAATGTGGAAAGAATTCGCGCGCGCCGACGTGAAATGGGATCGAGGCAATCGCCGGTTGATCATCCTCGAAGGCAAACCGGGCGAAGCCGCCTGCCGGGGTGTCAGCGAATTAGGCAAAGACTATCTGCAGAAAGTGCGGAAATCGCCGGAAACAATACTGGGATCAAATCGACAAGCGGAGCCGATCGAGCTTCCGTCGCGCGACGGACTGCTCCAGGGATATCTGAAGTCGAGCGATTTCACCACTTCTGGCGGCTTTTCCGCTCGCGCGGCGTGGAACATCGGGCATGCCTGCATCCGCCGGCGCCTCTCGACTCCCCGTCCACTACTCTTCGCTGAAAAAGGCGATCGCAACTGGCTTGTCACCAAAACGATCCCGAATGCAGTCACCCTGCCGGAACTGGCCAGAATCAGTTCAGCGGAACCGCTCTCCTTTCGCACCCGTCGACAACTGACGAGACGAACCGCGGCACAACTCGCCTGGCGCGATCGCTGCGGTTTCATTGATCGGCGGCCCAGGCTGGATAACATCCTCGTCGATGCGAACAGAGAAACGATTTATTTTGTCGGACTGGGATACGTGACAAGCGGCCTGCCTCCGGTGGAAGAAGCGAACGCACTTTCGACCCTGGCGGCATGGGCGAAGGATGCTCTGCGGTCTCCGGGCATCACGCGGAGTGACCGGTTACGGTTTCTAAAGCGTTATCTGCACGGCAAATCGGTCGACTGGAAACGGTATTGGAAGAGAATCGATTCGGAAGTACACTCCACGACCGCCGACTGACCGGCAGAAACTGAACAGAAGCCCCGGTATCGCCCATTGCCCCGGACAAGGATGTCCTCGTGAACCGACCGCGAACATGGCCCACCCCGACGCTCACGGCGCGCGACTGCGCCCTGAACGGGTGGCGTGTCGCGTTCTGTCTTCTCAGTTGTGTGCTGCTCACGGGATGTTTCTGGTCGCGTGGCGAAAAAACAGTCGGCCTTCCGGCGGAGCACCGCATCAAGACGGGGCAGTTGTTGCTGCTCAGTGATTTCAAGTTGAAAGAATCACATCCGCTCGTTCAGGAACTCGCCCTGCTGCGGGATGAAGTCAACGACACCCTGCAACTACCGCATCAGAACAAGACGATCACTGTCTATCTCTTTGAGGATAAAGAGACCTACCACAAGTACCTCAATGAACACCACCCGAATCTCCCCGATCGCCGGGCCTTTTTTGTGCAGCAGGGTGGCGAACTCGCCGTGTATACCCACTGGGGAGACCAGATTCAGGAAGACCTGCGACACGAATACACCCACGGCCTGCTGCATTCGAACCTGCACGGCCTCCCCCTCTGGCTCGATGAAGGACTGGCGGAATACTTCGAAGTCGACTCGCACACGCCCGGGCGATTGCATCCGCAATATACGAATCAGCTGAACCGGCTGATTGCGGATGGCTGGCAACCGGAACTTGAACGGCTGGAACACATCACCGAGTTCCAGGACCTTAAGCTGTCCGACTATCGGGAGGCGTGGGGCTGGGTGCACTTCATGCTGCATGATTCCGAAGAATCGAAACAGGTACTGCTCAGCTACATTCACGAGTTTCAGGGAGACCACAAGCATGCAGCCTCTCTACCCCTCAGCGTGCATCTCGCTCAGATGAATCCCGCCTATCCGCAACGACTGCAGAAGTACCTCGCCGTGCTTCCCGACGAGTACGAATCCGTCACGGAACAGGCATCGCGGTAAGCCTGGGCCACAAGTCCGCAGCAATTTCACTTGCCATCCCATGCGGGATTCGATGATGGCAACTGCGCATCGACTTCACCGAGCCACTGTTCGAGTTTTGCATACAGCGCTTGAACAACCTTCGGTTTCTCCGCGCTGAGGTCTTCAGTCTCCCCCGGATCGGCTTCGAGGTCGTAGAGTTCCGATGTCCCGGTCTCGTAGACGTGGATCAGTTTCAGGTTACCGCTCCGAATCGAACTGGTCGGTGTACCAATGCCACCGAAGTAATAGTGCGGGTAGTGAAAGTAGAGATCGCGTTCGGGAAAGAGTTCCGTGTTGTTCGTTAACAGCGGCGTCAGGTTGATACCTTCCCGCGTTTCCCCCTCGGGATCTTCAAGGCCGCACGCCGCAGCGAGCGTCGGCAGGAAGTCATGGGTGACTACCGGCGTATCGATAACCGTTCCGTCGTCATTCCAGCTCGGACCGCGAATCATGAGAGGGACGCGGACGCCACCTTCATACAACGAACCTTTGCCCGATCGAAGGGGGGCGTTGTTCGTCACCTGCAACTGTCCGCGATGGGGCAGCGTGAAACCGCCATTGTCCGAGGTGAAGATGACGATCGTATTTTTATCGAGGCCCGTCTCTTCCAGTTTCGCCAGGATCCGGCCGACATTGTCGTCGAGCGATTTGACCATCGCGGCATAAACGGGGTTTGTATGTTTCATTCCCTCTTTGACGCGCGTCTCGAAGTGCTTGACATCCGCTTCTTTCGCTTCGATCGGCGTATGCACCGTGTGGTAAGCGAGGTTGATGAAGAAGGGTTCGTTTCGGAACATCTCGATCTGATCGATCGCTTTGTCCGTCAACCGGTCGGTCAGGTAATCGCCAGGCTGCGACCATTCCATTCCGGGAACATAACGGAGTTCGCGCTGGCTCCCGAATTCTCCTTTGAACGGATAGAAGAATGTCGGCGGGGCGCCCCACAGGGTTCCGCCAATGTTGATATCAAACCCCTGACTTTCCGGGTAATACGGCGCTTCCCCCAGATGCCATTTGCCGAAGTGCATCGTCCGGTAACCCGCGACCTTGAATAACTCAGCAAGCGTCAACTCTTCATGCGCGAGATTGGGCTCCGAACGGGCGGGAATCAACTTGGAGCGCGGATTCTCGGGAGGACTGGCGGCGGCCTCGTGCCAGATCGTCATATTGAGTCGCGCGGGGGACTTGCCCGTCATGATCGCCGCCCGCGTTGGTGTGCAGACGGGAGC
>PABD01000082.1 GCA_002702685.1 Planctomyces sp.
CGCCTGAGCAAGAAGTGCCGGTTGTGATGTCTCAAGCTCGATGGGTTGCGTCTGTTCATCAAGCCGTTTGGAGGGAGAAATCAGGGCGAGCATCGGTAGTGGATTCCTGTGCTTTTTGCCAAAGTGAATTCGAACAGTGAAGAAGCCTGTTGATAACGGGGGGCTCTTTCGTTTTCAGTAAGGGCCATCTCGAAGGCGCTGCACGGAAGATTTCAATGCGGCGACAGTCATTGCCATCTCCGTCGAAACGGGCCACTCGCGTACAGTTGTCGAAGGTTTTCTTCTGTAACTGTAGCGGGTTCTCACAGAGAGGCGACCTTCAGCACGAGACAGTAGCAAGTTTCTGTATAGATCACGTTCAGTAGTTACAGAGTTTCAGTAGTCGTGCGCGGTTGAGGCCCGTTCAAATCAAACATTTGATCAGGTGATACGGCGATTCGTTTTATTAGTAGAGCGAAATTTTAAACTTCGGTTAACCGTTTCGTTTGAAAATATTTTGTCGTCCGCTAGCTTACTCTTCTTGACCGCGCTTCTTAACTACGCAAGGCCTGGAAGGACTAAGTTCAGCTGATGACACACTCAACCAAGTTATTGTTTACGTTTGCCCTGCTGGCAACTGGCTACGGCCTGGGGCTGGCCCACGAATCTTTCGTGAAACCCGCGAATGCACAGGATGAAGCCAAAATCATTCCGGCCGAAACTGTGCTGAAACTCAGAAATGGTTACACCGACTTCAGCGAAGCCCAACAGAGTTTGATCGCCGCTGGTAATCATGAAGTCAGTTTGTCCGTGGTGAATACACTGGCAGTCGGCGCCGGGGGAACTCGTTCCCTGCAGGACCTTCAACGGGGAACCGGGGTCGACCCGTTCACCTTTGGAGCACTGTACGCCGGACTGGCCGATCCCGGCATTCAGTCGGAAGTCAGTTTCGATGAAAGAGGAAGACTGATGTACCGAAACAAATTGGTGCGTCTCTATTCCCCGGATCGGATGAAGAAACTGTTCGAAGACTACGCACAGCATACTGCCGGTAAATAGAACTCCCTGATTCCGGTCAGCGACATGACCGGGTGACTGTCGGGAACATCAATATATTAAAGCTTCCTCAGCTTTCGGATCGGAAAGTGGAATCAGCGTAAGCTGGACCCCGCTTTCCGATTCGTTTTTTATGCGCACCCGAATGGTGGAGTCCGGATGAGCTCCGAGTCGCAAGGATCGGCTCGAAGTGGCCGCCTGTTTCCAGGTCAACGGCGTACCGACGCGCAGTTCCGTTGTCTGTGCCGCATTCCTTGCCCGATGCACCGACCAGTGACGGAAGAGCTCCGAAAACGGACGTCCGCTGACTCGTTCCAGGTTGGGGATCCCCACTTCCTCAGCGTGGAGCAGGGGACCGACGATGCCTTCCGCGGAGTTCCTGTCGCACCAGGAGAGAAACGAATACGTTGCTCCCCGGCAACCGGGCGATCGCCACAGGCCGGACCGGACATAGTCCGTCACGACCAGCGGATAGGATTCGGGATTGGCCTCGAAGACATCGAGACGAGTCTGGATGTTCTCACTCGTCCCGGTCAATCTGGTCTCCACGACGTGGGCCAGACCTTCATTGATCCAGTCTTCTTCATTGCGGGCGACGATCGTGTCCGGCCGGTTGTATTGCCTCAGCTGAAAGGAGAGGGCATGCACATATTCGTGCGCCATGACTTCCGACAACAGTGATAGATTCGTAGCGGCCGGGCTAAGGTAAATGAGATCCGCATGATTACCGAACGGCGCCGGGAGATCCCTGCGGTAGTCGCCTGACCAGGTTAAACCGACCAGCGGCGAATCGGATGTCGAGAGTTGCTCTAGGCGGGAACTCAGGACGATTCCGAATTTGCCGTCCCCGTCGATGTCGTCCACTTTTCCGAGCCAGGGCATTAATCGAGAAACGATGATTCGTTCGAAAGCAGCCACGAGGTCTTTCAGTCGACTTTGTATTTTGTCGCCATGTTCCGTTACGTCGCGTTCATCCAGCCAGATTCGCAGATGCTCGCTCTCCGCCACCAGGCGGGTTTCGCAGGCGGCGTACGCGGAAGCGTCGAGATAGTTTCCATCGCCATCCGTGTAGAGATGGAAGATGCGTCTGATGTCCGTGAGGGTGATATTCTTTTCTATGGCAAAAGCCGAACGAGCAATGGTCGTCACCGGACGAGTGAATGTCCGTGTCTTGTCGACAGGTTGTTCGGCGGGTTGAGCATCCAGCGCGATCCACTCCGTCGCCGTGGCGGGCGGTTCCGAAAGTTTGCTTTGGTCGATCAGCGTGATGGCGAAGTCGTTGTTGAGCAGATCTCCCTGCAGGCAACCAATGACGAGCAGGCAATCACTCTGCGCAGGCGGAAGGTCGAATTCGATTTCCGGCAGCGTTGTGATCGCAGATTCCATCTCGGCCTGTTGAAACCCGGACCGGACGTTCAGTCGACAGGTTTCATTTGGCCTTGACGGTGTCGCCCCGATGGAAATCTCGCCCGCAGGAAGGACGGTCGTCGTTGCGAAGGTCGGCCCGCCCCCCGCGATCCAGGTGACCAGCGACCCCAGCAGAATTGCGGATGCCAGCAGGCAGCAACAGGCGAGGGGGCGAATTCGCATGAATCGAGCTTGTCCGCGCGAGAAGGGCATGGAAAAGGAGACCACATTGCGGCGCCAGGCCGCACCGTTTAGTCATCGACTCCCGCCAACCCTCCCGGCCAGCGTAATCCCTTTGATTGGACCTCGATCTCCTGAATTCGCGTGAACTGGAAGCAATCCCCGGATTTTTCTCAAGAATGTTGTTTTTTTAACGGAACAGGTCAGAAAATGTGTTGATGGTTGCGGGAGACCCCGTACTGAATACGGGCTCCCTCGGTCGAGTCCTTCCGAAATCGAAAACGTGATTTTTGTTCGAGACCGAACCGGCTGAAACGATGGTGTGAGCTGACTGATTCAAAACTCCTTAAATTTGGTCAAATTAGGAAATT
The DNA here is from genome assembly GCA_002702685.1 of Planctomyces sp. Taxonomy (GTDB): domain Bacteria; phylum Planctomycetota; class Planctomycetia; order Planctomycetales; family Planctomycetaceae; genus Polystyrenella. Next base: position 2,994 of record PABD01000082.1, read on the forward strand.
AAGGGCGAATTATCTTCTCCGCTGTCCGACCGTGAATATAGAATCGAGTAGGGTTTACCCTATCGATAGGGATATTGTGTACAGAAGTTTAAGAGTTCTGTCAGACGCACCTCACGCACCCTGTCTCACCCGGTCGATCCCCCCGATCGCATGTGAATCCTCTCCGTGATATTCAGGCGTCTCCAACTCGCAGAAATCCCCTTCTGTTTTCGATGCAATGGACCGCATCACGCATTGCATTTCGCATATCTGCGTCGCCCCGCCTGTCGACAGGTTGGGCGCGAAATCGACACCGTGCATTATCTGCACACGACCATAAAAGCATTCAATGAGCACAATCGGGAGTTGCAAAATGGGACTCATTTCAGGGGTGAAATCTCACCGCTTATTCTCTGTCGCGGCGGGGGCGCTCTTTCTGGCTCAGGCGACGGTAGCAAGTGCGGGGCCCGTTGACGGGCGTCTGTATCATCCTGAAACGACCGGTACCAATCAGACATTTGCCATCGGGCTCAAGTCGACCATGAAGCCTGCGGTCGTCAATCGCGACATCGTGGTTCTGGTCGATACTTCCGCCAGCCAGATGGGAGATCACCGCGAACTCGGCCTGACGGTGCTCGACAGCGTGCTCAAATCACTCTCCGCGAACGACAACGTGCAGATCGTGGCCGTCGACGTCGCCTTCGAAGATCTGACGACGGGTTTTGCTCCCGCCAATTCCAAACAGGTGCAAGCGGGTGTCGACGCCCTTGAATCCCGCATTCCGCTGGGCGTGACCAATCTCTTGCCCGCTCTGAATCATGCCGCTGAACTGCTGAAAGACAGCCAGCAGGGCGCGATCTGTTATATCGGTGACGGCATGAGCCGTGGCGGGGTCATCTCCGAAGAGAAAATGACCACCCTGGTTCACGAACTGCAGAATCAGAAAATCGCCGTTCACAGCTTCGGCGTCGGTCCCATGATCGAGTTCCAGACCCTCGGGGTTCTCGCGAACTTCACCGGCGGTGTTGTCAAATTCGACAGTGAAGAGCTTTCGACCGAACAGGCTGTTGCCGCAGGGGCCGAACTCGCCCGGGCGATGAAACAGCAAATTGAATATCCGTCTCAACTCAACTGTGACACGGCGATGGTACTTCCCGCCGAGGCGCTGCCGGTTCGTGCGGATCGCGAAACAATTTACCTCGCCAAAGGGGCTCTCCCCCGTCAGTTGACCCTCGCCGATGGCACCCGGGTCGACCTCAAAGGTGATGAACAGGTCGAAAACGTGCTGGAGTCTTCCTGGCAGTCAGCACAGCAGTCGGGCGGCATCAAGGTCGCTTTCGCTGGCGAAGAACTGCTCGAACTCCAGGAAAAAGCAATTCTGACTCAGGTCGATCGTCTCGGCGAACAGGCGGAACGCGCACTCGACCTGAACGATCATCGCACCGCGGGTGAACTCAGCCGCACCATGGCACAACTCAATCCCGGCAATCGTCATGCTCAGTTGCTGCGGACGGACAGCCGAAAGTTTGAATTCCTGAACGTCGCGCAAAACGAAAACGGCGATATCGATCTCTTCGCTCCGCCCGCGGACGCGGAAGTGCCTCCGGCAGATGTGCCCCCTGCTGACGTACCTCCGGTTGAATTGCCGCCCGCCAATGTTCCTCCGGCCAATGTTCCTCCGGCCAATGTTCCTCCGGCCAATGTTCCTCCGGCCAATGTGCCGCCTGCTGATGCAGTGACGGAACCTCTGCCGCCGGTCGATGGTGAAATCGCTCCGGAAGACGAGCTTGCCCCTCGTTTTGGTGGGCAAGACCTTGACCTTCTGAGCGAACAGGAGCGAATGATCCGCATCAAAGAACAGCGTTACGCTCGCGAAGTGGAACTGCTGATTGAAGAAGCGAACGAAAAACTGCTGCTCGACCCGAACTCGGTGATCAGCGAAATCAAACGGGCAATCGCACACATCAGTGCTGTTCCGGACATTGGTCCGACTGTCCGCGATGAATTGATTCGCGTCCTGAAATCCAAGCTGGCTCAGGCGCAGAACCGCGTCGAAGTTGCTGAGCTGCTGATGATTCAACTCGAAAACGAGCGATCGCAGCTGGAAGCACGCGAACGGGCGGTTGATCAGCTCATTCGCGATGAAGAAGAGCTCGAAGCCTGGATCGACCGTATCCGTGGTTTACTTTCGGACGCTGTACGGGGTAACGACTACGCCTTCGAAGAAGCCCAGGCGGTTGCCACCAAGGCGCTGATGGCTCGGCCTCGTAACGGTGCTGCGACCGCTGCCCGTATTCAGACCGAAGCCTTGACTCAGTTGAACCTGGTTTACCGTTTGAACGAATTGCGTCGTGACCGCTGGTTGGCGGCGCTCGAAGAAGTGGAACGTTCACACGTGCCGTTCCCGGATGAACCGCCGATCGCTTACCCAGCTCCGGAGATCTGGCAGGCGTTGACTCGTAACCGTGCAAAATGGAAACAGGTTTCGATCTTCAAACAGACTCCTCGGGAACAGAAAATCCGCGAAGAGCTGGATCGCGTCTACGATCTCGATGCTGCCGGTCTGAGCCTTCAGGACGCCCTGAATCAGATCGCGGAGCAGGGTGATTTCATTGTCAACGTTCACTCGTCCGTTAGAGACACTCTCGGCGACCTCGATTCCGTGGAAGTGACTCAAAACTACTCGGGTATCAAGCTCCGCAGTATCTTCCGTCTGCTCCTCAACGAGCAGGAACTGACCTATGCGATCAAAGACGAAGTCCTGTGGATTCTGACCGAAGATGAAGCTCAGAATAATACCGACTTCCTCCAGATGAAAATCTATCCGGTCACCGACCTCGTGATTCCGATTCAGAACGTCGGTGGCGGACAGGGTGGCGGAATTAACGGTACCCAGAACGGCGGCCTTGGTGGCGCCGGCGGGTTTGGCGGTGGATTAGGTGGCGGAGTCGGCGGCGGAAACAGCCAGTTCCGTTCCGTTCCGGACCTTCAGAACCCGCATCTTGACGGCTTGAAAAAAAAAGCCCTCAACCCGTAATTGAGCCGAAGGCAGATAAACTGCCTCGTCTGGATAATGTTGTTCACACAGAAGAGCGCCAGGACGTTGTTCCTGTCGCTCTTCTTTTGCGCGATGACGAAACCCGGGACGCGACGTCGGAGTTACCCCAGGCGACAAAACAGGGGCTGCTTCCCGACCTCAATGCCGGGATGCCGACGGAAGTCTGGAAGCGATATTTCGCGGAAGAACGTACCCCGGCCACCGTAGCTCGTGTCGTCCGCAAACTGATTGACCAGGAAGCGCACCCGCACGTCATCGCAGCGATTCAGCAGGCGCTTCTGGCGGGACATTCACAGCCCTGGATGTACGAAGTGCTCGCCTTCTCGATGAAGATCGAAGAGTACCCGCAACAGCAGATTGATCGGGTCCTCTTGAGCAACGTGGATTTCCAGGCCAGTGACGTGCCCAACCTGCTAGTTTCGGCTGCCTACCTGCATCGTCTCGATTCGAACGAGGCCGCGCTGAAGTTGTACCGGCAGGCGGCACAGCTGTTGCCAACCCAGGTGGAAGCCTATCTGCTGGGGTTGAATCTCGCGATTGAAATGAACGATCAGGAAGGAATTGTCTGGGCCGCGAATGGGGTGCTGGTCAACGCGATGGATCCCAAATACCGCCCACGCCGCATCAAAGCCGAAGCGGCTTTGCGAGAGGTGATTGAACAAACCCGAGAGGGGGATCCCGAACAGAGCCAGAAATACGAGGCCCTCCTGCAGGCGGCCTTGCAGCAAGACCTGCGCATCCGTCTCTCCTGGACCGGCGGGGGGGATATCGATCTGACCGTGCGAGAACCGGGAGGCGCCATCTGCTCGCTGCACGATCCGCAGACTGTAAATGGCGGACAGTTTCTGCATGATGGCTTTGGGCCCGATCCGAAGAACTGCTTTGAGGAATACGTTGCCGTGCAGGCGACTCCGGGCGTTTATCAATTGCGTGTGCAGTACATACAGGGCGAAGTCGTCGGTAACCGGTATCGGTTGACGATCATTCGCAACGCCGGGGGACCGGACGAAACCAGACAGGAGTTCTCGCTTTCCATCCAGGCTGAAATGCAGACCATTCAGATCAAGTTGCCTTCAGGTCGCCGGACCGCGCTGCTCGACGCTCGTCACCTGAATGCACCGGGAGCACGGACGGCCCTTACGAGCACCGAGGCGAAACAACTCAAGCGGGAACAGCTTTCCGAACTCCCCGTGGCGGGCAACAATCGCCCCCTGAGAGCCAATCCACTTCGTCAACAGGCGAACGTCGGACCATTCGGCGGCCCCGGTGTTGGCGGAGGGGCGGTGGGCTATGCGCCGGTGGTGACCACCCTGTCAGAGGGAGTCAGCCTGTCGGTGCTACCAGTCGTTTCCGCCGATCGCCGTTACGTGCGCATCAGTACCCGGCCGGTGTTTTCGAATATCACCGATGTGTTCACGTTTGGAATCGTACAGCAGAACCCGTAGCTGAAACATTCGAAACTTGAAAGCTGCTTCACACCAAACGCCATCGTCATCGACTCTGCATTCAGGAACTGCTCGTTGTATTCCATTCGTGGTTTTACGCTGTCCGACTACGAGGCGGCCATCGATTTATGGCACCGGTCTAAGGGTGTGGTCCTCAGCGAGGCGGACAGCCGTGAGGCCATTGCCGCATACCTGAATCGGAATGTGGGATTGAGTCTCGTCGCTACCAAGGGAGAGTGTATCGTCGCAACGCTGTTGTGCGGCCACGATGGTCGTCGGGGGTATCTCCATCACTTGGCCGTGGATGAGCAGGTTCGCCGTCACGGAATCGGACGTGCACTCGTGGAACGCGCCCTCGATCTGTTAACAAGAGAAGGGATCGAAAAATGCTACGCCATCGTGCTGGGTACGAATGAAGAAGGGGCCCGATTCTGGAGGGAGCTCGGATGGGAACACCGCACTGGTCTCGAAATGTTTTCACAGTTTTCGCGCGGCCGGTGATCGCCACAAGTTAACAGATGGGCCAGATTCAACGTCGATCAGATGATCTGCTGAATCAGTTCCGCCCCTTCGATTCCGACGAGGCTTTCATCAAGCCCATCGTAGAAGTAGGTCAGCTTCGTATGGTCGAGGCCGAGCTGATGCAGGATGGTGGCATGCAGGTTCTTGACATGCAGCTGGTTTTCGACTGCCTGGCTGCCGAGTTCATCCGTCGTACCGACAGACTGCCCTCCCTTGATGCCGCCACCAGCCATCCACATGGTGAACCCGTACGAATTGTGATCACGTCCGCTGCCCGTCGCATACTCGGCTGTGGGCTGGCGACCGAATTCGCCTCCCCAGACAACGAGCGTGTTTTCGAGCATCCCCCGTTGTTTGAGATCCTTGAGCAGACCCGCGATCGGTTTGTCCGTTTCAGCAGCGTGCAGATTGTGATTGTCTTCGAGGTCTCCGTGGGCGTCCCAGTTGGCATCGTTATGGTGGCCACCTGAATAAATCTGTACGAAACGGACACCACGTTCCACCAGTCTGCGTGCGAGCAGGCATTGGCGACCGAAGGTAACGGAGTGTTCGCCGTTGAGACCATAAAGTTCCTGTGTCTCCTGCGTCTCCTGACTGAGATCCGTCGCTTCCGGCGCGGAGCTCTGCATTTTGAAGGCAAGTTCGTAGTTGGCGATCCGCGCGGCGAGATCCGAGTTGTACCCTCGCGTCGCCTGATGTTCGTTGTTGTATTCCTGAAGCGAATCGAGCAGATCACGCTGAGCTTCCCGGCTCATTCCTTCCGGGGGAACGAGGTCGAGGATCGGTGCTCCCTTGGAACGCATGACGGTCGCCTGGTAAGAGGCGGGCATGTAACCACTGCTCCAGTTTTTCGCTCCACTGATCGGGCCGCCCCGGGGGTCGAGCATGACGACGAAACCGGGAAGGTCGAGATTTTCCGTTCCGAGCCCGTAGTTCACCCATGAGCCCATGCACGGGCTGCCGCTGAGAATGCGACCGGAGTTCATCATCAGCATGGCCGAACCATGGATGGGAGAGTCCGCCGTCATCGACTTGAGGAAGGCGATATCATCCACGCAGGTGGAAAGGTGCGGGAAGAGATCCGAGACCCATTGACCTGATTCACCATAGCGGTTGAATTTCCACCGGGGTTCCACGATGCGGCCCTGGTTTTTGTGACCACCGCGGCCGAACGTTTTCACGTCCACGGTTTTGCCATCCATGCCGATCATGTCCGGTTTGTGGTCGAACGTATCGATATGGCTCGGGCCACCGTACATGTAGAGGAAGATAACCGATGTCGCCTTCGGATCGAAATGCGGATCCTTCGGCGCCAGCGGGGACTGGAACGGCGTCACGCCATCCGCGGCAACAGATTGTCGAGAAAAGAAGTCGTTTCCCAGCATGCCGGAGAGTGCCACGCTGCCGAAGCCGGCGCCGGCCTGCCACAGGAATTCGCGGCGTGTACGTCCGCAGAAATTTGGATTGCGGGATTGAGTCATGATGCATACTCCCGTATTTCAAACTGCCGGTTCTGTCCGGCAAACTCGCCTGGGAGCGAGAGGGTGGTCAGTCGAGGTAGACGAATTCATTGAGATTAAGTGCGAGCAGACAGAAACTCTGTACGGCGCGAGGGTAGTTCATTTCCCGTTCCGTTTGCATCTGCTCGATGAAGCGAACTCCACGAGCGATTTCCGTTTCCGTCGGTTCCCGCTGCAGAACACGTTCGAGTGCAGTCTCTACGAGTTCACTGTCGTCGGCAGGTCGTTCCTCTTCAATCAGGCTGCGAGCGAAGTCTTCTGCCTGTTCGGTCAAGAGATCGCTGTTCAGCATGCCAAGCGCCTGCGTCGGTTGCGTTGTTACAAAGCGGACAGGACAACTGTCGTCGAGATCGGCGACATCGAAACTGGCGAGGATCGGGGTGACGAGCGATCGTTTCGCATGAATGTAAATGGAGCGTCGATAGCGATCACTTGGAGTTGATTTTCCCCAACCGTGCCCCGGCATCGACTGGCCGGCCTGGACTTCCTCCGGGATATAGGAATAGACGCTCGGGCCGTACAGTTTGTCGATCGATAAGTTCCCGCTCGCAGCGAGGATTGAATCGCGAACTTCCTCTGCCGTCAGACGGCGCATATTGAATCGCCAGAACAGATCGTTTTCAGGATCCTTTGCCGCATATTCCTCGCGCGTGGCGGAGGACATCTGGTAGGTGGACGAAAGCAGCATTCGGCGATGCAGATGTTTGAGGCTCCATCCATGCTGAATGAAATCGTACGCCAGCCAGTTGAGCAATTCCGGATGAGTGGGGGCATCTCCGGCGAGGCCAAAGTTGCTCGGCGATCGGACGATGCCTCGACCGAAGTGATATTGCCAGACCCGGTTGACCAGCACCCGGGCCGTCAGCGGGTGCTCCGAGGAGGCGATCCACTCCGCCAGCGCTGCGCGACGACCTGTTGAGTGATCCCGCGGAGTGATCTCGGTGAGGTCCGGGCTCTTGTCGGTAAGCGCCGACGGACGGACCGGTTCGACCTGATCGCCGGGCGATTGCGGATTGCCACGGAGCAGTACGAAGGTCAGCAATGGGTCGGGACCCTGCTCCTTGACCGCCAGTGCCTTTTCGAGACCGGGGGGAGGGGCGTTCTTGAGCGCTGTCAGGTGTTCGCTGAGGCTGACGTACTTGCTCAGGTCCTCAGCCGAAATGACTTCCGGAGAGAATTTCTTAAGGAGATCGAGACGGCGGTTCTCATATTGCCATTCTTCCTTGTCGACCCCCTGCAATTGATCGACCACTGGTTTTGTCAGGACGGAAAGCTGCGTTTCCAGTTCGTCCCGACGCGACTGATACTCGGCCATGGTCTTGGCGTATTTCGCTTTTTCTTCGGCGGTTCCGATTTCCCGAATCGATGCTTCGTTTACGGTTTCACCGGAGCGGACTCCGTACCGTTTCACATTCCGCATGAAAGAGAGCAGGCTGTAGTAATCCTTCTGCGTGATCGGGTCGAGCTTGTGGTCGTGACAGCGGGCGCAACCGAAGGTAAGCCCCATGAAAACTTCGCTGGTCGTCGAGACGATGTCGTCCATGTCGTCATAATAGGCAAGTTCGCGATCGGCGGGTTCGTCATCCCAGATGCCGAGGCGATAGTAACCGGTAGCGATGATTGAGTCGGGATCATCCGGAGCGAGTTCATCTCCCGCGAGTTGTTCCTTGAGGAACTCGTCATACGGTTTGTCATCGTTGAAGGATTTGATGACATAGTCGCGGTACTTCCAGACAAAGGGCTTGGCGTCGTCGCGCTCATAGCTGTTGGTCTCCGCGTAGCGGACGAGGTCGAGCCAGTGACGCCCCCATTTTTCACCATAGTGAGGTGACGCGAGCAACCGATCGACGAGTTCAGCGTAAGCTTCGGGCCGCGTATCTTCGACGAAGGCTTTGACCTCGGCGATACTCGGCGGGAGCCCCGTCATGTCGTAGTAGACACGGCGAATGAGTTCCGCGCGCTCGGCGGGAGCGGAGGGGCTCATCTGTTCCTGTTCGAGTTGTTTCAGAATAAAGGCATCGACCGGAGTACTGATCCAGTCCGCATCGGCGACCTCGGGGGTCGCGACCTCGGTGACAGGTTGGAAAGCCCAGTGATGTTCTCCTTTTTCCTGTAGCTCCGCCCGTTCGTCGATCACTTCCGGAATCGCTTCATCGGCGGGCCAGGGGGCGTGCATTTCGACCCATTTCGTGAGGATCGCCACCTGCTCCTCAGGCAGAACCTTTTTCGGCGGCATTTCGTAGCCTTCGCGTTTCACCGCGCTGATCAGCGTACTTGCGGCGGGATCGCCCGGTTCGATTGCGGCGCCACTGTCGCCCCCTTCCAGAATGAGGGTGCGGGCGTCGAGACGGAGGTTGCCTTCCTGTTTGCGAGCCGAATGGCATTGATAGCATTCGCTCTTCAATATCGGACGGACTTTCGTTTCGAAAAACTCCAGCTGTTCGGCGGTGAATTCGGGCGCCGACGGCGCGGCATCCGCCTCGGTGGCGGTCGCCATTCGGGAGCAGAACCCGGAGGCGAATATCAGCGCGGTGAAAAGCGAGAGAGAGAAAAACTTCATCAGCAGTCCAACGGAAGGGGAGAAGGGAGATTCCGGGCAGGGTTATATCGGCGAATACTTATTTAATGTTACTAAATATGTCGCCGGGAGGCAAACCCACTCTGGCGGGAGTCTGGATGGGTGAAGATGCCGGCCGACGGGGCCTTTCCTCATTTTAGGGCGAGGAGGTGAAAATGTGAAAAGGAAAACGGGACGCGTCGGGAATTACGACTTTCGGACGAGGCCGGGGGTGACATCAATGGACAAGTCGGCGAGTTCTCCACGTTCATAATGTTCCCACGCGATCGCCGCCATCCCTGCATTGTCGGTGCAGTATTCCCGAGGGGAAATGTAGAGTTCAAAGTCGTTCGCGGCAGTCATTTCCGCGAGGGCCTGACGGAACGCTCCATTTGCGGCAACACCGCCTCCGATGAGAAGTCGGTTGAGGCCATTCTGTGCGAGGGCCTGACGGCATTTCCCCACGAGGACATCCACCACGGCAGCCTGAAAACTCGCGGCGAGATCCGCGATGCGCTGATCGTCGAGTGGGGGAGGTTGCTTCATCGCCCCGGGCGTTCCCTCCGCCTGGTAGAGGACGGCTGTTTTAAGCCCGCTGAAACTGAAGTCCAGGCGGTCCTCGTTCAGGAACGTGCGCGCGAACGCAAACTTAGTCGGGTCCCCCTGGGCGGCGACGTTTTC